>JAINDL010000134.1 GCA_019931245.1 Bryobacteraceae bacterium CoA2 C42
ATGACCAGCGTGCACGGGAAGGCGAAGACGATTGCGGCGTATTTGAGCAGGATTAGCGACTATTTACGGCGGTTCCTGACCGATGCGGAGCAGTTAGAACCGGCGCAGCGCTGGCCCGCGATGTTGCGGCAGATCTTCTACGAATTCTGCGGCGGGACCGGCCCGCTTCAGGGGGAAATCAGGCCACTTGCAGTGGGCTAACTGCCGTTTTAGATCAATGATTCTTCGGGCCACGCTCTTCAGCAGCTCCGAATGCGGAATCGTATCGAAATACTTGGACAAATCCGCGTCCACTATATCTGTGTAGCCGGCACACACCAGCTTGTGTACTTGCCGGATTGCCTCTTGCGCGCTCCGTTCCGGCCGGTAACCATAGGCACTTGGCTCCATGTCCGCCTCGAAGATCGGCTCCACCACCAGCTTCAGCGCAGTCTGCACCACTCGGTCCCTGATTGTCGGTATCCCCAGTGGCCGTTCCCCGCCGCCGGGCTTCGGGATCATCACCCTCCGCACCGGTTGTGGTTTGTACGTCTTCGCTTGCAGTTCTTTCCTCAACTCTTCCAGCCAGTTCTCCAAACCCTTTGTCTCAATCCCCGAGAAACTTTCCTGGTCCACTCCCGGCGCTCCCGCGTTGGCTTTCGCCAATGCGTAGGCGTGCCGGAAAATGTCCTCCCGGTGAATCTTGTCGTAGAGCAAGTAGAACCGGTAGGCGGGTTCTTCCTTCGCCTTTCGATACAGCTTCCTCTGCAACTCCCGGATCTTATTCGGTGTTTCCAGACTCATCGCCAATCCCCTGTCCTTCGTTCCTTTGAAAGCGCGCCAACAAGTCAGGGTCCTTCCCGCCCCCGGCATTACCCGGCTTCGTCAGTACTATGACCCTGTCCGAGGCCCACCCAGGCCACCGCCCCTACAGGGCCGTGTTGAAGGCACTACCCCTCACCTGCGCCGGGCTTCCCCCAATTACACAAATCACCTTCCCTGCATGCCGTCCTCACTACCCCGGTGGATCGAACCAGTCTTTCGAGGCCTGCTCAAGGTTCACTCGCGTTACGGCCTGCAAGATCGCTCACCCGCCTATCGCGGGCTTTGTCCCGGGGCTCCCCTCCGGCCCATTACCGGTGCCGAACGGCCCGTCAGCTACCATGTCTTACCGATATCTACATGGGTGGAATCCTCCTCCACTGGTGACTTGCGCCTTTGGGGCGCACGGAGAAAACCGGGCTAAGGCAACACAGTCCGGGCGGCTAAGGTATCGTCCGGTGGCAGCCGGGCTGGATTCCCCGCATGATCGGGTTATGTTTTATCACCGTCCGGGCAAGAACTCATCCGTGCGCGATGGATACTACCGGTTTCAAAAAACACGGGGGCAGGGCATCCTTTCGGGCTTCGGCATCGCCGGGCTGCTGCGATTACGGGACAACGAGGGCGCCGAATGGACGGGTACGGCGGAGTTGCTGGAGGATGGGACCACGCGTTACCGGTTCCACAACGGGCAGGGTGAGAGGATCTGCGGGATCTCGGACAACGAGGGCATTCTGTTGCGCGACGATGCGGGCAACGCGTGGCGAGGTTTTGTTGACTAACCGGCATACGGTACCCTAGAGTTTTCTGTATCGCATGGCAAGCTCGAAACCGATCGCCTACAAAGATGCCGGGGTGGACATTGACGAAGCAGATCGCGCCGTTGCGCTGATCCGTTCCCACGCCCGCAAGACGTTTACTGAATCCGTGAAGACGGATATCGGATCTTTTGGCGCCGGCTATCTACTGGAGGGATGGAAGAAGCCGGTGCTGATCAGCTCCGCCGATGGGGTGGGCACCAAGCTCAAGGTGGCTTTTGTCACCGGACGGCATGACACGGTGGGCGAGGACCTCGTGAACCACTGCGTCAACGATATCGCCGTGCAGGGCGCCGTGCCGCTGTTTTTCCTCGACTACTTTGCCGTGGGTAAGCTCGAGGCCAAGATCGCCGGGGACGTGGTGAAGGGGATTGCGCGCGGATGCAAGGCTAACGGCTGCGCTCTGATTGGCGGCGAGACGGCCGAGATGCCCGGGATGTATCTGCCGGGGGAGTATGACCTCGCCGGCTTTATCGTCGGCGCGGTGGAGCGAGACAGGATGCTGGACGGCAAGGGCATTGAGGCGGGAGATGTTCTGATCGGCCTGCCCTCGACCGGTCTGCATACCAATGGGTACTCACTCGCCCGCAAACTGCTGTTCGATGTGGCGGGCTACCGGCCGGATCAGCACGTCGACGCGCTGGGCGGGACGGTGGCGGATGCTTTGTTGAAGGTCCACCGCAGCTATCTGAAAGCCATCCAGGGTCTGCTCAAGGCCAAACTGCTGAAGGGCGCCGCGCACATCACCGGGGGCGGGATTAGTGACAACACGCCGCGCATGCTGCCGAAGGGACTGGGCGCGACGATTCAACTGAACTCGTGGCAGGTGCCGCCGCTGTTTGAACACATGCGCGAACTCGGCAACGTGCCGGACGAGGATTACCGCCGGACGTTCAACCTGGGCGTCGGAATGATTTTGTGCGTGGGGGCCAAGCAGGCGGCCAAGGCGCTGAAGGCGCTCCAGGCGATGGGAGAACCCTGCTTTGTCATCGGGAGCGTGGACCCGGTGCGCCGCGGCGCCCGCGTACGCTACGTATGATTCGGCTGGGGATCGTACTCTCCGGACGGGGGTCGAATTTTCTGGCGATCGCCGCGCAGATCGAACAGGGGAACCTGCCGGCCGAGATTGCGGTAGTGATCTCCAACCGACCCGACGCGGAAGGCCTCGCCGCGGCCCGGAAACGGGGCCTCCAGGCGCTCTCACTGCCATCCAAGGGGCTGGACAGGGAAGAGTACGATCGACGGCTGGAAGCCGCCCTGCGCGAGCATCAGGTGGAGTGGGTGATCCTGGCGGGCTATATGCGGATTCTGAGCGCCGGATTCATCCGGGCGTTCCCGCAGCGGATTCTGAACATCCATCCGTCGCTGCTGCCGGCATTCCCGGGCCTCGACGCGCAGCACCAGGCCTTTGGTTATGGAGTTAAGATTGCCGGCTGCACGGTGCACTTCGTGGACGAGGAACTCGACCACGGCCCGATTGTGCTGCAGGCCGCAGTGGCGGTGGAAGATGGCGATACGGCGGAGACGCTGGCGGCCCGGATTCTGCAGCAGGAGCATCGGATCTACAGCGAAGCTCTGCGGCGATTGTTCACGCGGCCGTGGCGGATAGTCGACCGGCGCTTCGAACTAGGCGAGTAACCGGTTGACGGCGTCGACCAGCGCGGAGTGCTGGAACGGCTTGGCCAGGAAGGCGGTTCCCGCGGGCAGACGGCCGGACTGCACCTCGGTGTCCTCGGTGTAGCCGGAGATGAACAGTGTGCGGATGCCGGGGCGCAGTTGAGCCGCCCGCCCGGCGAGCGACCGGCCATCCATGCCCGGCATCATCATGTCCGTAATCAACAGGTCGTAGGCGGTCGCGTCGCGTTCAAGCATGGTCACGGCGGCGTGGCCCGACTCGGCTTCGTTGACGGTAAAGCCCTGGCGCTCCAAAACCTTACGAACCAAGGCCCGGATGCCTTCTTCGTCATCGACGACCAGGATGCGCCGGGCGGGACCGGCCATTACGGCCTCGGCCGAGAACTCCAGGTGCAGGGCGGATGCGCCACCCTCGGCGACCACATGCCAGCGCACACGGGAGACGAGCAGCAGTCCGGGCACGGCCGAAAGCGCTCCGCTCGAAGCCCGGGCCGCCGGACTCAGCAGCTCCATGTCTTCGGCCAGCGAGGCGGGCAGACCGGAGATGACCGCCGCGGAGGGGGCCCGCAGCGTTACAGACAGGGGCCGGGCGGCGTAGCGAACGAGGGTGAGCAGGAGCTGCTCGAGGTGACTGCGGTCGGCGGTGACGGTGAGTGCGGGCAGACCGCCGCTCAACACCAAACCCGGTTCCCGGGCCGAGAAGGCCCGCAGAAAAGAGACGAGATCAAAGGATGTCCGCACGGCCTTCGGCGGCGCGGCGAGAGCCTGAAGCTGCGCCGACATGCCTTTGATCCTCTCGGTGGAACGGAGGATCTCCCGCATGTCCTCGCGCACGGGGCTTTCCGGGGGCAGGGCATCGAGGATCTCCTCGCCGTAGCCGGAGAGCACCATCAAGAGGTTGTTGGCCTCATGCAGGACGCGCCCGGCCAGCTTGGCCGAGGCGACCGATGCAGCCTCCTGGAGCGCGAAGGGTGAAGCCGCCGGCCCGGCGGCGGCCGGCGCCGCTCCCTCGGCGGGATGCTGGACCAGAAGCAGGTCCGAACCTTCGTCATCCCAGCGCTGGATCCGCACCAGCTGCCATTCGCCATGAACTCCCGGCTCCAGGGGCACCCCGGGCAGTAGGCGGGGCAGGCTGAGCGCGGCGAGTTCCGCCATCTTGATCTGGCGAGACTGCAGGAAAGCGCGGTTGGCCGAAACAAACTTCCCGCCGGCCTGGACAATGGCCACAGGAACGGGCAGGAGAGCCAGAACGTCCTCGTAGTAGCGCCGCTCCCCCTCGACCAGTGAGAGGAGACGGGCAACCTCACGGGAGGGCCAAAGATGGTTTTCCGATTTCTCCATGCGCAGGGAAGTTAATATAGTGTGCGGGGCCAAACGCCGGGATGCAATTGCACTTTGGTATCTACAGCAGTGGGATTTGTACCAGTACTACCGCTACCACCCGGGCGGGATAGTTCCGTAAAGAGGAGATGCGAACGCGCATGATTGTTAAACCACGAAAAGCAGTTTTTCCCGCTGCCGGACTGGGCACCCGGTTCCTTCCCGCCACCAAGGCCATGCCCAAGGAGATGTTGCCGCTGGTGGATAAGCCACTGATCCAGTATGGCGTAGAAGAGGCGCTGCACTCCGGCATGAGCAACATCATTATCGTCACCGGCCGGGGCAAGAGCGCGATTGAGGATCATTTCGACGTCAGCTTTGAGCTGGAGCACCTGCTCGAGTCGAAGGGCAAGAAAGACCTGCTGCACCAGGTGCGGAGCATTTCCGACATGATCGACGTAAGCTACGTGCGGCAAAAGGAGGCGCTGGGGCTGGGCCACGCCGTGCTGCGGGCCAAGGAGCTGGTGGGCAACGAGCCGTTTTCGGTGGTGCTGTCGGACGATATTATCGATGCCGAGATTCCGTGTTTGCGGCAGATGAGCGACATCTACGAGTTTTATGGTGCCTCGGTGGTGGCGCTGATGGAGGTGCCGCGGGAGAACATTTCGGCCTACGGGGTGGTGGATGCCGAGCCGATTGACCATCAGGGGGGGAGCGGGCGGCTGTTCCGGATCCGCAATCTGGTGGAGAAGCCGAAGGCCGAGGAGGCGCCGTCGAACCTGGCGATTATCGGGCGCTACATTCTGACGCCGGAGATTTTCACCTCGATCGAGTCGATTGAGCCGGGCAAGGGCGGCGAGATCCAACTGACCGATGCGCTCAAACATCTGCTGCGCAGCCGGCCGATTTACGGCTTCAAGTTTGAAGGCAAGCGCTTTGACGCGGGCGACAAACTGGGCTTTCTGCAGGCGACGGTGGAGTTTGCCTTGAAGCGATTCGATCTCGGCAGCCCGTTCCGCGAGTATCTCAAAAAGCTGCCGCTATGAGTCCCGTACCGCTGACTCTTCCCGTGCGCGCGGCGGACGCGGCGGCGCTGGCCGATCTGGTGTTGCAGGTGGCGGGCCGCGGGCCGGTGACCGACGCGGCGCGGCAGCAGTTGGCGGCGCGGCTGCATTCGTTGTCGCTCGGCAGCTTTACCGTGCTGCCGTGGTCGCTGGCCGCGGACCCGAGCGCGCCGCGGACGGTTTATGTGGCCGTGGACGCCAAGGAGCCGTGGCTGCTGCACATTGCGCCGGAGGCGTCTCCGGCCAGCGCGCTTTTTCCAAAGCCGACGCTGATCGGGCGCATGCGGACGCCGAACGGGGCCGAGGTGGTGGTGAACGCGATTCCGTTTGGACCGTCGCACACCGAGGCGATCGCGACCTACGCCGAACGGCTGGACCGGGCGATTCAACCGCGGCCGCAGGGGGGCGAGGCGCTGCTGGTGGCCGCCGTAGGCGCGCCGGACGCCGCGTTTGCGCAGTTCCGGGGCGTGATCCGGAAGTACGGCGTGAACGTGGCGGCCTTTGAAACCGAGGCCGGGGCGGAGTTGACGTGGGCGGCGGCGCGGCATGGCTGGCGGGAAGGCTACAGCGCGCTGGGCGTGACGCGGCGGGAGGCGACGGACCTGGCCGGGGCGGTGGCGCTGCGGCGGGAGTCGCGGCTGCTCGATCTCAATTTGAGCCTGGGGGAGGGGACGCCGGGGACGGCCGAGGAGGTGCGGGTGATCCTGCGGCGGCTGCGCGATGAGGAGGTGGCGGTGCAGGCGATCACGGTGCGAGTGCCGGCGGAGTTGGGCGCCGAGGTGCGGCAGATGCAGGAGACGGCGCGGCAGTTCGGCGCGCTGCTGCGGGTGGAGGGTTCGCCCGGGCACACCGAGGAGTGGCTGGCGGCGCTGGGCGCGGCGACAACGGGGAGGCTATATTATCGAATGCATCCGGAGCAGGCCGTCGAGCGGCTTGCCGAGATTGCCGGATGCTTGCGAGGCTAATGAGTATGGTGTCCCGACGTTCCTTTCAGGCCGGTCTGGCCGCGGCGCCGATGCTGGCCGCCGGCAGTGCGTTTCCGGCCAAGTTCGGCATCGACCTGTTCAGCTTGCGGTCGCAGGGCTGGAGTCCGTTTGAGCTGCTCGATTACTGCGCGCGGCAGGGGGCGAAGGTAGTCCATTTTTCCGAGATCCGTTTTCTGGGGGGTCTAGAAAGAGCGCATCTTGAAAAAGTACGGGACCATGCGCGGCGGCTGGGGATTGAGCTCGAGATCGGCATGCTGTCGATCTGCCCGACGGCGGCGCGGTTTGACGCGGCACAGGGCACGGCCGAGGAGCAGTTGACGCGGATGATTGAAGCGGCGAAGGTGGTGGAGGCGCCGCTGGTGCGCTGCGTGCTGGGCGACTGGCGCGACCGGGCGAGCAAGACGCCGCTCGGGCAGAGCATTGAGAACACCGTGAAGACGCTGCGGGCGGTGCGGACGCGGGCGATGGACGCGGGCAAGCGGATTGCTGTTGAGAACCACGGCGGGGACCTGCAGGCGCGGGAGTTGAAGATGCTGATCGAGGAGGCGGGGCGGGACGTGGTGGGCGCCTGCATCGATTCCGGGAATCCGACGTGGGCGATTGAAGACCCGCATCTGACGCTCGAGACGCTGGCGCCGTATGTGCTGACGAGCCACGTGCGCGATTCGGCGGTGTGGCGGACGCCGGAGGGCGCGGCGATGCAGTGGACGCGGATGGGCGAGGGCAATGTCGACATCGGCGGCTGGGTGAAGAGGTTTGCGCAGTTGTGCCCGGGCAAGGCGTTGTCGCTCGAGATTATCGTCACCGGCACGCGGCCGTTTCCTTACCTTGACCCCAAGTTCTGGGAGGCGTTTCGGACGACCCCGGCGTGGGAGTTTGCGCGGTTTGCCGCGCTGGCCGAGAAGGGTAAGCCGCTAGCGGCGCGTCCGGCGGTGGCCAAGGAGCTGGCGGCGGCCAAGGAGCGGGAGGATCTTGAGGCCTCCATCCAATGGCTGCGGAATCTGAGTTAGGCTCTAGGATATGGTGCGACTGGTTCTGTTGATGTTGTTGGCGGCGGCCTTGGCGCCGGCGCAGTTGGTGACGGCGGTGCGCGGGGCGCTGGCGGCGAAGGATTTCGCCGGGGGCGAGGCGCTGCTGGCGGCGTATCAGAAGCAGAACGGAGTTACGCCAGAGTATATTGAAGCCTATTCCTGGCTCGGGCGCGGGGCGCAGGCGAACAAGCTGTGGGACAAGGCCGCCGCTTACTCGGCGCAAACCCGGAAGCTGGTGCAGGGGGAGTTGAAGAAACGGCCGCTTGACGCAGAAAAGAGCGTGCCGCTGGCGCTGGGGGCGGCGATTGAGGTGGAGGGCCATACTTTGGCCGCCACAGGGCGGCTGAGCGAGGCGCTCGCCATGCTGAACCGGGAGTTGAAGACTTACTACACTACGTCGATTCGGACGCGGATTCAGAAGAATATCCATCTGCTGAGCCTGGTGGGCAAGCCAGCGCCGGCGCTGGACGTGGCGCGGATGCTGTCCGGCCCGAAGCTGCCGGCGCTCGGGGGACTGAAGGGCAAGCCGGTGGTGCTTTTCTTCTGGGCGCACTGGTGCAGCGACTGTAAGCAGCAGGGTCCGGTGCTGACTGAGCTGAAGGCGAAGTACCCGGCGCTGCAGATTGTGGCGCCGACGCAGACCTACGGCTATGTGGCCAACGGCGAGGACGCGGGGCCGGCCGTGGAGGTGCCGTACATTGAGAAGGTGCGGGCGCAGTATTACCCGGATCTTACGCGGGTGCCGGCGCCGTTGAGCAACGAGAATTTCAAGTTATACGGCTCGTCGACCTCGCCGACGCTGGTGCTGATTGATAAGGCCGGCGTGGTCCGGATGTATCATCCGGGCAAGATGACGGCGGCGGAGTTAATCCCGGAGATCGAGAAGGTTCTCTAGGCGGGTGGGGAAGAGGGGCGGCCGGACGGAGGCCGCGGGCCAGCCGCAGAGATGAGCGAGGGCGGGTCCGCAGATGCGGCCCTGGCAGGGGCCCATGCCGCAGCGGGTTTGGAGCTTGGCCGAGCGCCAGTCGCGGTGGGGCCAGATGGCGCGGAAGGGGACGTCTTCGCAGCGGCAGACGATGGTGTCCGGGGTGGTGAGGCTGGATAGCTCCGGGCGGAGGGCGAAGGTTTCGTCGATGCGGCGGTCGAAGGCGACGGCGGCGGCGCGGGCGGCGTGGAGGGCGCGGCCACGTTCAGGGCCGAAGCCGGCGATCTGGCCTTCGAGGAGAGAGCGGTCGACGCTGCCGGCGCCGGCGAAGAAGATGTGAGGGACGGTGGTGCGCTGGTCGGGGTCGGTGAGGACGCGCTCGTTCTCCACCCGGCAGCCGAGGAGTTCGGCGAGTTCGGTATTGACAACGAGGCCGAAGCCGCAGGCGAGATAGTCGCAGGGAATGACGCCGTGGCCCTGGAGAGTGACGGAGCCGGGGTCGGCGCGGAGGGGCCAGGAGTCGGGTCGGTAGCGGAGGCCGAAGCCGAGTTGGGCGGCTTCGAGGAGCTTGGCGGGGTGGCGCCAGAGGCCACGGGTGAAGGCGGCGATACGGGGGTAGGGAGCCTGTTCAGCGACCAGGAGGATTTTGGCGCCGCGGCGGCGGAGGTAGGCGGCGACGGCGAGGAGCAGGGGGCCGGAGCCGGCGACGACGATACGTTTGCCGGCGATGGGGAGGCCGCCTTTGACCAGCGCCTGCAGGCCGCCGGCGCCGAGGACGTGGGGGAGGGTCCAGCCGGGGAAGGGGAGGAAGAGTTCGCGGGTGCCGGTGGCGAGGATGATGCGGTCGGCGGGGGGGAGTTGGGAGGCGGAGTGGATCTGGACGCCGGTTTGGACGGTGATGCGGGGATCGAGGAAGCGGCGGTAGCGGGCGGGGATTTGGCCGCGCCAGATTTGGCCGCCGAGGGCGGGGTTGTCGTCGAGGAGGGTGACGGCTTGGCCGGACTGGGCAGCGGCCCAGGCGGCGGCGAGGCCGGCGGGGCCGCCGCCGATGACGAGGGTGCGGGTCATGGGGTGGTGATCTCCATGCCCGGGGCGCAGAGGAGCTGGCAGGAGCGTTCGTGGGGATGGCCGTTGAGGGTGACGCGGCACTCCATGCAGATGCCCATGCCGCACAGGGGGCCGCGGGATTCGCCGGTGACGGAGCGGCGGAAGGCGGGCTGGACGCGCATGACGGCGGCGGCGACGGTGGTGCCGGGGGGAACGGTGAGGGGCTGGCCGTTGACGGTGAGGGGGATCATGCGGGGCACTCCGGCGGGTAGGAGGCGGGGGTAACCGTTGGGACGCGAGGAGTTGGCTGCGGCGGGTGCATCGGGGCGAGGACGAGGGGTGGGCTGTTGCGAGTGACGGGGATCATGCGAAGCGGTCCGGGAGATAGGGTTCGGGAGGGATGGCGGGGGGGTCACCGAGGAGGCGGTCGAGGAGGAGGGCGGCGGTGCCGAGCGAGGTGGTGATGCCGAGGCCTTCGTGGCCGGCGGCGACCCAGAGGCGGTCGGTGACGGGGCCGATGAGGGGGAGGCTGTCGGGGGTGGCGGCGCGGAAGCCGGTCCAGGTGCGGATCACCTGGAGGTCCTTCAGGCGGGGCATGTAGTCAACGGCGCGGCGGAGCATGCGGGAGAGGAGTTCGGGACGGATGTCCGGGCTCTCGTCGCCGTATTGGCGGGAGCTGCCGATGAGGATCTGGCCGGTGGAGCGGGGCTGGACGTTGAAGGCGACACTTTCGGCGCTGTGGCCGTGGGCGCTTTTGAGGTAGCCGAGTTCGACGAGCTGGTGGTGGAGGAAGCCGGGGTAGCGGTCGGTGATGGCGAGGTGGCCTTTGCGGGGCTTGATGGGGAGCTGGGGGAGGAGGCGGGTGATGCCGGCGCCGCAGGCGAGGATGGTGAGGCCGGCCGAGACGGTGGCGCCGTCGGAGAGGCGGGCGCCGTCCGGGGTGAGCTCGGCGATGGCGGCGTAGCGGACGGGGGTGAGGCGCAGGAGCCAAGCGGCGGCGCAGGGGGCGTAGAGGACGCTATCGCCGGGGACGAGGAGGCCGCCGGCGAGGCCGGGGCGGAGTTCGGGTTCGGCGGCGTAGAGGGCGCGTTCGTCGAGGATTTCGCTCGAGGGAAACAGGGCGTGTTTGCGGGCGACTTCGGCCATCTCTTCGGCGTCGGCGGCGACCCAGAGCGTGCCGCGGTGCTCGCGTTCGACGTTGGGGGGCAGGTCGAGGTTGTCCCAGAGGCGGCGGGAGTATTCGGTGAGGGCGAGTTGGGCGGGGGAGTCATCCATAACGACGACGTGGCCCATGCCGGCGGCGGTGGCGCCGCCGCCGACGAGATCGGGGTCGACGACGAGGCACTTGCCACCTTCGGCGCGGAAGGCGGCGGCGATGGCCGCGCCGACGATGCCGGCGCCGGCGATGAGGACGTCGGTGGTCACGGTGTTGGGGGGGGCGGGCCGAAGCCCCAGGCGAAGGGGTCGCGGTCGTCGATGAGGAGCCGGGCTTCGGCGGTGACGAAGGCGGTGCCGGTGATGGAGGGGAGGATGCGGTCGCCGGCGGGTTCGTAGGTGGCGTGGAAGCGGCTGCCGATGATGCTTTCCTGGACCCAGACCTCGCCGGGGGCGAGATGGCCGTCGGCGGCGAGGCAGGCGAGCTTGGCGCTGGTGCCGGTGCCGCAGGGGGAGCGGTCGTAGGCTTTGCCGGGACAGAGGACGAAGTTGCGATTGCCGTCGTAGAGTTCGACGTGGTCGACTTCGGGGTAGCCCTGGTTGTTGACGGCTTGGCGGAGGGCCCAGGCGTATTCGGTGAGGGCGTCGACGGGACCGAGGCCGGGGCAGTGGGAGAGGAAGAACCAGTTGCCGCCCCAGGCGATGTCGCCGGCGACGAGGCCGACGCCGGGGACTTCGACGACGGCTTGGGCGGCGCGGTAGCTGGGGACGTTGGCGATGGTTACCGAGCCGTCGGGGTGGAGGGTGGCGGCGACTTCGCCGGCCGGGGTTTCGAGGCGATGGTGGCCGGGGTGGAGGCGGCCGAGGTAGGCGAGGGAGGCGACCAGGCCGATGGCGCCGTGGCCGCACATGCCGAGGTAGCCGACGTTATTGAAGAAGATGACGCCGGCGGCGCAGGCGGGGTCGACGGGTGCGCAGAGCAGGGCGCCGACGAGGACATCGGAGCCGCGGGGCTCGTTGACGACGGCGGCGCGGAAGCGATCGTGTGTTTTGCGAAACGAAGCCAGGCGTTGGGCCATGGAGCCGGAGCCGAGGTCGGGGCCGCCGGCGATGACGAGGCGGGTGGGTTCGCCGCCGGTGTGGGAGTCGATGACGTCAATCGTTGGCATGGGGGTCGGCGGGGCGGGTGAGGTCGGGGCGGTGGGCGAGCGTTTGGCGAAACGAAGCCAAGCTTTCGGCGATGGGGTCAGTGATCAGCATAGCGGGTGAGGTCCGGGCGGTGGGCCAGGGCGTGGCGGATGATGCCTAGCACCTCGTCGCTTTCGGCGCCGGCG
>JAINDL010000056.1 GCA_019931245.1 Bryobacteraceae bacterium CoA2 C42
CTGGGCCTTCAGCTTCGGCAACAAGAGGGCTAACGCCTCCGCCTCCCGATAGGCAGGAATCACTACGGAAAGATCGATCATTTCTTCTCTTCAGGCCTGCCCGCAAGCCAGACTTTCCCTGTAAAACGGTTTCCCACGGTGGTAAAACCCCGGATATTCCGGCCCAGCGCAAGAGAGTACAACGAGTTCTCGTAGACGCCGTTCCGGCACACTGCCACTTCCTTTCCGTTCAGCCAGAACCGCGCCGTCTGCGTCTGGAAGTCCAGCGCATACCGGATCGTTTGCCACTCGTCCCGGTCAATCGCCAGCGGCTCGCTCTGGCATGTCGGTGAGTCCCAGTGGTCGTACATCAGCCGCACCGAACCGCTGCTAACGTAGCGTACGCCCAGCATGTCGGAGCGCCCGGGCTCGTTGCCCAACTGCGCCACCGGCTCGGTCGGCGTCCGCTCGGCCTCCGGGAACTTCACCTTCAGCTCCAGCCCTTCCAGCGCCGCGTCCAGCACCGCTCGCCCGCGAAACACGGGCAGCGCGGTGGAAAACTGCAGCGTGTTCTTGCCCAGTGTCAGTGCCGAACTGCTCTGCAGGTAAACGCCGTTAGAACACTGGAACAGCTCGCGGCCATCGAGGAAAAACCGCGTCGTGCCCGCGCCCATCTCCACCTCGGCGCGAATCCGGAACCGCCGCTTGGCCGGCATCTCCACCGGCTTACTGAAACAGCTTGCCGCGCCCCAGTGGTCGTACATCAACCGCACCATGTTCCCTTCCCCGTACTGGACGCTGAGCAGGTCCGCCATCGCCGATTGCGAGCCGAACTGGATCAACGGTTCCGGATCCTTGGTCCGCGCCTCCGGCATCCACACGGAAACATCCACCCCGGCGTGCGGCACATTAAACGCCTGCATGGTTTCGCTGCGTCCGTCCAGCACATGCGCCCGGCCCGCAAAGCGCCGGCCCATCGTATTGAACCCGATCCCGTTCACCCCGGCATGGATCGTCTCTCCGGCCGTCGCAAACGCGCCGACTGCGCAGTCCATCACCAGTTCGGAGCCCACATAAAGCGCCGCATTCTTCGGCGGCTGCACATCCAGCCACATCTGATACAGCACGCCGGGCTGCAACTTCTGCGGCGCGCTCACGCACCCGGGCACGCCCCAGTAGTCGTAACGGAACTGATACTGGCCCTTACCCAAATCGGCAATGCCCACGCCCTGCGCGTGCCCCGGCCCGGAGCCCAACTCCAACAGCGGCTGCCAGCCCTCCAGCCGCGCCGCCGGCAGAACAAAGGAGATCCCCGCCGGAACACTGTTCTCATGCCAGATCTTCCTCCACGCAAATCCGTTGTAGCGGTGAATCTGGTCGCCCGGCGAGACAACCGCCACCGTTCCCACCGGAAAGTCCGCCGGCGCCGGCAGCGCGGCCGTCCACAGCGGTATCTCGCTGCCCGTCTCCAACAGCGCCGCCCTCAACAGGTGCGCCTTTTCCCGCACTGTTGCATACCCCGGCGGCAGATTCGACGACCAGTGGATCAACCGGTGATCCCGGCTGAACATCGTCCCCAGCGCCTGGTCAATCCCCACAAAGGACTGCCATCCAAACAGCACCGGCAACACCACCAGCGCCACCGGATGCAGCACAAACCGGTACGGCGCCGCCGCCCTGTACAGGAGCACTCCCGCTATCACGCTCACCAGCGCCAACGGGAACAGAAAATCATAACGGTAGCGGCTCCACGACGCCTCCGCCAGCAGATAGTAGAAAAAGGTGCTGCCCGCCAAACACCATCCGCCCACCGCCCACGCCGCCAACTCCCCCCGCGTCCGGTACCAGAAAATCGCGCCCCAGATCCCCCCGCCGACGCCCAGCAACAGCAGCGGCATCGAAAGAAACAGCGAGAACATCGGATGGTTGTGCAATAGCCCGCCGCTGCCGTCCGGCTTGATCCCCTCAAACTGCTCCGACTTCCCGGCCAACAACGGCCAGTCCGTCGGATTAAACCGGTACCCGGCCAGGAAGTGGTTGAAGAAGTTCATCGGAATCCGGTGCACCTTCGGCGATGCGTGCAGAATCGGCCGCGTCTCGCTGGCATTCACATAGCTCGTCCCGTTATCAAACGGGTTCCCGAACCGCGCCGCGTTGTAGCCGAAAAACAACACCACGCACACCGCCGCCGGAACCACGTATGCCCGCGCATTCTCCCGGCTCCAGTAGCTCCGTTCGCCCTTCCCGCAGATCACATGCAGCGCCGCCGCCACGCCCACCAGCGCCGGAAAATAGTTCTGCTTGCAAAGCGCCGAAGCTCCCGCGCACAGCGTCGCCGCCGCGATCCAGCGCGGCGCCGGCCGCAGATACTGCTGCAATAAAAACGCCAGCGCGCCCACCACCAGCAACTGCCCCGCCGCCGACGCCTGGCTCCACGCATACGGCACCAGCGCCGTGTGCAGAAAAATCTCGCTCGTCCCCAGCACCGCGCTCGCCCCGGCCGTGATCACCAGCGATGCCGTCAGCCCCAGCCCCATCACACGGTGCAGAAAACGCACCAGCGTCGCCGCAAACAGCGCCAGCGCCAGGTTCACCAGTAACCACACAATCGCCCCGCTCGCCACACGCCACCGCAGCACATGATCGGTGATCAATTGAAACACCGCCGGCAGCGGACCGTAGGCGATATAGGCCTTGCCTTTGAACTGCAAACAGTCCGTGCAGAGCGCCACCGGCGCGCCCTTTTCATCATGCACGTCCAGCGCGGCGCTGCTCATCCCATCGGCCAGATAGCGGTAGTGGTCCATGTAGGTCAACCGCGCGAACACGCCCGTGAACTGCGTCGCGCACCAATACGAGTACACCGCCGTCAATACCAGCACGCACACCAGCAGCACCCACGCGGCGCCGGAACGCTTCACCGGATTTTCCACGCCCTCAGCCGGCTTGTCCGGCCCACTCGATGGCTTGTTCGAGTCCGTCACGATAGCTCACCTCTGGAGACCATTGAATGATATCCTTCGCCTTCCCGCACCCGGCGATAAAGACTTTTTGATCGGCAATCCGCCACGGGGTCTTTTCGAAACGCATCCGTACCCCAACGCTCGCTTCCAAATGCGCAAACAGCTCGAGCAAACTGAGTGAATTCTCCCAGCCCCCGCCAATGTTGAACACTTCACCGGCCGCCCGGTCAATGTGCCGCACAGCCTGCGTGTAACACCGGATCAGGTCCCGCGAATGCAACAGATCCCGCACCTGCATCCCATCGCCGGCAATCGTGAACGGCGCCGCCCCGGCGTCCCGCATCCGCAGCGCCTGCTGGCAGAACCAGCCCACCCAGCCTTGGTCGAAGGTGGCAAACTGCCGCCCCCCGTACATGCTCGAATGCCGGAATACCACCGTCCGGATCCCGTACATCCGGAAGTAATCTTTCACATACTGGTCCGCCGCCGCCTTGCTGCATCCGTACGGCGTCGTCGGATCCACCGCCACGCTCTCGTCCAGCCCCGCCGGATAATCCGGCAGCACATACCGCTTCCCGCTCAACTCGCTCCGCAGATATTCCAGCGAGCCGTACACCTTGTTCGTCGAACTGTACAGCACAATCGCTTCCGGCCGCCCCAGCCGCACCGCGTCCAGCACGTTGAACGTACCCCCGGCGTTGATCTCAAAGTCCAGCCGCGGATTCTCCAGGCTCGTCGTGGCCGCCACCTGCCCGGCGAGGTGCGCCACGGCGTCCGGCTGCAGCTCCTTCACCACACGCGCCACCGCCGCCGCATTCCGCACATCTTCGCCGAAGTACCCGAAGCCGCTATGGCGCGACCGCAGCCACTCCAGATTGTTGCTCGAACCATACCGGCTCAGGTTGTCAAGCACCGCCACCTCGTGGCCGGCCTCCAGCAAATGATCGGCCAGGTTTGACCCGACAAATCCACAACCGCCCGTGATCAGCCAATTCATCGCGTCCGGCCTTTCACAAACTCGTGAAGCGATTCCAGCATGTAGTCCTTCATCGGGCGCGTCAGCCCCGGAAACACGCCCAGCCACAGCGTCTGGTTCATCTCCGCGTCCGTGTTCGTCAACTCGCCCACCACACGGTAGGGCAGGTTCATATACGCCGGCTGCCGCACCAGGTTCCCAGCAAACAGCAGCCGCGTCCCGATGTTCCGCTCCGTCAAAAAGCGGATCAGCTCATTGCGCGTAAACGGCGCCCCCGGCTGCACCGTGATCGTAAATCCAAACCAGCTCGGATTGCTTCCCGGCGTCGCCTCGGTCGGAGCAATGTACTCCCGCAAATCGGCGATCCCGGCCCGCAGATACGCATAATTCTCCCGCCGCTTCTCAATAAACTGCGGCAGCTTGCCCATCTGGCTCATCCCCACCGCCGCCTGCATATCCGTCATCTTCAGGTTGTAGCCGACGTGGGAATAAGTGTACTTGTGGTCGTATCCGCAGGGCAGCGTGCCCAGTTGCCAATCGAACCGCTTCCCGCACGTATTGTCCTTGCCCGGCTCGCACCAGCAGTCCCGGCCCCAGTCGCGGAAGCTCTCAATCAACGGCTTCAACCGCACGTTGTTGGTGAACACCGCCCCGCCCTCGCCCGTCGTAATGTGGTGCGCCGGATAAAAACTCACCGTCGCAATGTCTCCGAACGTCCCCGTCCGGCTACCCTGAAACTCCGCTCCCAGCGCGTCGCAGTTGTCCTCGATCAGCCAAAGATTGTGCTTCTTCGCGATCGCCACAATGCGGTCCAACGCAAACGGATTGCCCAGCGTATGCGCCAGAATAATGGCCTTGCTCTTCGGCGACACCGCCTCTTCCACCAGGTCGGCATTCACGTTGTGCGTCGTCACGTCCACGTCTACGAAGACAGGCACCAGCCCGTTCTGGAACAGCGGATTCACCGTTGTCGGGAACCCCGCCGCGACGGTGATCACCTCATCGCCGGGACACAGCCGCCGCTCCCCCAACGTGGGCGACGTCAGCGCCGATACCGCCAGCAGGTTCGCCGAACTCCCCGAGTTGCACAGCACCGCGTGCCGCACGCCCAGGTAGCGCGCCAGCGCCCGCTCAAAATCCTGTGCAAACCGCCCCGTCGTCAGCCAGAAATCCAGCCCGCTGTCCACCAGCGCCCGCACATCGGCGCCGTCAAACACGCGCCCCGACACCGGTACATGCGACACCCCCGGCTGGAATGGCTTCTCCACTCCGTGCGTCTGGCTGTAGAACTCCTGCACAAGTCCCAGAATCTGATTCCGCAGTTCATTCGAAGTCAATGCGCCACTCCTTGCCCTTCCCGCATCCATGCCACCGTTTTCCGCAGCCCCTCGTCCATCCCCGTCTTCGCCCGCCAATGCCACTCCTCCGGGTCCAACCACTCCGCCGGCGGCGCTTCCTGCTCCCGCTTCGGCGCCCCGAACCGCACCCGCGCCCCGTTCCCGCAAATCGCTTCAAGCTTCTCCGCCACCGCCGCAATCGTCATCTGCTCGCTCGCCACGTTCACCGTTTTGCCTTCCAGCCCCGCCCCGTCCCCCGCCATCACAAACGCGTCCATCACATCGTCCACATACACAAACCGGCACAACCGGCTCCCGCTGTTGATCTCCGGACTCTCCCCGGCCAGCAGCTTGGCGATCATATACGGGATCAACTTCGTTCCGTCCTGCCCCGGCCCATACGAAAGATGCAGCCGCACATGCACCGTCGGCAAACCCGCCTGCCGGTGAAAATACTGGCTCCACATCACCGCGCACCGTTTGGAAACCCCATACGGCGATGCTTCCGATTCCTCTTCTATCGATCCCGCCAGCACCACCCGCCCGCAGCCGCTCCGGCTCAGGCTCGCCAGCAGGTTCACCACCGCCCGTTCGTTGTGATTGAACATCTCCAACGCCAGCGCCGGATCCTGCCGCCCCGTCACATACCCCGCCAGATGAAACACCTGCTCGGGCCGGTACCGCTCCACCAGCTCACTAACCGCCCCGCTGTCCGTCAGGTCGCAGGCAACCCCCGCCGCCCCGCTCCGCGATACGCCCACCACCGTCCGCCCAAGGCCCCGCAAACGCCGCACCAGCGCCGTACCCAGATAACCGCTCGCACCCGTCACCAAAACCGTCCCTGGCTGCGTTTCCCGGACCTCGCTCATGCCGTCAGGTAATCCCGGTACCACGACACCGTCTGTACCAGCGCCGAATCCAAATCGTACAGCGGCTTCCACTGCAGCATCCGCCGCGCCTTCTCCGCCGACAGGTATTGATGCCGGATCTCGTTCACCGCCTGATTCAGAATCACCGGCTGCAACGGCGATTCCATCACCGCCAGTATCCGCTGCACCAGGTCCAGCGCCGTAATCTGCAGTTCGTTGGAGAAGTTGAACGCCTCCCCTTTCAACTCCGGCCGGTTCCACAACGCCTCGGCCAAAGTCATGTAAGCGTTCGCTCCATCGTCCACGAAAAAGTAGTCCCGGATAAACGTCCCGTCGCTGCGGATAATCGGTGCCTCGCCCCGCAGGATCGACCGGATTGTCCCCGGAATAATGCGATTCCAGTTCAGGTCGCCCGGCCCATAAAAGTTCCCGCACCGCGTTATCGCCACCGGCATGCCGTAGCTGTGCCCGTAACACTGCGAGATCAAATCCGCGCACGACTTCGAACAGTCATACGGGTGACGCCCCTGCAGCGCCGCCGATTCGTCATAAGGCAACACATCGTGGTCCCCATACGCCTTATCCGACGACGCAATCACCACGCTCTTCACCAGCGGACTCCGCCGGCATGCCTCCAGCAACGCCCAGGTGCCTTTGATATTGGCCTCAAACGTCGATACCGGATTCCGGTTCGCAATCCCCACAATCGTCTGCGCCGCCAGGTGAAACACTGTGTCCACCTCGTATTCGCCCAGCGCCCGCTCCAAAAATGCCTGGTCCGTCACATCCCCGCGGACCACTTTGATCTTCTGATAATCACCGCTCCGGACCAGCTCCGAATCCGGCACCCAGTCCCGCATCAGGCAGACCACCTCCGACCTCGCTTCGAGTAACCGCCGGATCAATCTGCTCCCGACCAGTCCCGTCCCGCCAGTGATAAAAACAGACCGGTCCTGCCAGTGATTTTGTCTCGTTTCTCGCATAGTTATCGAACGTGATAAAGCCCCTTTGTGGCCCTGAAGGACCCTTAGTATACCACCCGAATCATGCACAAGGCACCCGGCGGCCGGCCATAAGACGCGCTCAGCAGGTGCCTCTATTTCTGCATTCTGATAGCCTAACGCAAGATTTCTCCACCCATGAAAATCGCCATCGCCTCCTGCCTCCAGGAAAGTAACAACTTCTCCCCCGTCGCCACCACTTACGACGACTTCAATCCCGTCTTCGGCCCCGCCGTGCTCGACCGCCACCGCGGCAAGCTCACCGAAATGGGCGGCTTCCTCGACGTGCTCGATGCGACCGAAGCCACCATCACCATCCAACCCATCTGCGCCGCCTGGGCCATCACGGCCAACCGCTGCCGCCGCGCCGATTTCGCCCGCCTCACCAAAGCCTTCGCCGCCGGCCTCGCCGCCGCCAACCCCGACGCCCTCCTGCTCGCCATGCACGGCGCCCAGACCGCCCAGGGCGAAGACGACGTCGAAGGCCGCTTCCTCGCAATCGCCCGCGAAATCCTCGGCCCCGGCAAGCCCATCATTCTCACCCTCGACCTCCACGCCAACATCACCCAACGCATGGTCACCCTTGCCACCGCCATCGTCGGCTACCACACCTACCCCCACGTCGACATGTTCGAAACCGGCCAGAAAGCCGCCCGCCTCCTCCTCCGCACCCTCGCGGGCGAAGTGCGCCCCACGATGGCCTATCACAAACTGCCCCTCATCATCCAAGCCGAAAACTCGCAGACCTACCGCGGCCCCATGCACGAACTCATCACCGCCGCCCAGGCCCTCGAAGCCTCCGGCCAGGCCGAAGCCGTCTCCCTCTTCCCTGTCCAACCCTGGCTCGACATCGCCGAAATGGGCTGCGCCGTCGTCGCCGTCACCAACCACCAGCCCAAAGCCGCCCAGGCCCAGGCCACCAAACTCGCCCGGCAACTCTGGAAGCGCAAAGCCGAATTCGAAACCACCCTCACCCCCGTCCCCGACGCCATCGCCGCCGCCCTCGCCCTCCCCGCCGGGCCCACCGTCCTCGCCGAGTCCTCCGACTCCACCGGCTCCGGCTCGCCCGGCGACTCCACCGGCGTGCTCAAGCACCTGCTCCAAGCCCCGCTCACCGGCCCCGCCGCCATCTTCCTCGTCGACCCGGCTACCGTCGCCGCCGCCTTCGCCGCCGGCGTCAGCGGCACCGTCTCCCGCCGCATCGGCGGCTGCTTCGATAAGAAAAACTCGAAGCCCGTCCCCGTCCAGGCCTACGTCAAACTGCTCTCCGACGGCTCCTGGACCGCCCGCGCCCGCGGCTACAACACCGGCATCACCACCTCCATGGGCCGCGCCGCCGTCCTCGTCTGCGGCCACGTCCACATCCTCGTCGCCGAGCGCTCGGCCATGACCGTCGACCCCGAACTCTTCCGCAGCCACGGCATCGAACCCGTCTACTGCCAGATCGTCGTCGTCAAATCGCCCAACGGCTTCCGCGCCGCCTACGAGCCCCTCGCCAAGGCCATCTTCGTCGTCGACACCCCGGGCGTCTCCTCGGCCAACCTCCGGCAGATGCCCTTCAAAAACGTGCCCCGGCCGCTCTACCCGCTCGACACCGAGGGCTTCTAGCCCATGGCCTACCGCCACCGCCTGGTCCTGCTCGCCCTCGTCATCAACATGGTCTGCTACACCGACCGTGTCTGCATCGCCATCGCCGGCCCCGAACTGCGCACCTCCTTCGGCCTGTCCGCCACGCAGATGGGCCTCGTCTTCAGCATCTTCAGCCTCTCCTACTTCCTCGGCCAGACCCCCTGGGGCGTACTCGCCGACCGCTACGGCTCCCGCGGCCTGGTCGCCTTCGCCATCGCCGGCTGGTCGGTCTTCACCGCCCTCACCGCCGCCGCCTGGAGCTACCTTTCGCTCCTCGTCATCCGCTTCGTCTTCGGCGCGCTCGAAGCCGCCTTCTCCCCCTCCATCGCCTCGGCCTTCTCCCGCTGGATTCCCATTCAGGAACGCGCCACGGCCTTCGGCGCCTTCCTCGGCGGCGGCCGGCTCGGCGGCGCCCTCGCCCCGCCGCTGGCCGGGTTCCTTGTCCTGCGCTACGGCTGGCAGGCCCCGTTTCTGATCTTTGGCGCCTTCGGCCTGCTCTGGGCCGCCGCCTGGTTCGCCTTCTATCGCAACCAGCCGCCGGCCGACGCCCCCCGGCGAAACGAACCCATCCCCTGGGCCGTTCTGCTTCGCTCCCGGCGCCTCTGGTGTCTGCTCGGCACCGCCTTCGGCTCCACGTTCCTCTGGCAGTTCTACATCACCTGGTTCCCCACCTATCTCCGCGAGCAACGCGGCATGGCCATCACCGAGGCCTCCTACTACGCCGGCCTCCCGCTCCTGTTCGGCGTCGCCGCCACCTGGGCCGGCGGCCTCGCCACCGACCTCCTCGCCCGCCGCCTCGGCGACCGCCGCGCCCGCACCGTACTTGGCTTCGTTTCGCTCACCGCCGGCGCGGCGCTGTTCACGGCCGGCATCTGGCACCCGGCGCCCGCCCTCGGCGCCCTGCTCATGGCCAGCGCCGCCGGCGGCGTCGATCTCTATCTCGGCGCCGCCTGGTCCTCCGCCACCGACATCGGCGAAACCTCCGGCGGCGCCGTCTCCGGCCTGATGAACGCGGCCTCCAACGCGGCCGGCTTCGCCTCGCCGGCCATCATGGGCCTCGTCCTCGACCGCTTCCACGATTGGAACGCCATTCTCTACCTCTCGGCCGCCAGCACGCTCACCGCCGCCGTCCTCTGGCTCTTCGTCAATCCCCGCCGCGCCGCGTAAGCGGATACAATCAGGGCCATGCAACGCCGACAAATCCTGCAATCCGCCGCCGGCCTCACCATCCTCCGCTCCGGCCTCCTCCGCGGCCAGACCGCCCCCAGCAACCGTCTCAACGTCGCCCTCATCGGAGTCTGGGGCCGCGGCACGGCTCACTACAACGTCCTCCGCGATGAAAACGTTGTCGCCCTCTGCGACGTCAACGACCTCCGCACCAAGGAAGCCCTCGCCATCTTCCCCAAGGCCAAAACCTACTACGACTGGCGCCAGTGCCTCGACCAGAAGGACGTCGAAGCCGTCATCATCTGCACCGCCGACCACCACCACGCCTTCATCGCCAACTGGGCCATCAACCGCGGCCAGCACGTCTTCTGCGAAAAGCCCCTCGGCATCTCCGTCGAAGAGGTCCGCACTGTCCGCGCCAACTATCTCAAGAACAAAGCCAAGGTCGCCACCCAGCACGGCACCCAGCGCCACGCCTACCCCAACTTTGAACGCCTCCGCGAACTCATCCTCGACGGCGCCATCGGCGACCTCAAACGCGTCCACGGCTGGGACGCCCGCCAGCTTCCCCGCCCCGGCTACCCCACCGCCCAGGGCCAGCCGCCCGCCGAACTCCACTATGAACAGTGGATCGGCCCCTCGCCCTATCACCCCTACAGCCCGCAGTACTTCGGCGGCTCGGCCGGCCTCAACTGCCTGTTCTGGAACATGTACCGCGACTTCGGCGTCGGCCAGATGGGCGACATGGGCGCCCACACCATGGACCTGCTCTGGAACGTCATCGACGCCGGCGCCCCCACCGGCATCGAGGTCGATCAGGACGTCACCGACAAGTACCACCCCGATATCTGCCCCGTGAAACTCAAAGTCACCTTCGAACACCCGGCCAACTCCTGGCGCGGGCCCATCGAGGTGCTCTGGTATCAGGGCGGCCAGAAGCCGGAAGCCCCGCGCGGCTACGTCGATATCGCGAAGGTCCCCAACGGCGCCATCTTTGAAGGCACCAAAGGCAGCATCTTCGCCGACTTCACCTCGCGCATCATCCTGCCCAACAACGACGATGGCGACCTGACCTACTACAAGCGCCGCGCCGAACCGCTGCCGCTCATCGGCGGCTCGGGCCAGGTGACGCAGAACGTGCCGCCGCGCCGCCCCCCCAGCGGCCCCCCGGCCCCGCTCCCGCCCGGCTTCACCGCCCAGCCCAACCAGCAGCCCGGCCCCTCCGGCTTCCCGGAAATCCAGATGCTCAACGGCAAGGTGCCCGCCGCCCTGGGCCTGCCCAACCCGGCCATCCCCGGCATCCTCGCCGGCAACCCGCCCAACCGCACCGTCGACGTCTTCCAGCGCGAATGGCTCGACGCCTGCAAAGGCAAGCTCAACAACGTCACCCACGGCACCAGCAGCAAAACCCACTGCGACTTCGACTACTCAGGCACCATGATGGAGCAGATGCTGCTTGGCCTCGTCGCGCATCGCGTCGGCAAGAAGCTCACTTATGATCCCGCCACCGGCCGCGTCACCAACGTCCCGGAGGCCAACGACTACCTGAAGCGCACCTACCGTCCCAACTGGACCCTCAACGGGTAACGGTCCGGTACTCGATCTGCCGCACCGCTCCGGTCGTGTTGTACGACGCGATCCCGAGCGGTGCGGACAGTTCAATATCGCCCGGCCGCATGGTAATCTGCCGCCCGGCGATCCCCACGTTCACCACCCGCTCGGCCCCGATCCAGCACTCGATCCGCTCCGGCGCCACGGCCACGCGAATCGCGTACCACTTGCCGTCCTCGAAAGTGAAGTAGTTCCGCGTCTCGTTCTCCGCGGCGTTCCACCCGTCGATGCTCGAAACGCCAATAATATCGCCACCCCAGCCGCCCAGCACAAAGGTGGCGAAACTTGCCCCCACGGGAAACGTCAGGCTGGCGAAGAAGTCCCCGCCCGCCACCCGCATCGCTTCGTAGCGGATCTCATAGCCGGTCCGCGGAAAAGTCCCCGTGTAAGTGATCCCGGTCAGCGGCGCCCCGGCCCCTAACAGAATCCGCCCCTCCGCCACGCTCACGGCGCCTTTGCGGGGAAAGGCCGTCTCCTTCCACCCGGCGAGCGACTTGCCGTCGAACAGCGTCTGCCAGGCGTCGGCCGCCTGCAACAGGCTCGCCCCCAAGATCCAATGCCGTCGTGTCACGCCCGGTAGTCTACCACCCCGCGGGCCGCCCGCTTTGCCGTAACATGGAAGTTTAGGTTTCCTTCTCATGTCCCGTCTTCTTGTCGTGGAAGATGATTCCTCGGTCCGCACCAACATCGTCACCTGCCTCGAGCTCGAAGGCTTTGCCGTGGAGGCCGTCGGCTCCACCCGCGAAGCCCTCACGCGCCTCGCCCAGGAGCATTACCCCATCGTCCTCTCCGATATCTACCTCGACGAGCGGACCGGCCTAGATGTCCTCCGCGCCGCCCGCGAGAACAACCCGGACTGCGCCGTCATTCTCATGTCCGGCCGCGGCTCGATGGAGACGGTCATGGCCGCCACCCGCGGCGGCGCCTTCGACTATCTCGCCAAGCCCTTCGACCTCGACGACATGATCGAAAAGATCCGGCGCGCCGAAGCCTCCCTCGCCGAAGCCGGCGAAAAACAGGCCCGCATCGACGACATCCCCGAAACCGACATGATCGGCTCCTCGGCCGGCATGGTCGCCATCTACAAAACCCTCGCCCAGGTCGCCCCCACCGAAGCCACCGTCCTCATCGAAGGCGAAACCGGCACCGGCAAAGAACTCATCGCCCGGATGATCCATCGCCACTCCCGCCGCGCCGACCGCCCCTTTGTCCCCGTCGACTGCGGTTCCATTCCGCCGTCTCTGCTCGAAAGCGAACTCTTTGGCGCGCTCAAAGGCTCCTTCACCGGCGCCGACCGCGACCGTACCGGCGTCTTTGAAGCCGCCCACACGGGCACGATTTTTCTCGACGAGATCGGCGACATCGATCTCAACTTCCAGGCCAAACTCCTCCGCGTTCTGCAGGAAAAAGAGATCCGCCCGCTCGGCGCCTCCCGCGCCAAGGCGATCGACGTGCGCGTGGTCGCCGCCACCAACAAGAACGTCCACCAGCTGGTCGAAGAGGGCAAGTTCCGCGAGGATCTCTGGTTCCGCCTCGACGTCGTTAAAGTGGAACTGCCGCCGCTGCGCGAACGCACCGGCGATATCCCCCTGCTCGTCCAGAAGTTCATGGACCGCTACAACGAGCGCTACGCGCGCGAGGCCGTCGTGACCAAGTCCGGGCTCAACGCCCTCGACTCCTACACCTGGCCCGGTAACGTCCGCCAGCTGCAGCATATGATGGAGCGGCTCGTCATCCTCGCCCCGCAGGGCCGCATCGACGAAGCCGCCGTCCGCGACGCCATCGCCGATGCCGAGGGCCGCGACACCCCGGCCGAAACCCTCGAAGACGCCAAGGCCGAACAGATCAAAAAGGTTCTGGCCGCCGCCAACGGCAACAAGTCGAAGGCGGCCAAGATCCTCGGCATCGAACGCAAAACGCTCTACCGGCTCATCGACCGTTTCGGTCTCTGACCTCGGTCAGCCA
This sequence comes from Bryobacteraceae bacterium CoA2 C42, assembly GCA_019931245.1. Lineage (GTDB taxonomy): Bacteria > Acidobacteriota > Terriglobia > Bryobacterales > Bryobacteraceae. The sequence continues at coordinate 13,498 of JAINDL010000056.1, forward strand.
CCGCACCACCCGCTGCTGCGTCTGCCGCCGGAAGCGGTTGAAGTCGAGCGGCGTCTCCACCGTCAAGCCCGGTCGCGCCAGCGGTTTCACCGCCGCCGCCACGTCCGCCGCGCGCACGTAGCGGTCGAGCGTAGGCGCAATCAGCAGCACCGGCCGCCCCGCCGTCAGCCGCACCGCCGCATCGAAGTCAAACGGCGAACTCCGCGGCTTGTCCACGTAGGGCCCCAGCCGCGGCAGCAGCCCGTGCAGATGCGAATAGTGCCGAATGCCCTCCACTCCCTTGTCCGCCGTCGCCGCGCGCAACACGTCGAACCCGCTCACCACCGCCAGGCCCTTCACGCGCTCGTCAAGCGCCGCCGTCAGCAGCGCCACCTTCCCGCCGAGCGAATAGCCCATCAGATACACATCACTCAACTCCGCGGTCTGCCCCAAAGCCTCCACCGCCGCCCGCGTATCGGCCACCATCTTGCCCATCAGGCTCCAGCGCGGATAGCGCCGGTAGAAATCCCGCGCATCGAGCACCCGCGCGCCAAAGCCGATCTGGTCAAAAGCAAACACCGCAAACCCCTGCTTCACCAGATCCGGAATCGACGGCCGCTGGTCCAGCCGCCAGGCGCTCCCGCCGTTCGTCCACGGCGCCATGATCGACCAGCCCGCCTGATAGGGATAGCCGTGCAGCCACACCACCACCGGATACCTCCCCTTGGCCTGCGGCAGAAACAGATCGCCTTTCAGCCCATCGCCAAACGGCACCTCGGTCCACCGCATCCCTTCGCGGGCGATCCGCTCGCGCACGGTCGCGTCCATGGAAGGCCGGCGCAACACCCCGGCAATCCAGCTCTCCACCGAACTGGCTTCGAGCGGCGCCCGCCGCAGTTGCAGATTCTTCACCCCCGGCGGCTCCTCGCCCAGCACCCAGGCAATCTGCTCCCGGTCGCCCAGCTTCGCCGCCGGCGGCGGCGGTTGCGGGGCCTTGTACTCATAGCCATGCACCCACGTCTCCTGCTTCGGCATCACCGCCCGGCCAAACACCGCGTCAAAGAAGTCGACAAAGTTCTCGACATCGCCGGCCGAAGTCGCATGTTCGCCCGCCCGCAGATGCAGCCACACGTTCTGCTCCTTGCCGAGCCACCGGTAGACGCGCCGGGCGTCGCGATAGGCCTGTTCGAACCCGAACGGATTGCCCGCCGACTCGGCGTAGCCGCTATAGAGCATTGCCCCCCGCGGCGCCACCAGCGCGAGCAGCGTATTCTGGTCCACCGGCAGCTTATCCTCGCGCCCGGCAAAAAAACGCAGCCGCGGATGGAACCAGTGCGATTGCGCCCCGGTCAGCAGTTCAATGCTCTCGTTGGCGAACGGCTCGGTCGTGTAGCGCCACGGGTCCACCTCGCCGCTGTTCCCGCTCGAAGGCACCACGGCCCCGATCCGCTCATCCATCGCCGCCGCCAGCAGCGCCGATTTGCCGTTGCGCGAATGGCCCGTCGTCCCGATCCGCGCCGCGTCCACCTCGGGCCGCGTGACGAGATAGTCCACGGCGCGCGACGCCGCCCAGGCCCAGCGCGCCAGCACGCTCCAGTCATATGCGGGGTAGATCTCCACCCACGCATCCGAGTCATCCCCGTTCTGATAGCGCGGGTCCGTGGCGTGATAAACGCAGGCGATGTAGCCCCGGCGCACGGCCGTATAAATCCACGGCCGGTTCACCCCGTGATTGGTCAGAAACACGGGAAACGGTCCTTTCCCCTCGGGAATGATCAACTCCACGCGCAGCTTCGCCCGGTGCTCCGGCCCGAACTCGAGCCGCACCTCGCGCACCGTCGCCCGCCCCTCTTTCCGCTCCCCGGTCACCACCGCCCGCAGATTGCCCGGCGCCGGCGGCATCCGGCCAAACAGCCAGCGCTCCACCTGCGCCTTCAACTCGGCCCGCCGCCGCGGCCACTCCGCCCGCGTCTTCACCCCCGCCAACGCATCGGGCAGCCCGGGAATCGAAGGCAGCGCCGCGAAGTCCGGCGGCCGCTCCCCCGTCCGGCGGAGCCAATCCTCCCACGTCCGGTCCTTCGCGTTGTAGCGCCCGTCCGGCGGCGGATCGCTCGGCCGCAGCAGCCGCTGCAACTCCTCAAGCGAACCATCCTGTCCCCGGGCGGCCACCGCCGCCAGCAAGAGCCATCCTGCAATGCGCATAGCCCTACTCTATATCGACCAGCGGAGGACGAGCCGGCAGCCGGTCAAACGGAGTATCGGCGATGTAGAGAGACCCCGCCCCGGGCGCCAACGCGCGGATCTCCGGCGGCATCCCTTCGACGGCTGTAGTGAAGACCACCTTCACCCTTCCATCCAGCTCCACAAACTCCGGGCACGTCACCCGCGGCGAGCCCGGAATCACCCACTCGGCCTCCACCGCGCCATCCGCCACTCTGTACATCCTCGCGCCGCCGTCGCGCACCGCGCCGGGGTCAAAAAAAGCGACCACCACGCTCTCGCCCTCCGGCGACGGCCGCAGCCCGTCCGGATAAGCCGGCAGTTGGGCCGGGTCCACGAGCAGTTCGCGCTCCGTCGCCCGCCGCATCGCCGCATCCCAGTGGTAGCGGCTGATGGCCTTCGGCGTCGAGTCAATGTCGATCAGCCGCTCCCCGCGCAGGTCCTTGCCGTTCGAACACGTCTGCCCGTCCAGCACGGTGTGCAGCCGCCGCGCCGCCGTGTCGTAGAAATAGAGTGCGGCCACCGGCTCGCTGAAGCCCAGATGCTTGGTGCCGAACAGCACGCCGCCCGCCACGGCCAGGCCATCGTTGATGATCACGCGCTCGTCCTCAGAAACCGTGACGCCCAGATCGTCAATGGCCCCCGTCGCCCAGTCGACCAGCACCAACCGGCGCTCCATGCCCACCAGCCACCGCCCGGGCCGCGCCGTCTCGGCGAAAAAGCCGGGCCGCCCCGGCAGCTCCAGGCAGCGGTTTTCGCGGCTCCCGAGTTCGAGCCGGTTCAAGCTGCCCGTAGTAGCCTCCGCGCTGTGCTGAATCGCCACCCAACCCAACTCCCGGCCGCCCGCCAGCAACC
>JAINDL010000024.1 GCA_019931245.1 Bryobacteraceae bacterium CoA2 C42
GCCGCGGGGGGCCGCGGCATCGAACCGGTGGAAGCCGTCGGGGCGCGGTCTGGCAGGGGCGCGGCCGAGGGGCGCTCGCGAGGAGACCACCAGGATCAGGGCGCCAAGCATCACGGTATAGATCGCGGTGACAACCGGGTTGGGGCCGCGGGGGGCCGGGGCGTCGAACCGCATCGGTCGGGTCTCGGATTCGACAGCGCGGCACCTCATGATTTTTGCAGCCTCTCAGAAGCGAGGATGAGGGCACCGAGGCCGACGAGGATGACCGTGGAGATCGCGCTGACCACCGGGTTGGCCCCGCGGCGCGCCATGGCGTAGAGCATCATGGGCAGGGTTTCCGAGTCGACCCCGGCGACAAGCGAGGTGATGACGTAGTCGTCGAAGGAGACCGTGAAGGCGAGCAGCGCGGCGGCCGCAATGCCGGGCCGGAGCATGGGGAGCGTGACTAGGCGGAAGGCCTGCCACTCGGTGGCGCCGAGGTCAAGGGCAGCCTCTTCGAGCGCGGGGTCGGCGGTACGGAGCCGGACCATGACGACGAGCAGGACGTAGGCGATCGAGAAGGTGACATGGGCCAGGATCACCGTGTGCATGCCGAGCTGGAGTTGGAAGTAGCGGAAGGCCCATTGGAAAGTGGCGAGCAGGGCGATGCCGGTGATGATCTCGGGGGTGACCAGCGAGAGGTAGAGAGAACCCGCGAGCAAACGGGCGTTCTTCTTCCACAGGCCGTAGGCGGCAAGGGTGCCGACAGCGGTGGCGATGACGGTGGAGGCGAGGGCGATGAGGAGCGAGTTCCAGGTGGCTTCGGCCAGGGCGGCGTCGTTCCACATGGCGCGATACCAGACGAGCGAGAAGCTCTCCCAGACCGTGAAGCGGGAGGAGTTGAAACTGAACGCGCACAGGATCAGCAGCGGGACATGCAGGAAGGCGTAGACGCTGACGACGTAGAGCGGGAGGAGGCGCTGCTTCATAGCATCTCTCCGCCGTCGCGCCGCAGCAGGGTCCAGAGCAGGAACATGACGATGGCCATGAGGGCGAGCGAGAGCGCCGAGCCGAAGGGCCAGTCGCGGGCCGAGGTGAACTGGTTCTGGACGAGGTTGCCGATCATCATGCTCTTGCCGCCGCCGAGCAGGTCCGGGGTGAGATAGGCGCCGAGGCAGGGGATAAAGACCAGGACGCCGGCGGCGCGGAGGCCGGGAGCAGTAAGGGGCAGGACGATATGGAGAAGCGTTTGCGAGGGGCGGGCGCCGAGGTCGGCGGCGGCTTCGAGCAGCGATTTGTCGAGCCGCTCCAGATTGCTATAGAGCGGTAGCACGGCGAAGGGGAGATAGCCGTAGATGAGGCCGACGATGACGGCGCCGTCGTTGTAGAGCAGAGGGAGGGGTTCGGTGATCAGGCCGGCGGCGAGGAGGGCGGAGTTGATCAGGCCGGTGTCGCGGAGCAGGAACATCCAGGCGTAGGTGCGGACGAGGAAGCTGGTCCAGAAGGGCAGCATGACGAGGTTGAGCAGCAGGGTTTTGCGGCGGCCGGAGCGGGCGATGTAGTAGGCAAGGGGGAAGGCCAGCGCAAGGCAGCCGAGCGTGGAGACGGCGGCCATGAGGAAGGAGCGGAGGAGGATGACGCCGTAGAGGGGGTCAAACAGGCGGACATAGTTTTCGAGGGTCCAGGGCGGGCCGACGCCGCCGTAGACGCCCTTGGTGCGGAGGGAGTAGGCCACGATGATGAGCAGCGGGCCGAGGAAGAGCAGCAGCGTGAAGGCCCAGGCGGGGAGCAGGAAGAGGGCGCGGAGGCGGTTCATTGAGGGAGCGCCATTTCGTCGTCGGGACGCCACCAGACGTGGACGCGGTCGCCGCGGCGGAACTCGCCGAGGCCGTGGGCGATCTGAGCGATGATGTGGTCGCCGGCCGGGGTGCGGGTCTCCACCTGCAGGCAGTCGCCGAGGAACATGGAAGAGTTGACGGTGGCTTCGAGGACGCGGGCGCCGGGGGCGGGGGCTTCGCGGGAGATACGGGTGAGTTCGGGACGGACGCCGACATCGCCGACCCAGTTGACGGCGCCGAGGAAGCCGGCGACGAAGCGGGTGGCGGGCTGGAGGTAGATTTGTTGGGGCGTGCCGATCTGTTCGAGGCGGCCTTTGTGCATGACGGCGATTTGATCGGAAAGCGAGAGGGCTTCTTCCTGGTCGTGGGTGATGAACAGGAAGGTGATGCCGATGCGGGCTTGCAGCTCTTTGAGTTCGAGGCGCATCTGCTTGCGCAGTTTGGGATCGAGGGCGGAGAGGGGTTCGTCGAGCAGGAGGAGTTCGGGTTCGACGACAAGGGCGCGGGCAAGAGCAGTGCGCTGGCGTTCGCCGCCAGACATCTGGGCGGGCAGGCGGCCGGCTTTGGCGGAGAGTTGGACGATGTCGAGGGCGGCTTGGACTTTGCGGGCAGCGTCGGGGTCGCGTCTGCGCTCAAGGCCGAAGGCGATGTTTTCCGCGGCGGTGAGATGAGGGAAGAGGGCGTAGTTTTGGAAGACCGTGGTGACGGGGCGTTGGTAGGGGCGGAGGCCGTTGAGGGTGCGGCCGCCGAGTTGGATGGTGCCGCGGTCGGGCTCATCGAAGCCGCCGATCATGCGGAGGGTGGTGGTTTTGCCGCAGCCGGAGGGTCCGAGGAGGGAGTAGAAGCAGCCCTGGGGGATGGTCAGCGAGATGCCGTCCACGACCCGGTGCGAGGGGAAGTCCTTGTAGATTGCGTCGAGAGAGAGATCGCCCACTAGTAACGTACTTTAGCGGAAAACTGGCGCCAGGCAAGCAGCGGGGCGAGGCCTTCGACGGCGAGGGCCTGCCGCATGGGGGTGCGGCGGGCGGCGGGGGGCTTCAAGAGTTCGGCGTAGAAGGTGGAGTCGTCGAAACCGGCGGCGGCGGCATCGGACTGGGTGGCGGCGAAGACGATGCGGTCGAGGCGGGCCCAGAGGATGGCGCCGAGGCACATGGGGCAGGGTTCGCAGCTGGTGTAGATGGTGCAGCCGGACAGGTCGTGCGTTCGGAGGGCCTGGCCGGCTGCGCGGATGGCGGTAACTTCGGCGTGGGCGGTGGGGTCGCACAGCGCGGTGACGCGGTTGACGCCTTCGGCGAGGATAGTGCCCGCGCGGACAATGACGGCGCCGAAGGGACCGCCGCCGCCGGCGACGTTTTCGCCGGCGAGGGCGATGGCGCGGCGGAGATAGGTTTCTTCCACAGAATCAGGGTATCTTGTTTCAAGGGAGTATTCGCATGATGGCGCCATCGGCCGGCGATCTCACGGTCGCCCTGCGCAGCCGCCTTGAACAACTGGAAGCTCATCTCGGCACGGTGCTGCGCGGCAAGGCGGAGGTGGTGCGGCTGAGCCTGGTGGGATTGCTGGCGCGCGGGCATCTGCTGATTGAGGACGTGCCGGGGGTGGGCAAGACGACGCTCGGCAACGCGCTGGCGCTGGCGGTGGACAGCGGCTTTCACCGCATTCAGTTTACCGCGGATATGCTGCCGGGGGATGTGCTGGGAGTGACGGTATTCAACGCGCAGGCGCAGGAGTTTGAGTTCAAGCCGGGGCCGATTTTCACGAACTTTCTGCTGGCGGACGAGATCAACCGGGCGACGCCGAAGACGCAATCGGCACTGCTCGAGGCGATGAACGAGCAGCAGGTATCGATCGATGGACGGGTATATCCGTTGGCCCGTCCGTTTCTGGTGATTGCGACGCAGAACCCGGTGGAGCACCACGGGACGTATCCGCTGCCGGAGTCGCAGTTAGACCGGTTTCTGCTGCGGCTGCGGATTGGGTATCCGGATGCGGCGAGCGAGCGGGAGATACTGCGGCGGGGGTCGGCGGAGGCGGGGGCGGCGCCGGCGGCGCTGTTGACGCAGGGGGAGGTGTTGGAGCTGCAGCAGGCGGTGGAGTCGGTGCATGTGGACGATGCCGTGGTGGACTACATGCTGGCGATTGTGGAGAAGACGCGGACGCACGAGGGGCTGGCGCTGGGGGTGAGCCCGCGGGGGGCGAAGGCGCTGTACCGGGCTTGTCAGGCGCTGGCGATGGTGGAGGGCCGGGGGTTCGTGACGCCGGATGAGGTGAAGCGGTTGGCGGTGCCGGTGTTTGCGCACCGGGTGGTGCTGCAGGCGCGGGCGGCAGGGGCGCAGCGGGGGACGGCGGCGGCCGAGAGACTGCTGGAGACGATCCTTACGATGATCGACGTTCCGCTCTGACGCTTTCGGGGAGGTAGTGAGGCCACTGGGTGGCGATGAGGCAGAGGGCGGCGATGGCGAGACCGGCGGTGGCGAACCAGTCGCCGTAGCGGGTGTAGGGGGTGAGGTCGGAGCGCCAGCCAAAGTGCAGGGTACCGGCCATGGCCTGGAAGCCGGGGAAGGATTGGCGGATGGCGCCGGCGGGGTCGACCGCGGCGGTGATGCCGTTGTTGGTGACGCGGAGGATCCAGCGGCGGTTTTCAACGGCGCGCATGCGGACCAGTTGGAGATGCTGCTCGCGGGCGGCGGAGGCGAAGAAGTAGCCGTCGTTCGAGAGGTTGACGAAGAGTTCGGCGCCGGCGCGGGCGAACTGGCGGACGTGGTGGGGCACGGCGCTTTCATAGCAGATAAAGGCCCCGACGGAGCGGCCGTCGACCGGGAAGGTGACCACGCGCTGGCCCGGGGCGTAGGCGCCGACTTCCCCGCTGACCTGGTTGACCCAGGAGAAGAGTTCGGGGACGTACTCGCCGAAGGGGACGAGGTAGACCTTGTCGTAGCGGGCGCCGGTTTCGCTTTTGGCGTTGACGAACTGGGCGGTGTTGAGGGCCTGGCCGGTGGCGGTGCGGGCGATGGAGCCGAAGAGCATGGGGGCGCGGAGGGCGGCGGTGATGTCGCGGACGCGGCCCTGCAGATCGGGGTCGGTGGCGAAGAAGATGGGGGTGGGGGTTTCGGGCCAGAGCACGAGGTCGGGCGGGCGGTCGGGGGCGGCGGCGAGGGAGAGGGAGGTGAGGAGATCCTTCTGCTGGCGGTAGAGGTCGGTGGTCCAGTCGACGAGCACCGGGAAGTTGGGCTGCACGGCGACGGCGGAGCCGGCGGTTTTGAGGCCTTCGGGCACCCGGGGAAGGAAGACGGGCAGGAGGGTGAACAGGAGCCAGGCGGTATAGTGGCGGGGCTTGCGGAGGAGAATGAGAGCGAGGCAAATGGACATGAGCGCCAAGACGAAGGAGATGCCATAGACGCCGGTGTAGGGAGCCAGGCGCAGAGCGATGGGGATCTCCATGGCGGCGTTGCCGAGCATGAGCCAGCCGAAGCCGGTAAGTGGCTCCTGGGTGCTTTCGAGGCCCGCCCAGAGCAGAGCCATGGCGGGAGGGCCGTACCAGTGGCGGATCAGGATGCCGCCGAGCCAGCTATAGAGGCCATAGTGGATGGACTTGAGGACGCAGAACAGGGCGAAGGAGCCCCAGCCGCCCCAGAAGCCGAGACCGCCGTGGACTTGGAGGACGGAGGCGATCCAGGAGCAGGTGATGGCCCAGAACAGGAGCCCCATGACCCAGCCGAGGAGGAAACGGCGGAGGGGGACGTACTCGTGCGCCATGGCGAGGGTGAGGGGCGTGAGGGCGACAGGCGCCAGCCACCAGGCGTCGTAGCGGGGGAAGACGAGGGCGAGCAGGACGCCGCTAATCGCCGCGAGCAGAAACGGCATGTTGTTCGACCCGGTCGGCCATGTAGGAGCTGCGCACGAGGGGCCCGCTGAAGACCATCTCGAAGCCGATGCTCTGGCCGTAGCGTTCGTAGGCGGCGAAGCGTTCGGGGGTGACGTACTCAGCGACGGGCATGTTGCGGCGGGTGGGCTGGAGATATTGGCCGATGGTGGCGATGTGGACATCGGCGGCGCGGAGATCGCGCAGGAGCTCTTCGACCTCTTCGACGCGTTCGCCGAGGCCGACCATAAGGCCGGACTTGGTGAGCGTGCCGGGCTGGTAGCGGCGGGCGAAGGCGAGGACATCGAGCGACTGCTGATAGCGGGCCTGGGGCCGGACGCGGGCGTACAGGCGCTGGACGGTCTCCATGTTGTGGTTGAAGACATGGGGGCCGGCGTCGAGGACGCGGGCGACGGCATCGGTGTCGCCGCAGAAATCAGGGGTGAGCACTTCGACTTTGGCGTGGGGCAGACGGCGACGGACGGCGCGGACGGTTTCGGCCCAGTGGTGGGATCCGCCATCGGGGAGTTCGTCGCGGTTGACGCTGGTGATGACGACGTAGCGGAGGTCCATTTCGGCGGCCATGGCGGCGACGTGTTCGGGCTCTTCGGGGTCGAGGGTGAACTCGCGTTTGGAGGGCGAGCCTTTGGGTACGGAGCAGAAGGCGCAGCCGCGGGTGCAGAGGTTGCCGAGGATCATAAAAGTCGCCGCGCCGCGGTGGAAGCATTCATGGATGTTCGGGCAGCGGGCGGACTCGCAGACGGTGTGGAGGCGCTTTTGGCGCAGTTCGCGCTTGAGCAGATGCACGGACTCGAAGTGGGTCTCCGGCTTGCGGAGCCACTCGGGCAGGCGGGGCCGGGCGGTGATCTGGACCAGATCGCTCACGCTAGAGTCTCTTGGGGAGGGCGCCCTTCATGCCGATGGCTTCGAGGCGGGTGCGGACGCGGGCGACCTCTTCGGGCGAACTCATGGGCCCGATGAGGACACGGACGATGTTGGGCTTGTCGGCGGGGCCGGGGGTGATGATGGCGGGGAAGCTGCGTTTGCGCAGGGAGTCGACCATGATGTTGGCACCCTTGAGATCGATGGCGGCGACCTGGAGGTAGGAGCCGGCGGAGGGTTTGCTGACCACGCCGGCGGCGGCATCGGCAGGTGGGGCGTTTTCGGGTTCCTTTTTGGGCGGAGCGGGTTTGGCCGGCTCGACTTTGGCGACCTCAGGCTTGGGGGGTTCCGGTTTGGCCGGGGCGGTTTTGGGCGGCTCGGCTTTCGGGGGTTCCGGTTTGGCCGTGGCGGCCTTGGGCGGCTCGGGTTGGGGGGGAGCCACTTGGGCAGGCTCGACCACACGGGGCGCCAAGGGCGCCGTGGGGGCGGCATCGACTTCACGAGGCGGGGTGGAAGGAGCCCCGGCCGGCTTGCGAGCTACCGCGAGGTTGGCCGCCTCCAGGCTGGGGTTATTTCGTCCCACGATATAGCCCATCGTGAAAAACACTCCCAGTAACACGACCAGGATAAAGAATACGCTGAGCAACTGTTTGTTGCCGAGCACCAGTTCGAATTCGCCTTCATCGTTGCGGGCCATATCGTTCCTGAGATTATCTTCCTATTCTGACAAAGAATTCATGCGGCCATTAATCATTCTAGACCACTTTTGTTTTGAAGGGCGCGGCCGGCGATGGCGAGCAGCCACCAGGTGGCGGTGATGAGGGGCGCGACGATGGCGGGGTGGGCCTGCATTTTCGAACAAATGAGGAGCAAAGCGGCGGAGGCAAGCCAGCCGGACCAGCGCGGCCAGGCGCCGAAGGCGGCGAGGACCAGTACGGTCCAGCAGAGAGCCATGGCGGCGACTCCCCACCCCATGCCGCGCAAGGCGAGATGGTAGCCGCCGACGACGGCCATGACGCCCCCGGCCACGCCGAAGACGACCCAGCCGGGGCGGCAGAACTCGACATAGACGAGCAGCAAGCCGCCGACGAGGCACGACATGGCAGCATTTGGACTCACCCTGTTATGGTAATGCTTCATGCTGGCGCTATTGCAGGAATTGGTGCGGACGAACTCGGTGAACCCGTCGCTCGAGTCGGGGGGGCCGGGCGAAGGGTCGGTGGCGGCGATCGTCGAGCGGGAGTTTGCGGGCGGCCGGTTTGTGGTGAGGCGCCTCGAGGCGACGCCGGGGCGGCCATCGGTGGTGGTGCGCTTGCCGGGGACGGGGGGCGGGCGGAGTTTGATGTTCAACGCGCACATGGACACGGTGGGGGTGGAGGGGATGGCGGAGCCGTTTGCGGGCCGGGTGGAGGGCGGGCGGCTCTATGGGCGGGGGGCTTATGACATGAAGGGGTCCCTGGCGGCGGCGATAGTGGCGATGCAGCGGATGCCGCGGCGGAAGGGGGATGTTTATCTGGCGGCGGTGGCGGATGAGGAGTTTTTGAGCCTGGGTACAGAAGAGGTGCTGCGGCACTACCGGCCGGACGCGGCGATTGTGACCGAGCCGACGGGGCTCGACCTGTGCGTTGCGCACAAGGGCTTTGCGTGGTTTGAATGGACGGTGGAGGGGCGGGCGGCGCACGGTTCGCGGCCTGACCTGGGGGTAGACGCCAATCTGGAGGCGCTGCCGGTGCTGGAGCGGTTAGCGGCGCTGCGGGCGGAGTTGGCGGGGCGGCCGGCGCATCCGCTACTGGGGCCGCCGAGTCTGCACGTGGCGATGGTGCAGGGCGGGACGGGATGGAGCACGTACGCGGCAGGGTGCACGATTCGCGTCGAGCGGCGGCTCGTACCGGGCGAGACGGCCGCGCAGGCGGCGGCGGAGATGCCGGCGGGGGGGCGGCTCGTGTTCGCGCGGCCATTTTACGAAACGAAGCCAACGGGGCCGCTCGTGGAGTTGGCGCAGCGGGCGCTGCCGGGGGCGCGCCTCACGGGACAGACGCCGTGGTTTGATTCGGCGCTCTACGCCGAGGCTGGCATGGAGACGCTGGTGCTGGGTCCGGCCGGGGGCGGGGCGCACGCGGCCGAGGAGTGGGTGGATCTGGCAAGCGTGGAGGCGGCGGCGGCGGCGTATGTGCAAATTGCCACGGAGTTTTGTCAGACTGAGGAGCAACCATGAATCGCCGTACTTTTCTTGAGATGCTGCCGGTGGTGGCGAGCGCGCAGGCGCGGCGGAAGCCGCGCAATATCATCTTCATCCTGAGCGACGACCACCGGTACGATGCGCTGGGGTTTCTGAAGGGTCAGCCGTTTTTACAGACGCCGCAGCTGGACCGGTTGGCGCGGGAGGGGGCGCACCTGAAGAATGCCTTTGTGACGACGGCGCTTTGTTCGCCGTCGCGGGCGACGATTCTCACCGGTAAGTACGCGCACAAACATAAGATCGTCGATAACAACACGGCCATTCCCGCGGGGACAACTTACTTTTCCACTTACTTACAGAAGGCGGGTTACAAGACAGCCTTTATTGGCAAATGGCACATGGGCGGCGAGTCCGACGCGCCGCAGCCGGGCTTTGACCGCTGGGTTTCGTTCCGGGGCCAGGGGACTTACCTGCCGAGCGCGAACGGGCTGAACGTGGACGGGAAGCGCGTACCTCAAACAGGGTATATCACGGACGAATTGACCGACTATGCCGTCGAGTTTATCGAGCAGCAGAAGGGCCCGTACTTTCTCTACCTTTCGCACAAGGCGGTGCATGCTGAGTTTGTCCCGGCCGAGCGGCACAAGGGGAAATTCAAGGACGCCAAGTTCGAGCCGCCGGCATCGCTCGACGCCCCGGCGACGGACCGGCCGATGTGGGTGCAGAATCAGCGCAACAGCTGGCACGGGGTGGATTACCCGTATCATTCGACGCTGAATATTGAAGAGTACTACCGGCAGTACGCCGAGACGCTGTGCGCGGTGGACGAGAGCGTGGGGCGGGTGCTGGCGCTGCTCGAGCGGCGCGGGGAGCTCGATTCGACGCTCGTGATTTACATGGGCGACAACGGCTTTGCGTTTGGCGAGCATGGGTTGATTGACAAGCGGACGGCGTACGAGGAGTCGATGCGGGTGCCGCTGCTGGCGCGGTGTCCGGAGCTGTTCCGGGGCGGGCAGACGGTGTCGCGGGTGGTGGCGAATCTCGACATCATGCCGACGGTGCTCGAGGCGGCGGGGGTGGCGGCGCCGGCGGGCGGGGACGGGGCGAGTTTTCTGCCGCTGCTCGAGGGCAAGACGGTGGCGTGGCGCGATTCCCTGCTCTATGAGTATTACTGGGAGCGGAACTTTCCGCAGACGCCGACGATGCACGCGCTGCGGACGGATCAGTATAAGTACATCCGCTACCACGGCATCTGGGACCTGGATGAGTTATATGATATCCAGAACGACCCGCGGGAGTTACAGAACCTGATTCATAGTCCGGCGCATCAGGAGATCGTCCGGACGATGAATCAACGTTTGTTCGCGGTTCTGGAGAGTACGGACGGGATGAACATGCCGTTGTACCGGGACAAGGGCGGGGTGAGTAACCGGCGGAATCCGCAGGGGCCGGGGGCGGCGCCGTTTCCGAAGGCGTTCGAGCAACCGCCGCCGCGGCGGCGGCCGTAAGTTCAGCGGAATTGGATGGCGTAGAGGTCGGCGTCTTTCAGGGCGACGCGGAGGCGGACGGGTTTGCCGGCCCATTGGCCGAGGTTGGCGCCCTCCTGCCAGCGGACGGGGCGCGAGATCTCATCGCCGATGAGTTCAGCCGAGGCGGCGAGTTTGGCGCCGGAGGGGTCTTCGAGGGTGAAGCGGAGGCCGCCCGGGGCGGAGGTGGAGAAGTTGGCGGTGAGTTCGCTGCCGCCGTAGGTGAAGAGTTTGGTGATCATCTCGCCTCCGGCGTACCCGGCGTGGAGGGAGGCGAAGCCGTCGAGGCGGAGGGTGTAGCGCTGCAGGTGGATGGAGGGCTGGCCGTAGTTCTTGACGACGTAGAAGGCCATGTGGCGGGGGCCGGCCGGGATAAGGTTCAGGGCCGGGTAGTTGGACCGGGAGACCCAGTTTTCCACACCGAGGCCGGGGCGGAGGAAGGCGTCAAGGAAGGTGCGGTCGTAGCGGGTGCCGCCGCGGGAGGTGAGGAGGACGGCGTCCGAGCAGTCCTTGAAGTAGCCGGGGTCGACGTTGATGGAGCGGGCTTCGGCTTCGGTGAGGACCTGGCGGCCGGGCAGGAAGCGGGCGGCGAGGGAGACGTAGAGGTGGGGGGCGCGGAAGTAGGCGCTGGTCTGGTTGGTGTAGAGGTGTTCGGGGGGCGCCTGGCCGAAGTCCATTTCGCCCTGGTTTTCCCAGTCGACGAAGTTACGGCTGACGGCGCGGGAGATCCAGCGGTAGCCGGTGCCGTTGATTTTCTTGAAGGTGCGGTAGTAGAGGACGTAGCGTTGTTCGGCTTCTGACCAGAAGGCGAGGTTCTGGGAGTCGAAGGCGCCGTCGCGGAAGACGGGTTCGGGGCGGAGGGGGGCCCAGTGGATCCCATCGCGGGACTGGAAGGCGACGAGGCCGCTTTTTTGGGTGCCAGCGATGCCTTTGAAGCGGGCCGCGGGATCGACGCCGGGGCGGGTATCGAGGAAGGGGGAAAAGTTGTGTTGGAGCGGGGGGGTGCCGGCGAGGATGACGTTGTTTTCGGCGATGCCGCGGACGGTGTGGAGGCGGAGGGTGGGGCGGGAGAACCGGGTGCCGCCGGCGGGGGATTCGGCGTAGCAGTAGACTTCGTCGCCGCGGCCGTCGGCGCCGGCGTTGGGGACGCCACGGTAGTAGAGGCGGACGAGGTCGCCGTCGGGGATGACGGTGACGTAGTTGCAGAAGCGGCCTTCCCAGGGGCGGTCGAAGGCGAAGGCGGAGCCGGTGTCGATGGGGGCGCCGAGGCGGAGTTCGGCGCCGGCGAGTTTCTCGATCAGGAACGAGTCGACAAAGAGTTCGCGACGGTGGCCGAGGGCGAGAGGGGATTCGGCCGCGGGGGCGGGGGCGAGGGTAGCGAGGCCGGTGACGACTAATTGGCGCCGGGAGAGATGCATGGGTGGGTTTCCTTGCTCCTTAGGCTATCAGGAGAGGGGGCGGGGCGGGGTCTAGATGAGTTGAAACGTATAGCCTTCTTTGCGGAGGTCGCGATTGGTGCGGGAGACGGCGTACTCGAGGCTGGGCCCCCAGGGGGCGAAGGCGTTTTCGACGTCATAGGTGATGAGGTTGGCGATCCAGCGGGAGGGGGTGACGGAGCGGGAGGGGGAGGTGGTCCAGTAGGCGTAGCGTTCGTTGCCTTCGCGGCGCCAGCGGGCGATTTTGCGGACGATGGGGTAGTTATGGCGGAACGAGGAGCAGCCGAAGAAGCAGAAGACGCGGCAGCGGACATCGACGGCGCCCCATTCACTGGGGTGGCTGTGGGTACTGCGCCAACCGGCGTGGTGGACAACGTTCCAGGCGTCGCCGTCGGGGTAGGCGAGGTAGCGGCGGCCGGGGGCGTGGTGGCGGATCAAGGGGGGGAGTTCCGGATGGATCTGCTGGGCGGTGCGGGGCTGGAGGAGACGGCGGTAGGGTCGGAGGTTGGGGTGGCAATCGGCGGCGGGCGGCGGGCCTTCGGATTCCTCGAGGAGTTTGGCGGAGTAGCCGTGCTCGATGATCTCGTCGACAGGGATGCCGATGAAGGGGAAGCCCATGCGGAAGATCCCGGTGGTGGCGGAGTTGGTACCCTCACCCCAGTCCTGGGTTTTCAGGGCCTCCTCGGTGGCGCGGCCGAAGCAGGGTCCGCGGCCGTGGCGGGCGTGGCCGCGGTAGATGACGTGGAGTTCGGGGGTGGCGAGCCACTCCCGGAAGACCGATTTATCGGTGGTTTCGCGAATGGTGAAGATGACGCGCTGGCGGTGATTGCGGTATTCGTGGTCGCTGACCTTTTCAACGTGGGGGAAGCGGGGGAGGAGGGGGTCGAAGTAGGGATTGAGGAGCCACTCGGGGGGGAGTTGATCGGGGTGGCGTTCGGTGCCGTGGGCGATGCAGATGTGGCGGCGTTCGTAGACGGGGGAGAGGGTGGAGTGGGAGGTGGAGGCGGAGTGTTGGCGGCTGATGGTGGGGAGGCTGGCGGGCAGGGATCTCATTTAAATCACCTGGTAGGAACAGCCCGCGGCGCGGAGACCGCGGTTGGTGCGGGTGACGGCGTCGGCGAGGCTGGGCTGCCAGGAGGCGAAGGCGTTTTCGACATCGTAAGTGATGAGGTGAGCTACCCAGAGGGCGAGGGTGGGTTCGGAGGAGAGGTTGGTGGTCCAGAAGGCGTAGTGGTCATTGCCGTCGCGCCGCCATCCGGCGAGGCGGCGGACAACGGGGTAGTTATGAGTAAACGAGTTGCAGCCGAAGTGGCAGAAGACGCGGCAGCGGACGCGGGTAGCGCCCCAGTCGGAGGGCTAGCTGCGGGTGTTTTGCCAACCGGCGTGGTGGATGACATTCCATTCGTCGCCGGATTGGTAGGCCCAGTAGCGGTCGGCGGGCTGGTGGCCGTGGAGGAAGCGAGCCAGGCCGGCGAGCAATTGGTCGGGCGTGCGGGGCTGCAGGGAGCTGAGATAAGGGCGGAGCTGGGGGTGGCAGCGGGAGGCAGGGGGGAGGCCTTCGGACTCTTTGAGCAGGTGGGCGTGATAGCCGTGTGCGGGGATTTCGGTGACGCGGATGGAGAGGAAGGGGAAGCCCATGCGGAACAGTCCGCTGGTGGTGCGGTTGTTGCCTTCGCCCCAGTCCTCGCTGCGTTCGTGATTGGAGTTGACGCGGCCGAAGCAGGGTCCGCGACCGTTGCGGGCGTGGCCGAGGTAGATGACGTGGAGTTCGGGGGTTTCGAGCCACTGTCGGAAGACGGATTTGTCGGTGGTTTCGCGGAGGTCAAAGATGACGCGCTGGCGATGGTTCCGGTACTCCGAGTTACTCACCTTTTCGACATAGGGGTATTGGGGCAGGACGGAGTCGAGATAGCGTTGTAGCTGCCAGGCGTCGGGCAGTTGGTCCTGGTGGGCTTCGAGGCCTAAGGCGATACGGAGGCGGCGGCGCTCGTAGGCGGGGGAGAGGGTGGAGTGGGCGGTGGAGCCGGCGTGCTGACGACTGATGGCGGGTAGGCCGCCGGGGATGGAGCTCACTCAGATCACCTGATAGCGGTATCGCTTGGCGCGGATCTGGCTGTTGGTGCGGTCGACGGCCTGCCTCAGGCTGGGCTCCCAGGAGGCGAAGGCGTTTTCGACGTTGTAGGTGACCAGATTGGCTACCCAGCGGGACGTGGTGAAGGCGTAGGCGGGATTGACGTGCCAATAGGCATAACGTTCATTGCCTTCCTGCCGCCACTGCGCGATTTTCCTGACGATGGGATAGTTATGCAGGAAGGTACTGCAGCCGAAGTGGCAGAAGACCCGGCAGCGGATCTGGGTAGCGGCCCAGTCGTTGGGGGAGCTGAGCGTGTTCTGCCAGCCGGCGTGATGGACGACTTTCCACACGCCGGCGACACAATAGGCCAGATAGCGGTCGCCGGTTTGATGGCCGCGGAGGTACGGCACCAAACCGGGATCGAGTGTGAGGGGTTGGAGGGAGCGGCGATAGGGGCGCAGTTCGGGATGGCAGTCTTCGGCGTCGGGTACGCCCTCGGACTCTTTGAGCAGGTGGGCGGTGTAGCCGTGTTCTTCGATCTCGCTGAGGGCGATGCCGATGAAGGGGAAGCCGAGGCGGAAGGCTCCGGTGGTGGGGGAGGAGCCTTCGCCCCAGTCCTCGGTATGCATGGCGCCTCGGGCAGCGAAGCCGAAGCAGGGACCGCGGCCATGGCGGGCGTGGCCGCTGTAGATGACATGGAGTTCCGGAGTTTCGAGCCACCGGCGGAACACGATCTTGTCGGTGGTTTCCTGGATGTCAAAGATAACGCGCTGCTGGTTGTTCCGGTACTCGGAGTCACTGACCTTGACGACGTTGGGATGGCTGGGGAGGAGGGAGTCGAGGTGTTCGTTAACGCCCCAACCTAATGGCAGTTGAATCGGATTGAACTGGACGCCGTGGGCCACACGAATCAGGCGGCGCTCGTAGGCGGGGGCGAGGGTGGAGTGGGCGGAGGAGGCCGTGTGCTGGCGGCTGATGGCGGCGGGCATAGAACTCATTGGCCGGTGGCCTCCAGGAACAGGTCACTTTGTTGGAAGGTCTGAATGACGGCGTTGCGCTCCTTTTCCGGAAGTTCGCGGAAGCCGGGGACGCCGGGATGATGGAGGAGTCGCGTGGCGAGGATGTAGACGGCATCGCACAGGCGCAGGCCTTCAGCGAGCGGAGAGCGATCGGCAAAGTGGGGGGCGAGTCGGCGGAGGGCATCGCGGCGCAGGGTATGCATCTCCTGGCCGAGATAGCGGATCTTCCAGGCTTCGTCGGCGACGGCGTTGGCCGGGGCGGAGGCGGCGAGCACGGCGAGGGCGGGTTCGCGGGCGACGTCGAGGAGCGCCATGGCTTTGTGGTCGGCGGTGGGGAGTTCGGCGGCGGCGAGGGCGGCCGGGTAGCGGGAGTCGGCGAGAAGCTCCTGGGCGAGGCGGGCGGGCGTGTCGGGGTCGTGCTGGCCGCGGGTGAGTTGTTCGACGAGGACGAGTGGGGTCATGGGTTCAGCTGCCGTGGAGTTGGTGGAGGGCCGAGCGGGTGGCATCGTCCGGTTCGCCGGACTCCGGGAGTTGGCGTTCGCGCTGGAAGGCGCGGAGGGCGGCGCGGGTGGCATCGCCGAGTTCGCCGTCTTCGCCCCCGCAATGGTAGCCGAGGTTGGCGAGACGGCGCTGGACGCCGGAGATGGTGTCGAGCGGATCCATGTGGCCGAGTTGGAGGCGGTGCTCTTCCTGGCGACCGTTTTCGGTGAGGATCAGGTGGACTTCGCGGGCGTTGGGCGGGGCGACGAACTCGATCATGCCGTTGCCATCGGAGGCACCTTCCGAGCGGTTGCCATCGACGTTGGCCGCGTAGCGGACGTTGCAGCGAGGACGGCGCTCGAAGTCGAGGAGGCGGAGGCGGACTTTGGCGGGGGTGCCGAGGCGGACGAATTTATGGGTCTGGTCGGTGGCCTTCTGGTGCTCTTTGAGGCGCTTTTCGGGGATGAAGAGGAGATCGCCGGGGAGGAGGATGTTGGGATCTCCGCGGCGGGCTTTGAGTTGGGAGTTGTTGGGATGGTTCCAGACGGACTCCCAGCGCAGGCCATGGTCATGGGCGAGATTGAGGAGGCAATCGCCGGCTTGGATGGTGTAGTCGGGCATGGTGGTTTACTCGTCGGCCGGCGGGAGGAGCCGGGTGAAGACGCCGGTGCGCTGGTAGCTTTCGATTTCGGCGTTGCGCTGGGGGTTGGGCTGGGCGAGGAAGAGATCGGCTTCCATTTGGGCGTCGAGTTCGGACTCGCCGCCGGTTAAGCGGCGGAGGGCGAGATAGGCTTCGTCGGCGATGCGGGTGACGGGTACGGGGACTTCGATGCGCTCGTGGTAGGGCGGCAGGGGGACGGTACGGAAGTCGGTGAGGGCGCGGCGGAGATAGGCGGTGGTTCTGGCTTCGAGGCCGGTGACGAGGCGGCCGAAGCGGGCGAGGCGGGGATAGTCGTTCACCGTTTCGAGGACAGGCCAGGCGGCTTCCTCGAGCAGGGCGAGGGTGGCGGCGGCGGTGGGGCCGAGACCGTCCTTTTGCTCGGCGAGGGCGGTGAGACTCTCGATGGCTTGCCGGTTGGCGGCATTGTAGGTGGTATAGAGCTGCTCGAGGGCAGGAGCATCGTTGGGAGCGGTCTGGCGCCAGGCAGCGAGGAACTCTTCCTTGGTCATGATCCTTACTAAAAAACCTAGCAAAGCCCGAGCAGGCCGACAACTGCGGCGGCGGAGCCATCGCGGACCCAGGTGTCGAGTTGGGTGACATCCTTCAGCTGCTGGCCGCGCTGGCGGTCGACTTCGACGTAGCGGCAGCCGAGTTCATCGAGGGCGGTCATGTCGCCCCAGAGGCGTTCGAACTGGGCGACGGGGAAGACATCTTCCTGGCCGCGGCCCCAGCGGCGCTTCACTTCCTTGATGGTGATGTAGCTGGGCATGCGCTGGGCGGTGCGGCGGACGGCGGCGGCGACGAGGGCGGGGTCGGCGAGTTGAGTGCGGGTGAGGCCGAAGGCGGCCAGGAGCGCGTTGATGGTGATCCAGTAGCTGCCGGTGTTGTAGAAGCGGAGGCCGAACTCGATCTGCTCGCTGGGGAGGCAGAGGCCTTCGACGAGGCGGGGCTGGCCGTTGACGAGGGCGAGTCCGCCGCCGTGGTCGTCGTACTGGCGGCCGATGACTTCGACGGTCATGCCGGCGCCGGAGGCGAGGTGGTGGCCGAACAATTCGGCGGCGGGGGTGGCGCCGAGAGTGTCAATGTTATGCAGGAAGAGATAGTCGAGGGCGGGCTGTTCGGCGAGGAGGGCGGCGAGAGTGCCGTTGCGGAGGAGATTGGGGACTTCGTACCAGTGGCCGACGGGGTGGATGCACTGGGAGGGTAGATTGTCGGTGTAGTCGCTGGCTTCGCCCGCGGCGCGGACCCATTGCAGGAGGCTCGAGCGGGCACTTTCGCGCACCTTTTGCTTCTGGGCGTCGAGCTGCTGCTGGGGGAGGACCTCCCAGAGATAGCGCAGGTCGGCGACGGTGGGGACCATGCGAAGGCCGATGCTGCGGCCGGCCGAGACGCGAACGCCGGTGGCGGCGATGGGGGCGTAGGTGAGGTAGCTGGTGGTGACGAGATGGGGCACGCCGGCGCGGCGGGCCTTTTCGCGCTGGATATCGAGGAAGCTCCAGTAGCGGTTGCCGATGCGGTGGAAGGGATGGAGGGCTTTGACAACGCCGGCGCCTTTGGTCCAGCGGCTGCCGACGCCGCCGGCCATGGTGACCATGGCGAGGCGGCCGTGGCGGAGGGCTTGGTGGCCGAGCGCGGAGTTTTGAGCGGTAGGGGTGGCGACGTGTTCGGGGCGGACGTCTTCGATGAGGGTGTTGGCGGGGAGGCGGTTTTGCGCGAGGCCGACGCGGCCGGCGCGGTAGTCGGCGCGGAGCTGTTCGTGGGCGGCGGGGTCGAAGCCGTTGGCGGCGAGGAGTTGGGCGAGTTCGGCGCCGGCGCCGCGGTGGGATTCGGCCTCTTTGGGCAGGAGGCGTTCAAAGAGTGCTTCGGTGTGGCTGCTGTACTGGTGGGCGAAGCGGGTGAGTTCGGCGCGGCGTTCGGGGGTGAGGAGGCGGGGCTCCTGGCGGAGGTCGGCGGGGGCGCGGAGGAGATAGTAGGGGGCGCTGAGGAGGGCATCGGCGCCGGGGCGGAGGTCGGCCATGGTGCCGTGTTCGTTGATGGTGAAGTCGTAGACGACGGGTTCGACGGCGAAGGGGAAGCTGGCGGCCATGGCCTGTTTGGTTTCGGCCAGGATGGAGGGCATGGCGGCGAGGGCGGCCGGGCGGACGGCGGGAGAGAAGACGAAGCCCATGCCGCCACCGCTCATGCCGCCGAGCATCCAGAAGCCCCAGAAGCCATCGCCGAAACGGGCGCGGCACTGCGCGATGAGGGCTTCGGTGTAGGCGTTGCCGGCCCAGGGGATGATGGATTGAATGGGGCCGTCGTAGTTGGCCTGGGTGAGCGAGGCGAGGCGCTGGATATCGCCTTGGCGCAGAGCGTCGTGCAACTGGTCGAGGAGGGCGACGGCCTGCTGGCGGCTCTGCCATTCGGGTCCGCTGCGGAGGAGATAGCGCTCGGTGCACATTTCGAGAATGGGGCCGACGTCCTGGCTCATGCCGCCGTGGACGAGCACGAGCGACTCTTCGAGGCGGCGGCGGGCGGCGGCGGGGACCTCGTCGAGGAGACGGTGGCGGGGCAGGAGGCGACCGCGGCTGACGCCGTGTTCGGGGTCGCCAGGGGCGGCCTCTTCGGCGGCGATGAGTTTGATACCGGGCCAGACGCCGCCGGAATCCTGCCAGCCGCCGCCGCTGCCGCCGAGCCATTCGCCGAGGATGGCGCGGGCGGCGACCTGGCGGCGGTCGTCTTCGGCGAGGGGGCCGGTGAGGGCGCGGATCTGGCCGGTGGAGCGCATGCAGAGGGAGATGAGGCAGGCCAGGAGGTTGGTGCTGACGGCGAAGCGGCTACCTTTGGGGATGTCGTTGACCTGGCTTACCAGTTCGAGGCCACAGCCTTCGCGGCCGGTGAGGCGGGCGAGGAGGGCCGGGAGGCGCTGGCCGCTGCCTTCGAGACCAGCCGGGACAAGGCCGCTGGCGATGACGGCGGCTTTGAGGAGGCCGAGATAGTCGCGGGCGAAGTCGAAGACTTCGTCGAGGGAGGAGATATCGACGGCGGCGCCGAGGTCGACGCTGACGAGGCGGAGGACGGGTTGGTCGATGACGCGGAGGAAGGCTTCGACGGGAGGGCGGGGGGCGGCGCCGGAGCCGCGGACGGCGAGATCGACGGAGATGTTGATGACCCGGGCGCCTTCGGGGTAGTCCATGGCGAGGAAAAAGATGTCGCTCCAGGCGCTGTGGGAGAGGTCCATGCGAACGGGGGTGGCTTCGTGGAGGACGGGGAAGGGGCCGGGGGTGTTGAGTTCAGGGCGGAGGCGGAGGGGGTAGTCGGCGAGGTGGCCGGTGCGGAACATCCACTGGTTGCCGGGGAAGCGGCGGACGCTTTGGCGGACCTGGTCGGCGAGGGTTTGGAAGGCGAGGCCGCGGTAGGCGGTGGCGAGGGCGCTGCTGAGGGCGGGGCTGGGGAGGCCGGGGGCGAGGAGTTCGGCGATGGCCTGTTCAAAGCGGCGGGCGCGGATATGTTCGATGGCGCGGAAGGGGATGAGGGCCGAGGCGGGGGCGGCGGGGCCGATGGAGAAGCGATGGAGGGTGGAGAGAAAGACGAGGGAGCGGACGCGGTCGTAGAGATTCGTGGCGTCCTTGCGGAAGGCTTCGAGGCGGGCGGCTTCGGCGAGGAGGTCGGCGAGAGGGCGGCCGGCGGTCCACTCTTCAAAGGGGGCGTGGGCACGGGCCTTGATGCGGTCGACGAGGGTCATCGAGCGGTGAGCTCCAGCATGAGAGAGAGGATCTCGTCGCGGTCGGCGCCCTGGAGGCCGAGGGCGAGTTGGGCCTGGAGGAGGCCGTATTTGCTGCCGATATCGAAGCGGCGGCCGGGGAGGACGGTGGCGAGGTAGCGTTCCTGGCGGGCGAGGAGTTGGAGGGCGTGGGAGAGGCCGGGGACGACGCCGGTGGCGCTGTAGTGGGCGTCGAGGATGTCCATGAGGCCGGGGGAGAACAGGTGGATGCCGAAGAAGCAGAGGTAGTGGCCCTGGCGGAGGCCGGCGGCGACGAGTTCGCGTTCGGCCTGGGTGGGGGTGGGTTTTTCGAGGACCGTTTCGACCTGGTAGAGGCCGTGGCCGAGGGCCGGACCGCCGACGGCGCCGAAGAAGGGCAGGAGGCCTTCGCGGGTGGGGAGGACGGCGCTGACGCTGCAGGCTTCGGCCGCATGGAGGCGGACGAGTTCGGCGGTGAGGGCGCTGACGGGGCCCTGGTCGGCGAGGTAGAAGTGGTCGCCAACAAGATGGAGGAAGGGTTCGGGGCCGACGAAGTGGCGAGCCTGATAGAGGGCGTGGCCGTAGCCGTTGGCTTCGGATTGTTCGATGAGGGTGATGCGGCGGCCGGTGGGGGCGAAGAGGTCGGCCATGGGGGCGCGGTCGCCGGCGGGGATGACGATGCCGATCTCGTCGACGGAGTCGGCGAGAAGTTCAAGCAGGAAGTCGCCCATGGTGGGCCGGCGGTTGTCGGGCGTGGCCAGGGTCTGGTGCAGGATGTGCCGCTGGCCGGGGGCGGCCGCCGTGATAACTGCCTTGCGTTTCATCGCTCTCGCTATTGTAAGGGCTAAACTGGAGTTGGTACCCGATGCGTGAATTTTTTGATGCTCTGCATTCCTGGCTTTACGAGGCCGTGGTGCAGCCGGTGCTGTTCCGGTGGGAGTTGATGGGGTGGGCGGAGCTGGCTTATGAGTGGTCGGAGCTGTTTCTGCTGGGGGCGATTGAAGTGGCGGTGCTGTGGGCGCTGCTGCGGCCGCTCGAGACGTTGTTTCCGGTGGAGCGGTGGGAGGACCGGGCGGAGACGCGGGTGGACGTGGTGTACACGCTGCTGGCGCGGTTGGGGATTCTGCCGATTTTCTTCTTTATCGTGCTGCAGCCGGCGGTGGATGCTGTGCACGCGGCGCTGCGGCTGCGCGATGTGATTCCGCCGAATCTCGAGGATTTACTGCCGGTTTTGCGGGACCGGCCGTGGCTGAGTCTGCTGGCGTATGCGGTGGCGTTTGACTTTCTTGACTACTGGCGGCACCGCGGGGAGCATAGTTTCCGGCGCTGGTGGGCTTTGCATGCGGTGCACCATTCGCAGCGGCAGATGACGTTTTGGTCCGATGAGCGGGAGCACCTGCTGGGACAGGCGGTGGCGGCGCTGCTACGGGCGGGGTTCGCGGTGGCGATCGGGGTGCCGGCGGCGGATTTTCTGATGGTGACGCTGGCGGCGGGGGCGATTGAGAGTTTGTCGCACGCCAACATTCGGATGAGTTTCGGTCGAATCGGGGACCGGCTGTTGGTAAGCCCGCTGTACCACCGGACGCATCACGCGCGGCACGTCAACACGGCGACGAACCTGGCGACGCTGTTTCCGGTGTGGGACATCCTGTTCGGGACGGCCGATTTTTCGCGGACCTACGCGGCGACGGGCATCGATGATGACCGGGAGTATGGCCGGGGGTTCTGGCAACAGCAATGGCTGGGTTTGGCGCGGCTATTTGCGAAAGTGGAAGCGGGCGATCGGTAGCGGCATTTCGCTGGCGGCGCCGCGGACGCTCTTCCAGATGATTTCGTTAAGGGCGAGCATGGGGGCGCGGTCGTACTCGTCGAGGTTCATTTCGAGGGACTCTTTGGCGCCCCAGGCGAGGGCGGTGTTGAGCGCGTTGAGATCGATGCGCGGCTTTTCGTGAGAGTAGGGGGTGAGGTCGGCGGTGGTTCCCATGGCGTTGTACATGGGGGTGGCGGCGGCATCGTACTGGCTCATGGGAGGCAGGCCGAGGAGGAGT
Source organism: Bryobacteraceae bacterium CoA2 C42 (assembly GCA_019931245.1). GTDB lineage: Bacteria > Acidobacteriota > Terriglobia > Bryobacterales > Bryobacteraceae. The sequence goes on from JAINDL010000024.1 coordinate 21,706, forward strand.
TCGATGGAGCGGAGCATGGAGGTGGTGGTGTAGAGGGTGCTGTCGACGGTTTTGCGTTTGGTGTAGGGGCTGATGAGGAGGCCGACGGTGCGGCGGGCGTCGACGTGATCGGGGCCGTTCTGGGCATCATCTTCGATGACGAAGATGGCGGTTTTGGGCCAGTAGGGGGAGCGGGTGAGGCGGTCGATGATGAGGCCGAGGGCGTAGTCGTTGGAGGCGACGGCGGCCTGGGGGGTGGGGGCGCCGGGGCGGGTGCCCTGGGTGTGGTCTTCGCCGAGGCTCATGACGGAGTAGTGGGGGAGGCGGCGGGCCGGGTCGGGCGAGGCGAAGTTGCGTTCGAACTCGTCGAGTTCGGCGAGGAAGACCTTGGCGTTGTCGGTGTCGCGCATGCCGGGGAGTTTGAACTTCGGCGAGACGTGGCCGTAGAGGTTGCCGATGCCGGGGGAGGCTTGCATGGTGGTGCCGTCGCTTGAGCGGGTGGCGTATTCGCCGTAGCTGCGATAGGTGAGGCCTTTGGCTTTGGCGACGTCCCAGAGGTTGCCGCCGCTGGGGATATAGGCGTTCGAGATGCCGGATTTGGAGTGGCCGCCGTAGGTGATGGGCCAGAGCTTTTCGTTGAAGTCAGTGGCGTAGGCGGCATTGGACCAGGAGTGGCCGTCAACGCTGACTTCGCCGTCGCAGAAGAGGTTATCGAACAGGACAAACTCTTCGGCGAGTTTGTGGTGGTTGGGGGTGATTTCGCGGCCGAAGATGGTGAGGCGCGGGTCGCCGTTGCCTTGCTTGAGATCGCCGAAGACCTGGTCGTAAGTCCGGTTTTCCTTGATGATGTAGACGATGTGTTCAATGGGCGAGCCGACGCCGACTGCGGCGGGGATGATGGAGGGCTGCTTGGGGGTGGCGGCGCGGGTGAGCTGTTCGTCGCGGTAGGGGATGTTGGCGAGGACCTGGGCGGTGTACTTGCCGAGTTCGTTCTTGAGGTTCTTGAGATCGACGCGGTGGACGGAGCCTTTCTGGAGGCTGCGGACGCTGTTTTCGGGCATGCCGGGCTGGCGGAGGGGGCTGGTGGGGCCGGTGACGTTCGGGTAGCCGCCGAGGCCTTTGGCGTTGCCGACGATGAGCTGGTTGGTGGCGGGCAGATAGGAGAGCGCCGAGGGGTACCAGCCGGCGGGGATGAAGCCGAGAATGGCGCTTTCGCCCTGCTCTTTGACGTTGATGACGGCGATGGCGTTGTTGTCGGCGTTGGCGACGAAGAGCATCTTGTTGGCGTCGTCGAAGGCGAGGGCGTTGGGGGTGGAGCCTTCGGGGGCGAGAGCGGTGATGCCGACGTTGATGCGTTCGGTGGGGCGGAGTTTGGCCGTGTCGATGACCATCACGCTGTTCTTGTTGGCGCAGGAGACGAACAGGCGGCCGTCGGAGGCGAGCAGGAGGTCGTTGGGATTGGGGTCGACGTCGATGGTGCGGACGACTTTGGAGGTAGCGACGTCGATGACGGAGACCGAGGCGCTGGCCCAGTTGGAGACGTAGAGGGTTTTGGCGTCGCGGGAGAGGACGACGTCGTAGGGGTTGATCTGGGTGCGGATGCGTTCGAGGAGTTTGCCGGAGGCGGCGTCGAAGACGACGAGGTGGCCGGGGTCGTTGCCGGTGCCGCGGTTGGCGGCGTAGAGTTTGCCGTTGGTGGGATGGTGGACGAGGCCGGCCCAGAGAATTTTGTTGAGCGGGATGGTCTCTTCAAACCGCTGGGTAGGTTCGGGGCTGAGCTTGCCGTTGGCGTAGGAGTAGGCGTAGATGGGGGCGCGCTGGGGGTTCTGCCGGCTGTCGGCGTTGCCGCCGGAGGCGTAGAGGGTTTTGCCGTCCGGGCTGAAGCCGAGGCCGAACCAGGCCGACTTCATGGGGATGCGCTGGACGGCTTCCCAGGAGGCGAGGTTGATGACGTCGAGGCCGTGGGGGTTGAAGCCGGCGTGGAGTCCGATGATGACCTTGCCGTCGGGGGACGGCATCAGTTGGAGGGTCATGTCTTCGGTGGGGACGGCGGGGCCGACGGGGGTGATCCGCCAGCCGTTAGGGAGGTTGTAGCCGCCGGGCATGGGGCCGGGGCGCTGGGCGAGCAGGAGGGCGGCGGAGGTCAGCAGGAAGAAGAGGTGGCGCGTCATCGGGACCATTAGATCACCAAAGTGTGAACGGGTGATGACGGCGGCCGCCTTCCTGTCGCGCCTTCCCTGCCCCGGTGCCTGTAGAATAGGGCTCGATATGAGTGTCTCTCCCGTGCACTGTTCGGCGCCGCTCGACGCGGCCCACGGCAAGTATCCCGGCCATCTGGCGATTCCCTACTCCTACAACCTGGGGGGCTGGGCGAACCTGCTGGTGCCGATCTGCGTGATTGCGAACGGACCCGGGCCAACCGTGCTGCTGATGGCCGGCAATCATGGCGATGAGTATCCGGGGCAGGTGGCGATCCATCATCTATGGCGCCAGTTGGAGCCGTCGCAGGTGCGGGGCCGGCTGATTCTGATGCCGACGCTGAGCCCGCCGGCGGCGAGCGCGGGCACGCGGCTGTGGCCGCTCGACGGCCGGAACTTCAACCGCTGCTTTCCGGGCGACCCGGCGGGTTCGCCGAGCCAGGTGCTGGCGCATTTTCTGTCGAGCGTGCTGTTTCCGCTGGCCGATGTGGTTATCGACCTGCACACCGGCGGCCGCAGCATGAACTTCGTCCCCTGCGCGCACATGCACCTCGTCGACAACCCGGCGATGTTTGCGGCGACCGAAGCGTTTTTGACCGAGTTTTGCTTTCTGTACACGGACGTGGCCGGGGCGGGGCTGTTGCCGACCGAGGCGGAGCGGCAGGGCAAGTTGGTGATCACGACCGAGTTGGGGGGCGGGGAGACCGTCACAGCTTCGCTGCACCGGCTGACACAAAAGGGCTTGGGCAATGTGCTGCGACACATCGGGGTGGTCGACGGCGCGCCGGCGCCGCGGCAGGCTCCGGCGCGGTGGGTGCAGTCGCTCGACCGGGAGGATTACCGGTTTGCGCCGGTTTCCGGGCTATTTGAGGCGACGGTGGACCTGGGCGGGGCGGTGGGGAAGGGCGATGTGCTGGGGCGGATTCACGACCTCGAAGATCCGAGCCGGGAACCGGCGCTGGTGATCGCCCCGAGCGCGGGGCTGCTGATCGCCAACCGTTCGCCTTCGATGGTGGCGCAGGGCGATTGCGTGGCCGTGATTGCGCACGAAACGAATCCCTATTCCTAGAATTCCAAAGTGATCCATATGCCGAAAATTCTGATCAATGAACTCAAGCAGGAGATCTCCTCCTTTAATCCGCACCTGGGCCAGTACCGCGACTTTCTGATTGCGCGGGGCGAGGGAGTGCTGGCGGCCCATCGGGGGCTGCGTTCGGAGGTGGCCGGGGCCGTGGCGGTGTGGGCCGGGCATCCGGAGGTGGAACTGGTGGGCGGCTACAGCGCGCGGGCGATTACTTCGGGCGGGACGCTGGCCGACGCGGCGTTTGCGCAACTGGCCGAGGAGTTTCTGGACGCTGTGCGGGCGAACCGCGACGTGGATGCGATCTACTTCTGCCTGCACGGGGCGTGCGCGGCGCAGACGATTCACGACTGCGAAGGGTATCTGCTGGCCGAGACGCGGAAGATTGTGGGCGACCGGGTGCCGCTGGTGACCTCGCTCGATCTGCACGGCATTCTGACGGACGATATCCTCACGCATTCTTCGGCGGTGGTGCTGTACCATACCTATCCGCACGTGGACTTCTACGAGACGGGCGAGCGTTCGGCGCGGCTGCTGCTGCGGGTGCTGCGGGGCGAGGTGGAGCCGGTGTCGATCCGGGTGCCGATTCCGGCGCTGGTGCGGGGCAATGAGTTGAAGACGGCGACGGGGCGGTGGGGCGAGTGCGTGCGCGCGGCGATGGCGTTCGAGAATGGGCCGGGGGGACTGTCGGGCGGAATGTTCATCGGCAACCCGTTTACGGACGTGCCAGATCTGCTTTCGAACGTGCTGCTAGTGGCCGACGGGGAGGCCAACGCGGCGGCGGCCGAGGCCGAGGCGGTGCGGATTGCCGAAACCTTCTGGGCGATGCGGCACCATCTGCATCAGCCGCTGACGCCGCTGGGCGAGAGCATTGGTCGGTTTGCGCAGGCGACGGGGCGGGTGGTGCTGGTGGATGCGGCCGATGCGACGAGTTCGGGGGCGTCGGGGGATTCGAACGCGATTCTGCGGGAGGTGCTCGAGCAGGGGGTGCGGCGGACGGTGCTGCTGCCGATGGTCGATGCCCCGGCGGTGCGGGCGGCGCTGGCGGCGGGCGTGGGCGCAACGGTGACGGTGCCGCTGGGGGGTACGCTGGACCCGGGGCGGTTTACGCCGCTTGCGTTCACGGGCACGGTGCGGCATCTGTCGGACGGGCGGTTCCGAAGCGAATCGAACGGCGAGATCTGGGACGGCGGGCCGACGGCGGTGGTGGCGGCGGGGAACATTACGGTGGTGATTATCAGTCAGGCGGTGAACCTGTTTGACCGATCGCTGTTTCTGGCGCACGGGCTGGACCCGGCGTACTTTGACGGCACGGTGGTGAAGAGTCCGCACTGCCAGCCGCACATGTTTGATGAAGGGGCAGAGCTGATTTTGAATATCGACGCGCCGGGTTCGACGAGTGCGAATTTGCCGTATCTGGGCCACACGCGCTGTGCGCGGCCGATTTTTCCGCTCGAGCCGGAGACGGAGTTCACGCCGCGGCCGCGCCGCTTCCGTTCGGCGCGCGTTTGACGTATTGTAATCCGATGATCAACGCTCTTCGATTGTTCCTTCCCGGTCTGGTGCTGTGCGCCGCGACGCTGCCGGCGCAGACGCAGCCGCGCATTTTTAACACCGTCAAGCAGAAGCTGGCGGCCGGTAAGCAGGTGGTAGGCGGGACGGTCAACATCGGCAACCCGGACACTTACTGCGCGATGGCAAATTCGGGCTTCGACTTTCTGTGGATTGAGATGCAGCACAGCCCGATGGGCTATCAGGAGGTGGCGCACATGGTGATGGCGTGCAAGGGCGCCCCGGCCATGCCGTTTATTCGCGTGCCGGATGCGACCGAAGGGGACATTCAGAAGGCGGTGGACCTGGGCGCGGTGGGCATTATCATCCCGATGGTGGATGACGTGCAGAAGGTGAAGAACGCGATCAAGTTCGCCATGTATCCGCCGAAGGGCAAGCGGAGCCTGGGCGGGGGACAGTACGGGGCGCTCTACGGGCCGGACTACCGGCAGATTGCCAACGACAACATGATGATTGTCGCCATGATCGAGTCGCCGGCGGGGGTGAAGATTGCCAGGGAGCTGGCGGCGATTCCCGAGGTGGATGTGGTGTTTGTGGCGAGCACGGACCTGAGCAGTTTTTCGGGTTTGAAGCAGGGCGATGCGAAGTACGAGGCGATGGTGTCCGAGGTGCGGGACGCAGTGCTGGCGGCGGGGAAGAAAGTGGCGGGGCCGCTGGCGTGGAAGTCGACGCGGAAGGGCTACTCGTTCTATCAGGGGCCGGGGGAGACGTCGCTGCTCAAGAGCGGCGTGCAGTTGGCGCTGGGCGATTCGCCGCAAAGCGAGTCGAAAAAGGGCGTGGCGCCGACCGAGGGGGCCGAGAAGTAGGGGCGGTCAGTGCGTCATGGCGTAGAGGATGTAGTTGATGCCGAAGCGGTAGGCTAGGGCGGTCATCTTCTCCGGGTATTCGGGCAGGTCGGCGTGCTCCCAGGCATCGCCGACATCCTGATTGAAGTTGACGGCGACGACCATGCGGCCGTGGGCGTCGTAGATGGCACGCCACTGCGGGGCGGTGGCCTGGGGGCTGACGCCGATGAGGCCGTCGGGGCCGCGGCGCAGGTGACGCAGGCCGGGGATGAAGGTTCGTTCGGTGATGTCGTAGACGACGTGGAGGGCGGGGTCGTGGTCGGGGATGTCGACGATGGGGCGGTCGGGGAAGACGCGGGCCATGGTTTGGCGGAAGAGTTCCCATTCGCGGTCGCCGTAGAAGTCGTCGGTGACGAGGAAGCCGCCGCGGTTGAGGTATTCGCGGAGCTGGTTGATTTCGGGGTCGCTTAAATCCCAGTAGCCGACCTGGGTGGCGTAGATCCAGGGGTAGTCGAAGAGGCGGTCGTCGGTGAGGGGGAGATGGAGGGGGACGCCGTTGTCGATGCGGGTGAGGCGGCGGACGCCCTGGGCGAAGTGGGCGTCGGCTTCGGGCCAGTCCTGGCGCCACCAGCCGCGGCCGCGGCTGAGGGCGGGCAGATCGCGATACTCGAGGCGGACGAAGTGGAAGCCGGCGGCAGAGGGAAAGTCTGCTTCGCCTTCGCCCCACTGCGCGTGGAGGGCGACGGCAACCACGGCAAAGCGGAGGCAGTTAGCGAAGGAGGGCACCGCGACAGATCCAGGAGGCCGGGGGGGATCACCGGCGACGCCCCTATTGTGCCACAAGGGGGTGGAGGTAAGGAATGGCGGAGAAGGCGGGATTCGAACCCGCGGTACCCTTTCGAGTACACACGCTTTCCAAGCGTGCGCCTTAAACCACTCGGCCACCTCTCCGCGACAGCTGTTCTTTAGTTTACCGCGTTCCGGTAGAGGAAGTCACGCACGCGGAGATACCATTCGGGGGCTAAATCTTTTTGCCAGCCGTCATCCTTCATTCCGCCGTTTGCCATTCCGCCGTTTGCCATTCCGCCGTTTGCGGGGGCCGCGCACCAGGCTTCGGTGGTTAACTTGAGGCCGGAGGACTGCAGGACATTGGCCGCGGCAGCGCCCATTTTTTTGGCGAGCGCCACGTCCTGCAACACGTTGCGGTGCTGGAGCAGGCGAACGGTCGTCTTTTCAGGCCGGGCTTGCTGGGGAAGGGGCTGGCAGAGAGCGTCGCGCCACGGGTTGACCATGACGGCATCCGCGCGCAGGGCCGCCGCCGGAGTGCTCCAGAATTTCGGGGAGACGGAAGGCACCGTGGCCCATTGGACACGGGCCTCCATGGGATAGACGATCCAGCGGTCCCCGACCCACAACTGCGGTTCGATTTTGATGCGGCGGACGGGGGCGGCGCCGTCGACCCAGAGGTCGAGCCAGTAGCTGCGGACCTCGGTACGTTCGGTGCGGCCCTTGACCGGCATCTCCACTTTGGTGAGTTCGTCGGGCAGGCCGACTGCATCATGCGCCACCTGATAGAGGACGGCACGGACGGCATTGTCGGGATTTTGGCCCACCTCGAAATACCACTCGACGCCGGGGGGTAGCGACAGGGTGAGGAAGTAGGAGGCGTAGGCGTTGCGGGCGAGCGCGGGAGAGAGGATCTCCCGCGGCCGGTCGGTCCTGTCGACGGCCACGACTTCGCCGTCGGGGCCCGGGCGTTGGAACTCGCTGCGGACCCGGAGGTCCTGGCCCGCGGCGAGCGCCAAGGTAAGCGATGCGACTGTGAGCCAGCGCAGCATTAGCCGAGATCGTACTTCTCGATGTGCACCGAGGCGTCGCCTTTGACGAGCACCGGCTTTTTGAAGACGCCTTCGAGCTCTTCAAGGTACTGGTTCTTGTGCGACTTGAGGACTTTGGCGACCTCCGGATGCACGCGCAGCATAACCTCTTTGCCATCGACGGCGCGGGAGAGTTTCTGCGCTTCGGCCAGAATTTCGCCGATCACGGTTTGCACGCTCTTGACGGTCCCCGAACCTTCGCAGTAGGTGCAGGGCATGCACAGGCTGCGTTCGAGCGACTGTTTGACGCGCTTGCGCGTGATGGCGACGAGGCCGAAATCGTTGAACTGGAGGATCTTGTACGGCGCCCGGTCGACGCGCATGGCCTCTTCGAGCGCCTGCATAACCTTCTGCCGATTTTTGCGTTCGTCCATGTCGATGAAGTCGACGACGATGATACCGCCGAGGTCGCGCAGCCGGATCTGCCGGACGATCTCTTTGACAGCTTCGGTATTGGTTTTGACGATCGTGTCTTCGAGGCGGTTCGACTTGCCGACGTACTTGCCGGTGTTGATGTCGATGGCGACGAGGGCTTCGGTCTGGTTGATGACAATGTAGCCGCCGGACTTGAGCCAGACCTTCGGGCGGAGCGCCTTTTCGAGTTCGGCGGTAATGTTGAAGGTATCGAAGATGGGGACGGGGCGCGTCCACAGCTTCACCTTGTTGACGAGGGCCGGCTGGAAGCGCTGGACGAAATTCACGGTGCTTTCGTAGAGGTCTTCGTTGTCGAGCCAGATGGTTTTGTAGTCGGTGGTCAGCTGATCGCGCAGGGTGCGCTGGACGATGTCGAGATCGTGGTGGACGAGCAGCGGCGCCGCCTTCTTCTCCGCTTTGGACCGGATATCGAGCCAAAGGTTATAGAGGAAGTTCATGTCGGCGGCGAGTTCCTCTTCGCTCTGCCCTTCGCCGGCCGTGCGGATGATGAAGCCGCCGGGCATGCCGGTGCGGTGCGTCTGCAGGATGCGCTTGAGGCGGATGCGCTCTTCATCAGAGCTGATCTTGCGGGAGACGCCGTTGTGGTCGGTCGTGGGCATGTAGACGCAGAAGCGACCGGGGAGGGCGATGTGAGAGGTGATGCGGGCGCCTTTGGCGGCGATGGGCTCCTTTGAGATCTGGACGAGGATCTCCTGGCCGGGCTTGAGGAGGTCGGTGATCTGGGGCAGGGGGGGGCGTTCGCGGCGCTCGCGGTCGGTACGCTCGCCCCGGTCAGAACGCTCGCTGCGCTCGGGGCGGTCAGAACGGTCGCGGTCGGAACGCTCGCGGTCGGAACGCTCTGGGCGTTCGCGGGCTTCGGTGGGAGCGGCGGCGTCGGCGGCGGGAGCCGGTGCGTTCGGATCCTCAATCTCGTTGCCGCGTTCGCGGGGTCCGCGGCGGCGTCCGCGGGAACGGCGGCCGCGAGCCTGGAAGCGGGAGTTGCGGTCGCGGTCGCGGAGGGCGGCGGTGAGGCTCTGCGGCTGGCGGGCGGGTTCGGGGCCTTCGGAGCCGTCCTGTTCCTGACCGGCTTCTTCCTGCTCGGCTTCGTCCTGCCCGGCTTCCTCCTCACCGGTTTCGCCCTGATCGCCCTGGGCCTCTTCGGCGGCGAGGGCGGCCTCGGCGGCGGCCTGGGCGGCGTCGAGTTCGTCCTCTTCCTCGTCGGCGTCTTCGTCGAGTTCGTGGCGGGCTTCGTCGATGGCGGCGTCTTCGTCGGCCTCGAGGTCCTCCTCCAGACTATGGGCGGTTTCGATGGGGGCTGCGGGCTCGGGGGCGGGCTCGGAGACGGCGACGACGGCAGCCACAAAGGGAGGAGGCTCCGGGGTGGATTCCGGTTCCGGTTCCGGCGCGGCCACGATCGGCGGGGGTTCGGGGGCGATGACCGCCTCCACCTGCGCGAGCACCTGCTCGACGACGGCTTCGTTTTCGAGTTTTGCCGCTACGGGTTCGACGACGGCTTCGTGGTTTTGGACGGGAGGCCGCACGGGCTGGGGCCGGCGGTATTTGGCCAGGGACTCACCGGGGAGCACGATCGGCTCGGCGAGAGAGGGAGCCCAGATAGAGCCGGTAGCGGCTGCGGGAGCAGACGCGGCCTCCTCGATCTCCTCGGGTTCTTCGTCGGCGAGATCGTCGGCGGGCGCGGTCTCATCGGCGCTGGCGTACTTCGATTCGGGCAGGTTGCCGGAGCCGCGTTCGCGACGTCCCCGGCGGCGTCCCCGGCGGCCGCGTCCGCGGTCACGGTCGCGATCGCCACGACGCCCATCCTCGGGAGCGGCGGTAACCGCCTCGGTCCCCGGAGCTTCTCCGTCGCCCTCGGAGGCGGTCACCGCTTCCGCGGTTTCCTCACCGGCCACGGGCAGGGCGGCCACGGGGGCGACCGGGCGGCGCTCCCGGTCGCGGTCGCGGTCCCGGTCCCGATCCCGGCGGAAGCCGCCGGAGCGATCCCGTTCGGGGCGGGGCTCATCGCCACCCACCTTGTCGAGGTCGTCGTGGTGTTCCTCAAAGAAGTCAGAGACGTAGAGGAACGCATCGCGTTCGAGTCCCACGTCCACGAAGGCCGACTGCATGCCGGGCAGAACCCGCGTCACGCGTCCCTTGTGAATACTTCCCGCCAGCGAGTACTCATTGGCCCGCTGGAAGTACAGCTCCACTAATTGATCATCCTCAAGAATCGCCACTTTAGTTTCGTGGCGGTTCGATGAGATCACTAACTCTTTACTCATCGCTCACTCTCCTCACAGAGCAAGCAGCCAAACGTTACGGCGCGGGTAGGGCAAGAATGTCACGCGGGCAGCAACCAGGCCGGCCCAGGCGGAAAATGGAATCCGAAATCAAATCTTGGTCTGTCCTCTACGCCGGAGCTGCGTCTGCCGCTGCATCCAGTTCGATTCTTCAATTCACAAAACGCCGGAGCCGCACGTTATGCACCAGCCCCAACATCATAAAAACGCTCAACATGCCGGATCCGCCGCTGCTCATGAAGGGAAGCGGAATGCCCGTCACAGGCATCCGGCCGACTACCATGCCAACGTTCACCAGCATATGAAACAGCAAGAGGGAGCAGATCCCCATGCAGATATACATCCCCGCGCGATCCGGCGAGGTCTGTGCGTTCTGCACGATCTGCATCAACAACAGAAAATACAACCCCAGGACTACGACTACGCCGACAAAGCCATGCTCCTCGGCGAAAGCCGAGAAGATGAAATCCGTATGAGGCACGGGGAGGAACTGCAGCCTGGTCTGAGTTCCCTGCGTCACCCCTTTGCCCCACATACCACCGTTGCCGATGGCGATTTTTGATTGAATAATTTGATAGCCTTCCCCTTTCGGGTCCCGGCTCGGGTCAAGAAATGTCTCAATCCGGCTCTTCTGATAGTCCTTGAGGAGGAACCAGCTGGACGGGACCAGCACCAGTGCCACAATTCCCAACAGCAGCGCGTACCGCCACCGGAGGCCCGCGAGAAAAACTCCCGTGGCTAGAATCGGCAGATAGGTGAGAGAGGTGCCCAAATCCGGCTGCTTCATTACCAATGACATCGGTAACCCGACCAATCCGATCAGCTTCAACAGGTCCCGCCAGTGCAGCGCCTCTGTTTTCAGCTCGGTCAGGAACCGGGCCACCATTAAAACTATCACAATCTTACCGAATTCCGAGACCTGCAGGAGTACACCCCCGGGCAGTGCTATCCAACGGCGAGCGCCGAACACCTTGGTACCCACCACGAAGGTGAGCAGGAGCAGGACGACGACTCCGGCGTAGAGCAGGGGGACCTGCCCTAAAAGCGTGTGGTAATCGATCGAACTGATGAGCCACATCAACAGCAAACCCAGCACAACCCAGATCAACTGTTTCCACCAGGCGTTGTGCCACTTGGTGCCCTGCGTGGCGCTATAGATCTGCAGGACGCCCAGACAACAAATAAAGAGGGAGAGCAGCAGGAGCGCCCAATCGATGTCCCGTAGTGTCCGGTAGGAGGCCATCAGTTTACCGCGAACCCCTTGGCGCCGAGCGGCGCTAGGGCCAGCGTGGGCACCCGCGGCGCATTCCGTGCTTTCTTGTCGAAATAAATCTTCATCACATCTCGGACCATCGGTCCGGCCAAATTGCCGTGTTCTCCATTTTCAAACAGGGCCGCGACGACGATCTCCGGATTGGTTCGCGGTGCGAAGCCGACAAACCAGGCGTTGTCGCGGAGATCCTTGGCGACCACCGAGCCCTTGGCCCGCACATCGTAGCCGTACAACTGGGCCGTGCCGGTCTTGCCGCACACCTCGATGCCGGGCAGCCGGGCGACCCCGCCAGTTCCCCCCAGGTTGACGACACTGTACATTCCGTAGACGACGCTGCCGACGTTGGCCGCCTCCAGCTTCAACTTATGCAGCTCCCGCTTGTTGGGATCCGCCACCAGGTGAGGCCGCATCCACATACCGCCGTTGGCGATGCCGCCGATCATGACGGCCAGCTGAATGGGCGTCACGTTGACATACCCCTGGCCGATTCCGACGTTGACCGTATCGCCGCCCATCCACTTCTGCCGCAGGGTCCGCGCCTTCCATTGCGAAGACGGCAACAGCCCTTTGCCTTCAAAGGGCAGATCGATGCCGGTTTCGCGGCCAAGGCCGAGTTGCTGGCCATACTCGTAGATCTTGTCAATGCCCATCAGGTTGGCGGCGTTATAGAAATAGACGTCACAACTCTGGGCGAGGGCCCGCTGCAGGTTCACGGTGCCGTGACCGCCGCGGGCGTGGCAGCGGAAGTAGCGGCCATAGAAGGGAATTCCGCCGCTGCAATGGAAGGTTTTCTGATCATCGATGGCGCCGGACTCGAGGCCCGCCAGCGCGACGAGCGGCTTGAAGGTTGAGCCCGGAGAGAAGTTGGACTGGATGGCGCGGTTGAACATCGGCTTGTCCGGGTTCAGCACGATTTCGTCCCAGTCCTTGCGGCGAATGCGGCCGGCGAACTTGTTGGCGTCGTAGGCTGGGCGGCTGACCATGGCCAATACCTCGCCGGTCCGGACGTCGAGAGCGACAACGGCGCCGCGGCGGCCTTCGAGCGTCATTTCGGCGACAATCTGCAGGTCGAGATCGATGGTCAACTGCAGGCTGCGGCCGGGAATGGCGTCTTTATAGCCGATTACCTCCCGCTCGTTGCCTTTCGAATCGACGACGGACTGACGCTCGCCGTCGGTGCCCATCAGGACATCGTTATACTGCCGTTCGATGCCCGCTTTGCCGATGACATCGCCCTGGTTGTACTTGGCGAACTCGGGGAGGTCGAGTTCGTTTTCGGTCACTTCGCCGACGTAGCCGATGACGTGGGCCAGCAGGTTGTCCTTCGGGTACATGCGATGCTGCACGTGCGCCAGTTCGAGTTCCGGGAAGGTGTCCGGATCGTTGTGGCTCTCGACGAAAGAGATCTCGGCCGGGGTGAGTTCCTCTTTGATCACGATGGCACGGTACTTGGGCACCGACTTCCACCGTCGCAGCCGGCTGTGGAGATCCTCGACGTCCAGATTGAGGCCCGCCGCGATGGCCGGCAGGTGCTCTTCCTTAAGGTTCTCGCGGGAAAGGATGACGGAAAATGAGGAGTGGTTGTCGACGATCACGCGTCCTTCGCGGTCGAGGATCTTACCGCGGGCGGCCAGCATGGGGGTGGACTTGATCCGGTTGCGGTCCGCTGCTTCGGTATAAATCTCGTTGTCCTGCACCTGCAGATTCCAGAAACCGGAAAGAATAAACAGGAAGACGGCGACGATAACGTACTGAAAAAAGGCGACGCGTCCTGCCGCGAAGGAGGTGTCGTCGCGGAGTACGGAGGGGTCCAGCTTTTCGTTCTGAGTTGGATCGTGCAGATGCTGCGACACGCGGGGGAAAACTCTCTTTTCAGTCTACTCGCAAAAGGCCGCCAACATCCCGGCGCCGCTGGCTAGGATCGCTCCCGCAGACGGTCGAGGATGAGGAAAAGCGGCACGGCCACCAGGGCGTTGAAGGCCCCGAACAGTAGGGTTTGGAGGAACTCGAAGGTGATGTTCTGGCCGAGCAGGGCCCGGCCGAGCACCCAGAGGAAGAACTGGTGGAAGAAGAAAAAGAAGAAGCTCAGCACCAGCCGGACCGCGGTGTTCTCGACATCGAAGCGGAGACTGACCGAGGCGGCGAAGTAGCCGACCAGCGTCTTGACGATACCGAAGACCCCAATGAAGTGGTTGGACATCGAATCCTGCACGAGGCCGATGGCGGCGCCGATCAGGGTGCAGGTGACGGGCTCGCGGCGCATCAGCGAAAAATAAACCGTCACCAGCAGCGGGAGCTCGAGATAGGACAGATGGCGGAAAAAGAGCGGGACGTTGACCTGAAAGAGGATGGCGAGCAGCGGGACGACGATCAGCCAATAGGGCCGGTAGCGGGAGATGCGACTCCGGCGCGGGTTGTCGATCAGGATCTGGTTGCTGAGCTCCGACATGGCGTTAAGGCTGGGCGGCGGCCGGAGTGGGCCGCGGGCTGGCGTTGGGCGGTTTGGCGGGAGCGACGAATTGCGGGGCAGCCGGACGGGAGACCTGCGCCGGGTCCATATTAAAATTAGGCAGGCGGGAGCCGGCGCTGCCGAACTGGACCCCCTGCACCTCGCCAATCCGGCGGATCTTTTCGCGCAGGCGATCGGCATCGGTGACCAGAGCGGGGAGTCCCTCCTGGGTGTCCGCGCCGGAGGCGGCGGGGCGGGCGGTCTCCGGAGGCGCCGGCGTCATGACGAAGATGGGCCCTTCGGCGGGCAGTTCCCCCTCGGGAATGGAGGCATGAACGCCTTCGAGCACGACGAGCACCTCTTCCAGTCCGTGTAGCAGGCCGCTCGGGTCGAGATAGATTTCTTTGAAGGTCAAGCCGGCCTTAACCACCTTGGCCTGCCCGGCGGGCAGACCCTTGGGGAAGACGCGGTCGTCGCCGGAGGTGAAAAACCATTCGCCCTCCTCAACCTTGATCTCGTTCTGCACCCAGTCAACCTGCACCTGACTGCGCCCGAGGCCCTTCAGCGTGCCGGGCACGCGGTTCTTCTGCGAGATGACGCCGGCGGCGAAGGTGGGATCGGTGATCAGCAGCACCTGGGCCGCACTCGGAAAGACGAAGGTCACCTTACCGACGATGCCATCGGGGGTGATGACGGGCATGCCGCGCTGCAGGCCGTCTTTTCTGCCGCGGTCGATGAAGACCACCTTCGAATTGGCGCCGGTGCCGGTGCCGATAACGCGGGCGGCGACGGTGCGGCTCCGGCTGCGCTCCTGAAACACGGCGAGCGCCTTGGCGCGGTCCGCGGTGGCGAGTTCGGTGCGCAGGAATTGATTTTCGAGCTTCAGGCGGTCTGTTTCGGCCCGCAGCCGGACATTGTCCTGGTTGACGCCGAGCAGGACGAAATACCGCGCGAAGAAGCCTACGGTGCCTGACCGCATCGCCTCGAGGCCCTTGGCGAGCGGAGAGACGGCCGTGACGGTCCAGACGCGCAGCAGCGTAACATCCTGATTGGTCCGTACCTGGTAGGCCAGCACGATCAATTGCGCGGCGACTACCACGACAAGCACGGCCAAATTGCGGTACCGGCTGAGCATAGAAACGGAGGCAGGCGGCTTTACTCGATGGCGATGCGGCGCAGGAGTTTAAAGTCGGTCAACATCTTTCCGGTACCGAGCACAACGCTGGCCAGCGGATCTTCGGCGATCGAGACGGGCAGGCCGGTCTCCTCGCGGATGCGTTTATCGAGATTTTTGAGCATGGCGCCGCCGCCGGACAGGACGATGCCGCGGTCGCTGATGTCGGCCGAGAGTTCGGGCGGGGTGCGTTCGAGCGCGACGCGAATGGCGTTCATGATGGTGGCCACGCACTCAGAGAGGCTTTCGCGGATCTCGGTATCGTCGATGGTGATCGTCTTTGGAACGCCTTCAATCAGGTTGCGGCCTTTGATCTCCATCGTGAGGGGCTTGTCGAGCGGGTAGGCCGAACCGACGGTCATCTTCACCTGCTCGGCGGTCCGTTCGCCGATGAGCAGGTTATATTTCCGCTTCAGATACTGCATGATCGCGTCGTCCATTTCGTTGCCGGCCACGCGGACCGACCGTGAGTACACGATGCCGGAAAGCGAGATGACGGCCACGTCGGTGGTGCCGCCGCCGATGTCGACGACCATGTTGCCGGAGGGCTCGGTGATGGGCAGGCCGGCGCCGATGGCGGCCACCATGGCCTGTTCGACGAGGAAGACCTCGGAGGCCTTGGCGCGGTAGGCGCTGTCGATGACGGCGCGCTTTTCCACCTGCGTGATTTCGCTTGGCACACCGATGACGATGCGCGGATGGACGAGCATCTTGCGACCGTGCGCCTTCTGAATGAAGTAGTTGAGCATCCGCTCGGTGACTTTGAAGTCGGCGATGACGCCGTCCTTCATCGGGCGAATGGAGACGATGTTGCCCGGCGTGCGGCCCAGCATCTCCTTGGCCTCCTTGCCGACGGCTTCCACCTCGCCATTACCCTTGTTGATCGCCACGATCGAGGGCTCATTGACAACAATCCCCTTGCCTTTGGCGAAGACCAACGTGTTGGCCGTTCCAAGGTCGATAGCAAGGTCAGAGGAGAAAAGGCTGAACAGGGAACGCAGATTCATGAAAAACGCTTGCCTCAGGGTAGCACAGCGGACTCTTTCTTTTCAGTAAATTACACGCGTATTCGCTCAGGGAACGGTCAAGGCGAGCTGCTTCATGCGCGCAAAGACGAACTCGAGGGCGGCGCGGTGGGGCGCCGGGTCGGCGACGGGGTGGCCGCGCAGGTAGGAGGCGATCTCCTCGGAGGCCAGGACGATGACGGGAAAACGGCGGCGCAGGGCCGCGAGAAAAGCTGGCTGGCCCGGCCAATCGCCGGCGCCGAGCGCGACGTCGACCCACATGGCCACCTGGCTGAGCGTCTGGCAGCGGCCGACGCCCCCGGCCGCGCCCGGCGTCTGCTCCATCTGGCGCAGGGCGGCGGCGAGTCCGGCAAACCAGGACGCCTTCCAGGCCACGCCCCGCCTCTCCATCTCCTGGCGGATGAGGATGTGCTGGACGGCGTCGAGGGCATGGATGCTGAGGCAGGCCGCTTCCCCGCCCTGGTAGGCGGGCGCCGGGTACCGTTTCGCCTTGAGCCAGATGTGGCCGAACTCGTGGGCGATGACGGCCTGTTCCGCCTCGTCGGCACCGGCCAGGAGCGGATTGATCAGTACGAAACTGACGCGGCCGTCCGCCGTGATGGTGTTGACGGTCATCGCCTGCGCACCCCGATATTGCGAAACGAAGCCAGGCTGGCTCGTGTAGGGAGCGAGGAGTTCGCGCCGGGGGGTCTCGGGCGGAAGATCGAGCACGGTGGTCTGGCCGTTGGCGGGCAGACGGAGGAGGACCACGGCGATCCGGCCCACCTGTTCGATCTCCTGCTGCCAGTTGGCGAGGGAGGGCGGCAGCATCACCTCGCAGATCAGAAAGAATATCCAGCCCATGGTGCTCCTTTTGATTCCAATACCCTGTTGATTACACTATAAGAGTTGCTCTCCCGACGTCATCTGCTGGCCTCCCCGCTGGCCCTCGCCGCCTGCCGCAAGGAGAAGGCCAATGGTTTTGACGGCTACGCGTTCGTGGCCAATCAGGAGGGCCAGGCCATTGCCGCCGTCGATCTGACCGCGTTTGCCGTGGCCAAGCACATCCGTATCGACGGGCAGCCGAAGTCGGTGCTGGCCCACCCGACGCGCGAAGCGGTCTACGCTCTTGGCGCCGGCAGTGGCGCGATCTACGAGATCGACCCGGCGCAGCTGGCTTTTCGGCGGAAGGTTACCGTTGCCGTCGACCTTGCGGACCTGCAGCTGAGCGATACGAACGAGCTGTGGGCGCTGAGCCGCGACCCGCGGCAGCTGCTGCGGCTCGACCCGGCCACGCTGCGTCCGGAGCGGCAGGTGGCGCTGCCCGCCCCGCCGGTTTCGCTTGCGCTCGCGCAGCGCGAGCCGTGGGCGCTGGTGACCTACGAAGAGCACCCGCCCACTCTGATCCACCGTGCCGAGGGGCGCATAACGGCGCAGTTCCGATTGCCGCACCCGCCCACGCTGGCCGCGTTTCAAAGCAACGGGCGGGCCGTAATCTTCGCCGCCCGCGATGCGCAACTGCTCTCGCTTTACGAACTGCCGAGCCTCCGGCACATCACCCATTTGCCGCTCGCGCTGCGGCCGGAACGGTTCTGCTTCAAGCCCGATGGCGGCCAGCTGTTCCTCACGGGCCAGGGGCTCGATGCGGTCGTCGTGGTTTATCCGTACCGCGCCGAGGTGGCCGAGACGGTGCTGGCGGGCCGGGCGCCGGGGGCGATGACGGCGGCTTCGACGCCGGAGGTGGATTTTCTGTTCGTAGCCAGCCCGACGCGCAACGACGTCAGTATTCTCGACATTGTTACGCACAAGACGATCGCGGTCGTGAGCGTGGGGCAGGACCCGGGTTTTCTCACCGTCACCCCGGATAACCAGTACGTTCTCGTGCTGAACCGCGCGAGCGGCGATATGGCGGTGCTGCGCATCAAGTCGATTGTTCCGAACCGGAACAAGACGGCGCCGTTGTTCACGATGATCCCGGTGGGTTCGCGGCCGGTGCAGGCCGTGGTGCGCGGCGTTTGAGGGAGGCGCGTGAGGGACGGATGGCCCGTTTTGCGCGTAAAGACCAGGAGGCCGGAAACGGAGTCACGATGAGAGCCCTCACGGTAATGCTAGCCATGGTTGCGCTGCTATGGGGACAGGAGCCCGACTGGGCCGGAACTTTCGCGAGCGGCGAAATGCGGCTGCAACTCCGGCGCGGGGCGGCCGGCGCGTTCGCGGGCACGATAGAAATCAAGGGCCAACAGCTGCCGGTGCAGGCGACGGCCAGCGGCGGCCGTCTGCAGGGAACATTTGCCGCCGGCGGCCAGCGTTTTCCCTTCACGGTCACGGGGGCGGGAGCGCAGTTGCGGCTGGTGAGCGAGGGGCATGAGTATCTGCTTGCCCGCGAGACAGCGGCGCCGGCGGGGGGCGCGGAGCACCGGCACGCGAGCGGCTTTTCCGTCGAGCCGCCGGCGGGCTGGACGGCCACGGATAAAGATCAGGCTGTTCTGCTGCAGCCGCCGGACGGCGTTGCCGATGAGTTCTACATGGCGCTCGTGCAGGAGGGCTACAACGCGGCCGAGGAGAGCGCGGAGGTGCGGCAATTGAGCGAGATGTTTCTCGCTAAGGCGGCTAGCGTCCGGCGCTCCGGCGACCGGGAGGCGATCCCCGGCGGGGCGGCCTATCACTGGGAGGTGGTGCACCCTGAGACGCGGCAGATGGCCGGGCTGTCGATCTACGTGGCGGCGCGGGGCAGCCGGGCGCATCTGGTGGTGGCGGCCGGGCCGGTGGACCGGGTGCGGGCGCGGCAGCCGCTGCTGGGGCCCCTGGTGCAGTCGATTCGCTCCACGGCGCCCCCGGCGGGCGCCACCTCGCCGCTCACGCGGCAGTGGGATCAGAAACTGCGGGGCAAGATGGTGCGCCAGTTTTGGGCGAGCCAGGGGATGTCCACCGATAAGACGCATTTTCTGAACGCCGATGGGTCGTACGCGTTTTCGAGCAGCAGCATGGTGAGCGTGGATGTCGCCGGGGCCAGCGGCGGCAGCTACGGGAAAGACGACCAACGCGGGCGCTGGAGCATCGTCGAACGGGGTGGCGCGCCGTATCTGCAGATCCTCTATATCTCGGGGGAGTCGCGGCTGTTGGCCATCACCGCGGACGCGACGAACTGGTATCTGAACGGAGAAAAGGCGTTCGCGGTGGAACGGTAAGTCATGAAACTGGTTGGTTTGCTCCTTCTTGTCTGGCCTCTGGCGGCGCAGGGGCCGCAGCGCGATCTGAAGTTGGAACCGCCGCGGAAGCTGGCGCTCGTCATCGGCAACGGCAACTACCCGAAGTGGCCCCTGCGCAATCCGGCTAACGATGCGCAGGCGGTGGCGGGGGCGCTCACCGAGATCGGCTTTGCCACGACGACGGCGGTGGACGTCACCCTGCCCAACCTGGACCGGGCCGTTTCGGGGCTGGTGAGCCGGGTGCGCCCCGGGGACGTGGTCGCCTTCTACTACGCCGGCCACGGCTTTCAGCTTGAAGGCGAGAACTACCTGGTGCCGGTGGACTTTGACGCCAAGGACGAGACCGACGCCAAGTACGCGGCCTACGCGGCCTCGCGGGTGCAGGAACGGGTGGAGAAGGCGGGGGCGCGGGTGACGCTGGTGGTACTCGACGCCTGCCGGAACAATCCGTTTGCCGCGAAGCGTGCGGCCGGGGGCGGACTGGCGGCGATGGGTTCGGGCAAGGGCACGCTGATAGCGTTTGCCACGGCGCCGGGTCAGACGGCCGACGATAATCCGAATGGCAATAACGGCCTGTTTACCACGCATCTGATTACCGCGCTGCGAGAGCCCGGCCTCACGCTCGACCAGGTGTTCAACCGGGTCCGGGAGCGGGTGCATAATGCCTCGGGCGGCCGGCAGGTGCCGTGGACGGTGTCGAGTGTGATTGGCGATGTCTACCTGCGGCCGGGTGCGGGTGGTGCGCCGGGCGCGCCGCCAGGCGCGTCCGTCGAAGGGCCGGCCATCGTGCCGCCGCCCGTGCAGAACCCGCTGGCGCGTATTGTGACCAACTCCGTGGCGCCCGCCGAACGCCCGAGGGTTCCGGACATGGGCGCCGGCAACGCGGCCTATCAGCGGGGCGACACCGAAGAGGCGGCCCGGGTGGCGCAGGAGATTCTACGGGGAGACGCCACCAACCGCGACGCGCTGCTGTTGCTCACCTACGTGCACTTCCGCGAGCAGCGTTGGGATCTGTTTGCCTCCACCGCCGTGCAGGCGCTGCGGGCCGGGGCGACGCTGCCCTTCCAAGTCGGCCACCACCACACCCTGACCGGTGCGCACGCCGCCAACCTGACGGTCTCCCGCGACCGGATCCAGTACCAGATCACGGGCGGCAACTGCACGGGCAAAAGCTTCTCGCTGCCGCTGGCCAACCTGGTGGCGGCGCAGGCCACCAGCAACACCCAGGGCGTTCCGTTTCTCAGCCTGAAAATTAATGACGAGAAGGGCAAGACGCAGAACTTCAATTTCGTCGACCCGGCCACCGAGGTGCGAGAAAATCCAAACGGTCTGCCGCTGCTGGTCAGCCCGCCGCGGGCGGCGCAACTCGTGCAGGCCGTCGCGGTAATTTTGCAGCAGACGAGACAGCCCTAGCGAAGTTTGCTATCCTATTTGTTCATGCGGTTGACGCTCCATCGCCTGCACCCCCACCATCGCCATCCGGCGACCGGGCAGGCTGGATTCTAGCTTCGCGATTGTCTCCTCGCAAGCTCCGATGACTTCCTCACCAGCCCGCCGCGAAAACGGCGGGTTTTTTCTTTATGGATCTAGACTTCAAAAAATCGGACGGCCTGGTAACCGCCGTCATCCAACACTACGAAACCAAGCGGATTCTCATGGTCGGCTACATGAACGAGGAGTCGTTCCGGCTGACCGTCGAGCGGGGCTACGCGATCTTTTTCTCCCGCAGCCGGCAGAAACTGTGGCTCAAGGGCGAATCCTCCGGCCATAAGCTGCTGGTCAAGTCGATTCAGACCGACTGCGATAGCGACGCCGTGCTCGTGCAGGTGGACCCGGTCGGCCCCGGCGTCTGCCACGAGGGCTATGAAAGCTGCTTCTTCCGGACGCTAACCGACGGTGAGTGGCAGGTCTCGGAAGCGCCAGCCTACGATCCGAAGGCGGTATATGACAAATAAGAAGTTAAAGCTCGGTATTCCGAAGGGCAGTCTCGAAAACGCGACGATCGACCTGTTCCGCCGCGCCGGATTTAACATCTCGGTGTCGAGCCGTAGTTACTTCCCGTCGATTGATGATCCGGAGATTGAGTGCATGCTCATCCGGGCGCAGGAGATGGCCCGGTATGTCGAAGACGGCATTCTGGACGCGGGTTTGACGGGTCTGGACTGGGTGAAGGAGTCCGAGGCCGAAGTGGAGACGGTGGCGGATCTTGTCTACTCGAAGGCCAGCTTCGGCAAGGTGCGCTGGGTGCTGGCGGTGCCCGAATCGTCGCCCGTGCAGAGCGTGAAGGACCTGGAAGGCAAGATCATTGCCACCGAACTGGTGCAGTTCACGAAGAACTATCTGAAGGCCAACGGGGTGACGGCGAAAGTCGAGTTCTCCTGGGGGGCGACCGAGGTGAAGCCGCCGGTGCTGGCCGATGCGATTGTCGAGGTGACCGAGACCGGCTCCTCGCTACGGGCCAATAAGCTGCGGATCGTCGCAGAGCTGATGAGTTCGAACACGCAATTGATCGCCAATAAGACGTCCTGGACCGATGCCTGGAAGCAGCAGAAGCTGAGCGATATCCGTCTGCTGCTCGACGGCGCCATTGCCGCGCTCGGCAAGGTGGGCTTGATGCTGAACGTGCGGCGAGCCGACCTTGAAAAGGTGCTGGCCACGCTGCCGGCGCTGAAGGACCCGACCGTTTCGCAGTTGAGCGATTCCGAGTGGGTAGCGGTGAATACTATCCTGGACGAGATCACCGTGCGGAACCTGATTCCGCGGCTCAAGGCCGCCGGGGCGCAGGGCATTGTCGAGTATCCGCTCAATAAGATTGTGATGTAAGGCAGGGGAAGTATGATCAAGATAGTCGACGCCGGTCAGGTCACAAAGATTCTGTCGCGGAAGGCGGCCCGGCTGGGCGAGGCCGAGGCGGTGGTGAAGCCCATGCTTGAGGCCGTCAAGAAGCGGGGCGATGCGGCGGTGCTCGAATACGCCCGGCAGTTTGACGGGCTCGAACGGAAGTCGGTGCGGGTGCCCGAGGGCGAGTTGGCCGCCGCCGCCAAAGGGCTCTCCCCTGAGTTCAAAGCCGCGGTGAAGACCGCGGCGGCCAACATCCGCGCTTATGCCAAGCTGCAGCTGCCCACGGCGAAGTCGGTCACCGTTTCGCCGGGCCTGAAGCTGGGGCAGATCGTCCGTCCGCTCGATACCGTGGCAGCCTACATCCCGGCCGGCCGCTACCCGCTGCCGTCGACGCTGCTAATGACCGTGATTCCGGCGCAGGTGGCCGGGGTCGAGAACATCTGCGTCACCTCGCCCCGCGTGGTTGCAGAGATCTACGGCACGGCATCTCTCCTGAAGGTGCCGAACGTTTTTCAGATTGGCGGCGCGCAGGCCATCGCCGCGTTCGCCTACGGGACCAAGACGGTGCCGCGGGCGGACCGCATTGTCGGACCGGGGAACATCTATGTCGCGGCGGCGAAGAAGCTGCTGGCGGGCGAGGTGGGCATCGACTTCATCGCCGGACCCACGGAGATTCTCATGATCGCCGAGGACGGCAACCCGGCCTGGATCGCGGCGGACATGCTGGCGCAGGCCGAACACGATACCGACGCTTCGGCCGTGCTGCTGACGACCTCAAAGCAACTGGCGCTGGCCGTACAGAGCGAGATCGACAAGCAACTAAGCAAGCTGCCGACGGCCAAGACGGCGCGGGTCGCCATTGAGAAGAACTCGGCCATTATTCTGATGGACTCGGTCGACCAGGCTATTGAAGTAGCCAATCGCTTCGCCCCGGAACATCTCTCGATCCCATCGGCGGCGTGGCTCAAAAAGATTCGCCACGCCGGCAGCGTCTTCATCGGGCCGCATAGCCCGGAGGCGGCGGGCGACTACGCGAGCGGCCCGAACCACGTACTGCCCACGAGCGGCGCCGCCCGGCTGCGCGGGGGCCTTTCGGCGGCCGATTACGTCAAGGTGATCTCGACGCAGGAGTTGAGCGCCGCGGCGCTGGCAAAACTGACGCCCGCCGTTACGACGCTCGCCCGCGCCGAGGGCCTCGAAGCCCACGCCCGGTCGGTGGAGGCGCGCCGTGCCGAATAGCCCCAAGCTCCGGCCCCGCCCCGCCGTCGAACGGATGGCGCCCTACCATCCACCCACCGGCGGCCGCGGCGAAAAACTCCGACTGGACTTTAACGAAAACACGGTCGGCTGTTCGCCTAAAGTAACGCAGTTTCTCGTCGAACACCTGGTTGAGAACGACCTGGCGGTCTACCCGGAATACAACGACGCGCGGCGCGAACTGGCCGCCTACTTCAAAGTCGCCGAGAATGAGTTCGCCCTGACCAACGGGACGGACGAGGCGATTCAGATCCTCATCAACACTTACGTCGATGACGAGGATGAGGTACTGATTCTGAAGCCGGCCTACGCCATGTACCGGTTCTACGCCGAGGTAGCCGGGGCGCAGGTGCGCGAGATCGCCTACCGCGCCGGTACGCTCAGCTTTCCGCTGCAGGAGTTGCTCGGGGCGATTCAACCCACCACGAAGGCCATTCTGATCTCGAACCCGAACAACCCTACGGGCACGGGCGTTGATCTCGACGGCATCGTCCGGATTCTGAAGCGCGCTCCGCACGCGGCGGTACTGATCGACGAGGCCTACTATGAGTTCTCGGGCGTGACGGCGCTCGGGATGCTGAAAGAGTTTCCGAATCTGTTCGTCTCGCGTACCTTTTCCAAGGTTTACGGCATGGCGGCGCTGCGGATCGGCTGCCTGTTCACGCAGGCGGCCAACGTCGACTGGCTCCGCAAGGCGCAGAGCCCGTACTCGGTGAACTCGCTGGCCGTGCTCGCCGCGCGGGCGGCGATTCGGGATCCGCAGTTTATTGAACGCTACGTGGGCGAGGTGCTCGCGGCGCGGGAATTACTGTATGTGGGTCTCGAGAAGCTGAACATTCCCTACATCAAGAGCCAGGGTAACTTTGTGCTGACCCAGATGGGAGACCGGGCCATTGGCATCCGCGATGGTCTGCGCGAGCGCGGCGTGCTGGTGCGGGACCGCAGTTACGAGATTGCCGGCTGCGTCCGCATCACGGTGGGCACGCGGCAGCAGATGCGCATCTTACTCAAGGAGCTGGAAGAGCTGTGGCGCAAGAAATGATCATCTTCGATATGGACGGGGTGCTGGTTGACGTCACCGAGTCCTATCGCGAAACGATTGTCCGCACGGTGCAGCATTTCACGGGGCAGACCATCGCCCGGAGCCGGATTCAGGAGTATAAAAACGCCGGCGGCTGGAATAACGACTGGCAGTTATCGCAGAAGATCGCGCGGGACTTAGGAGTCGAAGTCGACTATCCCGTGGTGGTGGACTACTTCCAGAAGATCTTCTTTGGCGAGGGAGACGGGGGGCTGATGCAGCGGGAGCAGTGGATTGCGCGGCCCGGGGTGCTTGAAAGCCTGTCCGAACGATATGCCTTTTCCATCTTCACCGGCCGAGAACGGGCCGAGGCGCAGATGACACTTGACCGTTTCGCCGCGGGCCTGAAGTTTGCACCCGTCGTCGGCGCCGATGATGTCCAGTACGGCAAGCCGGATCCGGAGGGGATGCTGCGCATCATGTCCGAGTTTCCGGGCGAACGCTTCTATTACATTGGCGACACGGTGGACGATGCGCGCAGCGCCAAGTTGGCCGGGGTGCCGTTTATCGGGATCGGCCACGGGGATACGGGCGCGCTGCTGCTGGCCGAAGGGGCCCAGGCATTGATCCCGAGCATTAACGACCTGGCAGGAGCACTCGAAAGCTTATGAGAACCGCGACCGTCGAACGGATCACGAAAGAGACGCAGATCCGCGGCAAACTGAAGATCGAAGGCAAGGGTCGGTATCAGATCTCGACCGGTATCCGCTTCTTCGACCATATGCTCGAGCTTTTTGCCAAGCACGGCGGGTTCGACCTCGAACTGACGGCTACGGGCGATCTCGACGTGGACCAGCACCATACGGTTGAAGACGTCGGCATCGCGCTCGGGCAACTGTTTGCGCAGGCGCTCGGCGACCGTAAGGGGATCAACCGGGCCGGTTACTTCGTCATGCCGATGGATGAGACGCTGTCGGTGGTGGCGGTGGATCTGGGCGGGCGGCCGGCGCTGGTTTACACGGACTTAGTCAAGGTCCGGCTGGTGGGCGACTTACAGACCGAGTTAGTGCACGATTTCTTCGATGGTTTCGCCGTACACGCCGGGGCGAACGTTCACTGTAAGGTACTGTACGGGCGCAGTAACCATCACAAGCTCGAAAGCATTTTCAAGTGTTTTGCGCGGGCGATGAAGTTCGCCACCTCGAAGGACGCTCGCCTGAAGGATCAGCTGCCCTCGACCAAGGGGCTGCTTGAGGGCACCAAGGCATGAGCAAGGTGGTAGTTTTCGATTACGGCGCCGGCAACCTGCGCAGCGTGCTGAATACGCTGGGGGCGATCGGGGCGCAGTACGAACTGGTGGACGACGCCGAAGGGCTGCTGGCGGCCGAAAAGATCATTCTGCCCGGCGTGGGGCACTTCGGCCAGATGGTGCGATCGCTCGATGCGATGCGGGTTCGCAAGCCGCTGCTGATGCGGATTGCGCAGGGCGTGCCGTTTCTGGGGATCTGCCTGGGGCTGCAGGCGATGTTCGAGGCGAGCGAAGAGGCTCCGGACCTGGAAGGCCTGGGGCTGTTTGCGGGCAAGGTGAAGCGTTTTCCCGACGATGCGAGGGTGCCGCACATGGGCTGGAATGAGTTAGAAGTCCGGGCCGGCTCGCGCCTGCTGCGGAATTTGCCGCCGCGGCCCTATCTGTACTTCGCGCACAGTTACTACGTGCCCGCGCACGAATACGCCGCGGCGACCTGTATCTACTCCGAGCCGTTTACGGCCGTGCTCGAGCACGAGAATGTTTACGGCGTTCAGTTCCACCCGGAGAAGTCCGGCGCGTTGGGGTTACAAATTGTTAAAAACTTCGTGGACCTTTGACACTATGCTGGCAAAACGCATTATTCCCTGCCTTGACGTTACCGCCGGCCGGGTGGTCAAGGGCATTAACTTCGTGAACCTGAAAGACGCGGGCGACCCGGTGGAGCTCTCCGAACGCTATAACGCGCAGGGGGCCGATGAGCTGGTGTTTCTCGACATTACGGCCTCATCCGACGAACGGAACACGATGGTGGACGTGGTGGCGCGGACCGCGCAGAAGGTGTTTATTCCGCTGACGGTAGGCGGCGGGATCCGCTCGGTGGTTGATGCGCGCAAGATACTGATGGCCGGGGCGGATAAGGTGAGCGTGAACACGGCGGCGGTGCGTGATCCGCAGCTGATTACGCTGCTGTCGAACGAGTTTGGGGCGCAGGCCGTGGTGCTGGCCATCGACGCGCGGCGCCGCGCGGGCGGCGGCGGCTGGAACGTATTCACCAAGGGCGGACGGGTGGACGAAGGCATGGACGCCGTGGCGTGGGCGGCGCGGGGCATGGAGTTGGGCGCCGGGGAGATTCTGCTGACGTCGATGGATACCGACGGGGTGCAGGACGGCTTCGATTGCGAGCTGACGGCGGCCGTCTCGCGGGCGACGCGCATTCCGGTGATCGCGAGCGGCGGCGCCGGCAAGCCCGAACATTTTCTGAAAGTTTTGACCGAGGGCGAGGCCGACGCGGCACTGGCGGCCAGTATCTTCCACTTCGGCACTTACACCGTCGATGACCTCAAAGAGTTTCTCGACAAGCGCGGCATTGTCGTGCGGAGAACCCAATGATTCTACCCTGTATTGATTTGATGGACGGCAAGGTCGTTCAGCTGGTGCAAGGAAAAGAGAAGGCGCTCGAGGGCGAGGCGCCGGAGGTGATGCTTGAGAAGTTCGCGGGTTTCCCCGAGATTCAGGTGATCGACCTCGACGCCGCCTTCGGCCGCGGGGAGAACGACGCGATTGTCGAGGCGTTGTGCGCCCGGGCGCGATGCCGGGTGGGCGGCGGGGTGCGGACGCCGGAGCGGGCCGAAAAGCTGGTGGAGCAGGGTGCTCACCGCGTGATTGTCGGCACGTCGGCCTTCCGGGCAGACGGACCCAACCATGCGCTGCTGTCGGAGATGGTGGCGGCCGTGGGGCAGGACAAGCTACTGATCGCCATGGACTCGAAGGGCGGCCGGATTACCGTAAAGGGCTGGACTGAATCGCTGAACTTTACGGCTGAGGAGTTAGTGAGTCAGCTCGAGCCTTACTGCAGCGGTTTTCTTTGCACTTACGTGGATAAAGAAGGTATGATGCAGGGCACCGACCTTGACTGGTTCCGCCGGCTGCGGGCCGCCATGAGCCCGGAGCACGAGTTGACGGCGGCGGGCGGGGTGACCACGCTTGACGACGTGCGGGCGCTGCAGGCGATGAACGTTCATGCAGCGCTCGGCATGGCGATCTACACGGGCCGTCTTTCGCTCGACGACCTCCGGAAAATGCTCTAGGAACTTCTTCATGTCCTCGCGTCTTGTCTGTTTCAACCCCTCCTGCCGGGCCGAATATGCTTCGACCGAAGTGCTCTACGCCTGTACCCGCTGCGACGGGCTGCTCGAAGCAAAGATCGACTACGACCGCACCGCCGCTGCCGGCTGGAAGCAGTTGTGGCGGCAGCGCCGGCTGTCGAACGCGCCGCTCGATGTTTCGGGCGTGTGGCGCTACCGGGAGATGCTCGACCTGTTTGACGGTTTTGAGCACGTGGTAACGCTGCGCGAGGGCAACACGCCGCTGCTCGCCGGCGCCAAGGCGGCGGCATACGCCGGGCTCGACAAGGTTGTCTTTAAGCATCAGGGTTTCAACCCGACGGGCAGCTTCAAAGACAACGGCATGACTTGCGGGGCGACGCAGGCCAAGCGGCTGGGGATGCGGCGGGTGGCTTGCGTGTCGACGGGCAATACGTCGGCGTCGATGGCCGCTTACGCGGCGACGTCGGGGTTGGATCCGATCATCTTCATCCCCAACGGCAACATCGCCTTTGGGAAACTGTCGCAGGCGCTCGACTACGGGGCGCGGACGCTACAGGTGGAGGCGAACTTTGACCAGATTCTGGCGCTGGTGCGGGAGCTGGCCGACCGGCTGGGCATTTATCTGCTGAATTCGGTGAACCCGTTCCGGATTGAGGGCCAGAAGTCGATTGTGATTGAGATGCTCGATCAGCGCGATTGGCAGGTGCCGGATTGGGTGGTGCTGCCGGGCGGGAACTTGGGCAACGTCAGCGCGTTTGGCAAGGGGCTGCGGGAGTTACTCGACTTAGGGCTGATTGATAAGCTGCCGCGGCTGGCGGTGGTGCAGGCGGCCGGGTCGGCGCCCTTTTACGATTATGTCCGGCAGACGGATAAGGGCCACTTTCCGACGGTGAAGAAACCGGAGACGCTGGCGACGGCGATTAAGATTGGCGATCCGGTGAGTTATCCGAAGGCGCTGCTCGAGATAGAGACTTCGGGCGGGGTGGTGGAGCGGGCGAACGAACAGGAGATTGCCGACGCCAAGGCGGTGATAGGCGCCTGCGGCATTGGCTGCGAACCGGCTTCGGCCGCGACGCTCGCCGGCATCAGGAAACTGGTGGCCGCCGGGTTGATGCGGGCGGATGCCGATGTGGTGGCGGTGTTGACGGGTAATGTGTTGAAGGACCCGGATTACATCTACCACTATCACACCGGTGTCTTGAAGGGTCCGCACGGCGAGCCGCTCACGTCCACGTTTGGCAACAAACCCACGGTGGTTCCGAACGACGCGGACGCGATTGCGGCGCTGCTCGGATAGGGTTTCCGCTTCGCCGGGAACCGGAGGCGGGAGGCCGGCGACGGATGGGTGTCCGCGCTAACCCGGTTGTTCTGCTGCGTGGTGATGGCTTCGGGCGGGTACCGCCACCGTGGACGACCGTGCCACCGCTGCTTGGCTAAGGTTGCAGCTTCGCCGCCGCGGCGTGGATGGCGGCGGCGTAGTTGGCGATCGCCGCGCTGAAGGCCCGTGCCTGCGCCACGGCCTGCTGGCGCTGGCCGAGTTCAAGGCTTTCGCGGACGCCGGCGATGGTCTTGGCGCCGTAACCGGTGTACTGGCCGGGGGCGGAGATCGCATTGCGGTACCAGGGACGGCCGGGCAGACCGTCGGGCAGGAGCAGCGCGCGTTCCGTGAGATAGACCTCGCGCGTTCCGCGGCCGGCCGCGGCGTAGCGGGCTTCAAACTGCCGGGCGGCCGCGTCGAGTTCGTCGAGGGCGCCGGCGACATTGGGGAGGCCGACGTTCTTATCGGCGGCTAGCTTGTCTACCTCGCGCCAGTAGCGACGAATCGTGGCCGCCGCGCGGGTGAACTCGAAGGGGACAATGGGTGCTTCGCTCATCCGCGCGAGCGAGAGGGCCGCCACCTGCGCGAGACCCCTGCCGTAGATGAACTCGCCGTCCGAGAATCGCTTGTACCAGGCAAAAGAGTCGTAGATGGAGTGATAGACGCCGCCGGTGCTGCCGGAGAAGCCGAAGTTGACGCCCGCAATGCCCGCATGGTGGACGAAGCCGACGTAGTCCGAACCGGAGCCGAGCGGACCCGGCTCGAAGGGCCGCTGCACCTTGAGCAGGGCCGGAAGGATGCTTTCGCCCGTCGCGGGATCTTTGCTGTCGCGTGCGATCTGTTCGAGGAACAGGTTGAGGGCCGGGCTGGCGCCGAGCCCCAGCGGGCCCTTACCGTTCGAGTCGCTGTTGAAATAGGCCACGGCCTTCTGCTTCAGCTCCGGCAGGTGCTTTTCGACCCACTCGGTGGAGCCGATCAAGCCAAACTCCTCGGCGTCCCAGAGGGCGAAGACGAGGGTGCGGCGGGGGCGCCAGCCGGTCTTGTAGAGTTCACCGAAGGCGCGGGCGGTTTCGAGGACGGCGGCGGCGCCGGAGACGGGATCGTTGGCGCCGTTAACCCAGGCGTCGTGATGATTGCCGTAGATCACCCATTCGTCGGGGTTGACGCTGCCGGGGATGGTGGCGATGACGTTGTGGACGGGGCGGGTGCCCCAATCGTGGGTGAGTTTGAGGCGGACGGGCGTGGCGCCGGGACCGAGTTTGTAGGGGATGGGCAGGGCGCCGCGCCAGTTTTCGGGGGCGAGGGGGCCGGCGAGGGCTTCGAGCAGCGGTTTGGCGTCGCCGTAGGAGATGGGCAGGACGGGAATCGGCATCAGCGTTTTGGCTTCGCCGCGGGTGAGGCGCCGGGCGCCGCCGGGTTCGGAGGCGAAGCCGGGGGAGAGGGGATCGCCAACGTGGATGGACATGTCCATGACGCTGCCGCGCTGGACGCCGTACTCGCAGCGGTAGGCGCCGGCCGGGTAGACGTCGCCGCGGAAGTAGCCGTCGTCTTTGGGGTCGGAGAAGATGAGGCAGCCGATGGCGCCGTGTTCGGCGGCTACTTTGGGCTTGACGCCGCGCCAGGATTGGCCGTACCGGGCGAGGACGATTTTGCCGCGGACGTCGATGCCCTGTTTTTTGAGGTGCTCGTAGTCTTCGGGCACGCCGTAATTGACATAGACAAGCGGAGCGGTAACATCGCCGTCGGCGGAGTAGGCGTTGTAAGTGGGGAGTTGATTGCGGTCGGTCGAGTCGGGGTCTTCGGCGAAGTTGGGTTCGGCGAGGCGGGCGGAGAACTTACCCATGGTGAGCAGGCGGGACTGGGGATAGGGCAGCAGAGCCTCGAAGGTTTCGATTTTGGCTTCGAGGCCGGCGGCGCGGAGCTGGCTGAGGGCGTATTCGGCCACCTTGCGCGAGGCGGGCGAGCCGGCGTGGTGGGGTTCGCTGGCCATGGCCTTCATGTGGGCTTCGATGCGGCGGGCATCGGGCACGGCGAGGAGCTTTGCTTCGAGGGCGCGCTCGCGGGCGGCGCCTTCTGCAGAGAAGCCGCGAATGGGGCCCTGCGCGTGGGCAGCGGCGGCGAGCAGGAGGGGGAGAATCAGTTTCATGGCGCCAGAAATTGGAGGAATTCCTTGGGATTTTTGGTGAGACCGGGGAAGGAGCGGACCGTCTTTTCGTCCGCGTCGAGGATGACGTAGTAGGGGATGGCGACGGTGGCGAAGCGGGTCTCCTGGAGCTTCTGGTTCTGTTCAGAGGCCGCGTCGGTGCCGTCGGTGTAGAGTTCGACCAGGATGTATTTGCCGAGCGCCGCGGCGATTTCGGGCAGCGGGAACATGTTGGCTTTCATCCAGTGGCAGTTGGTGCAGGCGTAGCCGGTGAAGTTGACGAAGACCTGCTTGCCTTCGGCTTTGGCTTGGGCGAGAGCGCCGGCGAGGTCGTTCTTCTTCCAGGGGAGGGCGGCGTAACCGCCGCTGCCGGAGGTGGCGGTGGACCGTTTGGCGAGCGGGACGTAGGCATCGAGTTCCCCGAGCGGCGCGCCGGTCATGCCTGGCCAGAGGCTGAGCGAGAAGCTGAGCAGGAGTAGGCCGAACAGGAGGCGCGGGATGGTGACGTCCTGGTCCGGCTGAATGCCTTCGAGGCGGAGCCAGCCGAGCAGGTAGGCGGCCGGCGCGGCGAACAGGATCATCCAGGCGGCGAGGAAGCGTTCGCGGGTGAGCAGATCGAGTTGCCAGACGGCGTCGACGTTGGCGAGGTACTTCAGCATGGCGGCCAGGATGAGAAAGGCCATCACGACCTTGACGCGCATCATCCAGACGCCGCTGCGCGGGAGTTTTTTGAGGTACGAGGGGAAGAGGGCGAGCAGAAAGAACGGGGCGGCGAGTCCGGAGGCGAAAAAGGCCATGCCGAGGACCGGCTGGAGTTTGCCGCCCTGCACGGAGGCGGCGAGGAGGGTACCAACGAAGGGCCCGACGCAGGCGAACGAGGTGAGCGAGAAGGTGAGGCCCATGAGCAGGGAGCCGAGGTAGCCGCCGCCCTCTGAGGCCTGGTTGAGCCGGGTGAGGAGACTGGACGGCAGCATGATTTCAAAGGCACCGAGCATGGAGAGGGCGAAGGCGAAGAAGACAGCCGCGATGCCGAGATTGACGTAGGGGTTGGCGCTCAACTGCACGACGGCGAAGGGGCCGAGCGCGGCGGACAAAACGAAGCCAAGACTGGTGAACAGGACGATGATGCCAAGACAGAAGACGACGGCCTGGCCGAAGGAGCCCTTCCGGTCGCCCTGGCCGATGAAGTAGGAGAGGGTGAAGGGGATCATCGGGAAGACGCAGGGGGTGAAGACGGCGGCGAGGCCGAGGCCGAAGGCGATGAGGAGGAAGCTCGACAGATCATGCCGGTGGGGCGGGGCGGGGGGGGGCGACGTGGCGAGGGGGGCGGCGACGAC
>JAINDL010000126.1 GCA_019931245.1 Bryobacteraceae bacterium CoA2 C42
CGCGTGCCGACAGCGCGTGCCGACAGCGCGTGCCGACAGCGCGTGCCGACAGCGCGTGCCGACAGGCGCGAGGGTGACGCCGTGGCTTCCGCACTGAGGTTTGCCGCGCGTGGCGGCACGCTCTGTTGCTCCGAAGCCATCGACACCGGCTCAACTGGTCTCGTTTCCATCGTCTCACCTGTTAGGACGTCCCGTCATGCCGGGTTCTGCATCCCTATCCGGAGGAGCGTTTCTTTGCGTCACGACCTTAGGCAGGAGCCGTTTGCGGTAGCTCTGCACGTACGGATCTGTGCGGGGGCGGCCAGCAATGGTCGACCCTACCGCGACCATCGTTCGAGCCATTGGAGGGATTTTTGATCCCACACAGAGAAGGGCATGGAAATGTTCTAACCGAACCGTATCGGAGCTAGGGCGCAAAGCGGGGCCGGCCAGCCCGGACTCGGAGAGAGCCGGCATAGTGCAGCAGCGGCGCGGCGGCCGGGAGTTTGAGTCCCATCCAGGCGGTCATGTTCAACTCATGGATCGCGGCGATGGCGGGCTGCAAGGGCCACGGCTCATGTTGGACCTCTCCGAAGACAAGGCGGCCGCCTGGCGTCTGGGAGTAGAGCCGGTAGCGTTCGGTGAGCCAGTGCTCGTGACTGCCGGGCCGCGACGCCATGGGAGGACCCGCGGGTTCGTACTCGATGTCGAGCGAGGCGGGGCCGGTCCGCCAATCGGTGCGCCGGGAACGGTAGCGGAGCCGCGAGCCGTGGCGTTCGGCCGACATAGCGGCGTCTAAATAGGGAAGGTAGTAGGTCAGCCGGGCGGCGCGCACGCCAAACCAGCTGTTGGCGTCCAGGCTGAAGAACCAGACGCCCGGCCGGTTGCGGTGGCGGACATAGGTGCGGACGTTCAGTTCGAGGAAGTCGCTGAGGCCGGGCAGCGCGGGACAGAGGCGGGGCGCTGTGCCCGCCATGCGAAACGGGACGATGCCGAGCCACGCCTGGCCGTCGTAGGTATCGAGTTCGAGGTCGGGATGCAGCAGAGAGGCCAGCGGCGCGGCGGGCACGGGCCAGTGGGCAAACAAAAGCTCTTCCCAGCGCATCCGGAGTACCCAAGGATCCATATGGAAGTCTGAATCCGGCAGGAGAGCGCGGGGGGTAAAAAAGTTGACGCAGCGGATGGGCGGCGGCGGCGTCTATGGAATAAGGACCGTCTGATACACTAGGATCGATGTTCCGGGAGGCCCATTTTGAATCGTAAACTCCAGTTCACCGTGATTCTATTCTCTGTGCTGCTGGTTGGGATGCTGCTGCTCGGCGCTTCCACCAAGAAGCAGTCTTCGCCGGAGGAGACCTACCGTCATATCGGCGTGTTCACCGAGGTCCTCTCCAAGATCAAAAGCGACTACGTGGAAGAACCGGACATGAAGAATGTTACGCTAGGTGCTCTCAACGGGTTGCTCGAGTCGCTGGACCCTTACGCTTCCTACCTGGGACCGGACCAGTATAAGCAGTATCAGAAGATTGCGGCAGGCGCAAAAGCCGATGTGGGTCTGATTCTCGCTAAGCGCTTCGGCTACATCGCGATCGTGGGTGCCATCCCTGGATCTCCGGCCGACAAGGCGGGCCTGGGCACGGGCGACATGCTCGAAACGATCAACAACGTCAACACGCGCGACATGCCGCTGGCCTATGCCGAAATCATGCTGAAGGGCGAGGCGGGCACGACCATTGAGTTCTCTGTACTGCGGTTTACGCGGCCGGAGCCGCAAAAAGTTACGCTGACCCGGGCGCCCGTCGTCCTGCCGGCCGTGTCGAGCAAGATGCTGCCCGAAAACATCGGCTACCTGCAGGTGCAGTCGCTGGCCGGCAACCGGCTGACGGATGTCGAAGCCGCGGTGAAGGCGCTTGAAAAGCAGGGCGCCAAGCGATTGATCCTCGACCTTCGCAACTGCGCGACGGGGGATGTGGCGCAGGGCGCCGCGCTCGCGAACCTGTTTGAGGGCCAGGCGATGCTGACCTACATCGAAGGGCAGAAGCAGACGCGCAAGAATGTGGAAGCGGTGGCGACCAAGGTGGTGACGAAACTGCCGCTTACGGTGGTGACGAATCGCGGCACGGCGGGGGCGGCTGAAGTGGCCGCGGCTGCGCTGCTTGAAACCAAGCGGGGACCGGTGGTGGGGGAGCGCACCTACGGGGATGCGGCGGTGAGGAAGACCATCCTGATGGACGATGGCGCGGCGGTGATTCTGTCGGTCGCCAAGTACTATTCGCCCTCGGGCAAGGCGATCCAGGACACTGGGGTCACGCCGTTGGTGCCGGTGATCGATCAGCAGACCGCGCCCACCGGAGACGAGGACGAAGACGCCCCCAAAAGCGAGCCCAAGAAGCCCGCCGAAGACGAGATTCTGAAGAAGGCCATTGAGGTCGCCGTCAAGGGCGTTCCTCCCGAGACGGCGGCCGCATCCAAAGGGGAAGCCGGCGCAACCGGACTCGGACCTTTGAACATCCCGCAACCGAAATAGTCAGCCATGCCGATTTACGAGTATCACTGCCCAACCTGCGA
This sequence comes from Bryobacteraceae bacterium CoA2 C42, assembly GCA_019931245.1. Classification (GTDB taxonomy): domain Bacteria; phylum Acidobacteriota; class Terriglobia; order Bryobacterales; family Bryobacteraceae. The sequence continues at coordinate 2,548 of JAINDL010000126.1, forward strand.
CACGAACTTTGACAAGATCCAGAAGTTTTCTGACGAGCCGTTGACCGTGCACGATGTGTGCGGTGGACCGGTAGAGCGGGTGCTGTCCGCCCCGGCCTTCCAGTTCAAAGGCACCGGGTGGTACGTGACGGACTACAACAAGTCCGGATCGAGTTCTCCCGCTTCGACCGGGGGCAAAGAGCCCGTGGCCGCGAAGAGCACCGAGGCCAAAGCGAAGACGGAGAGCACGCCAGCCCCGGCGGCCGCGTCGTCAACCACTTCCAGTTCGACCACCACGAAAGAGTAACAACCATGTCCTTCTCGCGCCGCCATTTGCTGCAGACTGCCGCTCTGAGCCCGGCGGTTGCGTTATCACAGGTTGCTCCGAACGACCGCATCCGATTTGCCACCATCGGGATCGGAGGCATGGGGACCGGAGACTCCGAGTCGGCCTTGCGAACGGGTCTGACCGATATGGTCGCGGCCTCGGACATTTACCAGGGGCGGCTCGACCGGGCTAAGGAGCGCTTCGGCAACCATCTGTTCACCACGCGCGACTACCGCGAGGTGCTCGCGCGCAAGGACATCGATGCGGTGATCATCGCAACGCCGGACCACTGGCACGCCCGGATCGCCACCGAAGCGCTGGCCGCCGGCAAGGATGTCTACGTCGAAAAGCCGATGGTGCAGAAGGTGGAAGACGGCATCGGGCTGGTGGAGGCCGCCGGGAAGAGCGGGCGGATTCTGCAGGTGGGATCTCAGCGCGTTTCGAGCGTCGTCTACGCCAAGGCCAAGGAACTGCTGGCCGCGGGCGCGATCGGCGAGTTGAATCTGGTGGAGGCGTGGTGGGATCGCAACTCGGCCATCGGGGCCTGGCAGTACTCGATTCCGCCGGATGCCACCCCGGCCAACATCGACTGGGATCGGTTTTTGGGCGCGGCGCCGAAGCGGTCGTTTGACCCCGTCCGCCTGTTCCGCTGGCGGAACTACCAGGACTACGGCACAGGCGTGGCGGGCGACCTGTTCGTCCATCTGTTCAGCGGGATGCACTTTATCACGGGCGCGGCGGGCCCCAGCCGCGTCTACGCCACCGGGGCACTGCGTTACTGGAAGGACGGGCGCGATGTGCCGGACGTGATGGTCGGGCTGTACGACTACCCGGCGCGGGGCGGGATGCCGGCGTTCAACCTCGCTCTGCGAGTCAACTTTGTCAACGGCGCGGGCGAGACAAGCGGCTTCCGGTTTGTCGGCAGCGAAGGCGTGTTGACAGTCGATAGCGGGGTGACCGTAGAGCGACAGCCCCGGGAGAAAGAGCCGGGATACACGGTTGGCACCTTCCCCCGGAAGCTGCAGGAGCAGTTTCTCGACGAGTACCGTAGGAAGTATCCGCCGCAGGCGCCCACCATGGACGCCATGCGGCCGCAGGGGCAGGAGAGCTACCGCCCCGAGCGCGGCTACAGCGACCATCTCGATCACCACCGGAACTTCTTCAGCGCCGTGCGCAGCCGGAAGCCGGTGGTGGAAGACGCGCGGTTCGGGCTGCAGGCGGCGGGTCCGGCGCTGCTATCGAACCGCAGTGTCGCCGAGCAGAAGGCATTTCGCTGGAACCCGGAAACGTTTACGGCAGAGGCAATCGGATGATTCGACTGGCACTCATTGGCGCGGGCGGTATGGGCTCGGGCGACGTCGAGGACGCGCTCAAGAGCGGCAAAGCCCAATTGACGGCGGTGGCGGATATCTATCAGGGCCGGCTCGACCGGGCCAAGGAACGGTGGGGCGCTCCGGTGTTCACTTCGCGCGATTACCGCGAGGTGCTCGCGCGGCGCGATATCGACGCCGTGATTGTGGCGACTCCCGACCACTGGCACGCGCCGATTGCGATGGCGGCGCTGCGGGCGGGCAAGGATGTGTACGTCGAAAAGCCGATGGTGCACAAGTTCGCCGAAGGGCCGCAGATGATTGCGGCGCAGCGGGAGAGCGGGCGGATTCTGCAGGTGGGCAGCCAATATGCCAGCGCGCTGGTGTTTGCCAAAGCCGGGGACCTGCTGCGGCAGAAGGCGCTGGGGGAGTTGAACCTGGTGGAGGCGTGGCTGGACCGGAACACGGCGCTCGGCGCCTGGCAGTACAGCCTCCCGCCTGATGCGAGCGAAGCGAACATCGACTGGGAGACGTTCCTCGGCAACGCGCCGAAACGGCCGTTTGAGCCGGTACGGCTGTTCCGCTGGCGGAACTATAAAGACTATGGCACGGGCGTTTCGGGCGATCTGTTTGTGCATCTGCTCACGGGGCTGCATTTTGCCACGGGCAGCACAGGGCCGAGCCGCGTTTACGCCACTGGCGGAGTGCGCTTCTGGAAGGACGGGCGCGATGCTCCAGATGTGGTGCTGGCGATGATGGACTATCCGGGCTTCACCTTTGTCCTGCGCGTGAACCTGGCGAGCGGCGCGGCGCCCCCCGAGCGGTTCGGGCTGAAGTTCGTCGGCAGTGAAGGGACGATGGAAGTGACGATGGGTGGGGTGACGATTGACCGGACGCCGCGCGAGGCCGAACCCGGCTACACGATAGACACCTTTCCGCAGCGGACGCAGCAGCAGTTTCTGGCCGAATACCGGAAGAAATACCCGCTGGCCAAGCCGAGCGCGGACAGCATGCGACCGCTGCGGCAGGAGCGGTATACGCCGCCGCGGGAGCACAACGCGCACTTTGAGCACATGAAGAACTTTCTGACGGCGGTCGAGACGCGGAAGCCGTTTTTTGAGGACGCGCTGTTTGGCTACCGGACGGCCGGGCCGTCGCTGGCGGTGAATCTGAGTCTCGAGCAGCAGCGGCCGGTGGCGTGGGACGCGACGAAACTGGTGGCGGGCTAGCGGGCGGCCCGAGAGCACAAGCTAGCCCAACGCACAAACCGGATAGCGTAAAGCGACATCGGCCCGGCGGCTGGAATGCGGACGGCTGCTCTGCTGGTGCCGGTAGAACGGCGGTCTTGCCGCTGGCGGCTAGCGGGCGGCCGGCGGGGCCGGGCGCGGCCCGGGGGGCACCGTGTTGAAAAGCTTCTCCGGGTCGCCCTGCGCCTCGATGACGAGTTCGAGAAAGGCGATGTGCATCTCGTCGGTGGTCTGGTCGCCCCAGCGGACGCTGGCCGCCGGGTCCGGGTTGAAGCGGTTGTTGGCCGAATTGTCAAAGCCGGCGGTGGACTCAAGGCGCGTGCCCTGCGGCAGGTCGAGCGGCCGGGCGAGGACGTAGGTGGTCTGCCAGTTGAAGTCGTAGCGCGGGACGGCGAGAACGGTTTCCGCGCGGCCATCGGGATAGACGGCGCGTACCGTCATCTGTTTGCCGCGGACGTGCATGTGCGGCTGGACAGAGAGCAGGCGGGCCGGACGGGCGAGCGTCATCGCGGCTTGCGAAACGAAGCCACCGGCGTGGGGCGGAATCACGAAGTCGAGATCGCGGAGGGTATCGATGGCGACGACGCGGTGGCGAGGGGCGGCGGGGGCGAAGTAGAGGGCGAACTCGCTGCGGTCGACGGCGGGCGCGCCGCTGGGGTTGTAGTGCATCTCAAAGATGAGATCGGAGCCGGCGGGGATGAGTTTGGCGCCGTCTTCGAGCCAGGGCATGGGTTCGTAGCCGGGTTCGTAGCCGAGGATGAGTTGGCGGCGGTCGAAGACGCGTTCGTGGGCGTGGCGTTTCGAGCGCTGAGCGGGGGTGGGGGAGAAGACCTCGTTGAGGGGGAAACCGGCGAGGTAGCTCGAGCCAGGAGGGCGGATGAAGGCGTTGATGTGATGGACCACCTGGCGCTGGTCGATGCGGAACTCGGCGGCGTGCAACCAGGTGTCCTGCTTGAGATTGAGGGGGATGATCAGGAACGAATAGGGCAGTTGGCCGGAGGCGGGGACGGCGAAGCCGGGGACCTGGACGACGCGGTCGGGCTGGCCGAGCTTCCAGCGGCGGGGGCCGGCGGGAGCAGCGGCGGCGATGGCCTTGACGGCGGGTCCGGCCGGGGCGCCGGCGTCGACCCAGGCGGTGAGCGCGGCGGTTTCGGCGGCGGATAATGAGCGGTCGTTGCGGAAGGAATGGGCGCCGGGGGCGGCGTGCCAGGGGGGCATGCTCTGCCGGGCGACGGCCTGGCGGATGGCCTTGGCGAAGGGGCGGGTTTCGGCGTAGGAGGTGAAGGCCATCGGAGCGATCTCGCCCTTCTGGTGGCACTGCACGCAGCGGCGTTCGAGGATGGGCTGTACCTGCTGCCAGGTGGTTTCGGCGGAAAGGGACAGGGTCAGGGGGGGGACGAGCAGGAGCAGACTCCGGATGCGCATTGGTAGATTATGGCGCGGTTTCAACCTTGCGGTCGACCCGTTTCCATAGAACCCCCTTTCAAACTGTGCGTGCGGTTTTCCCGCACACCGCTTACCGATGATCTTGGTGACGTGGCATGCGCAGCGTAGCGCACGGTTCCACGCAGTTGATACAGACCCATACTGTAGAAGTCAGCCGGGGTCCACAGGATCTTCCTCGCCTGCCGTTGACCACCCCGCCGGAGCATCCA
>JAINDL010000160.1 GCA_019931245.1 Bryobacteraceae bacterium CoA2 C42
AGGTGCTGTCGGCACCGCGTTCCCCCTGGCAATGAGCTTATGTTGAACGCGTCATCGGCTCCATCCGCCGCGAGTGCTTGGACCACGTAATCGTGTCCGGCGAAGGGAGCTTGTCCCGTCACCTGCAAAGTTTCGTGGACTACTATCATCGGAGCCGGACGCACCTGGGATTGGAGAAGGACTCTCCAGTTCCTCGCCCGATCGAATCGGCGGACATGGGGCGGGTTGTTTCCATGCCGGAAGTCGGCGGCCTGCATCATCGTTATGAGCGCCGTGCCGCATAAAGGTATCTTCGGCGCGATTCCATCCGCACTGATCTGTGCCCTTGCGCCGCCTCATTGACGGACCCCGCGGCCGCGAGACTTTTTGCGAAGCGGCCAGAGGCGTTGCGGGCCGACGATATCGGGCGAGTGAAGTCCGAAGACGCCCGTTCAAAAAACAGAAAGGCTGTGGAATCCTCCCGGAAACACGTCAAGACGAGGTTTCTGAGAACGACAAGCTATCTCTAGATGGGACAAGCCACATTTGACCTCCTGTCTTCGACCTCCTGCGCGATTCAGTCGAAATTAGCCACATTGTTCAACAAAATCAACAGATTGCGTTGGGTGGGCTGTTTTGGGGACTCGAACCAATGTGCCGACGCTCGTTAACCCGTTGTGAAACAAGCCTTTAGCACCGACACTTACAGGCTTGAGGAGAGGTTTCTGGAGGAGTACTAGTACTCGACTGGGTGGGTAGTTTGGCGGGGAGAAGGGCGGCGAATGCCGCTAAGTGATTGATTCTAATGGTGGGCGCGCAGGGACTCGAACCCCGGACCTCCTGCGTGTGAAGCAGGCGCTCTAACCAGCTGAGCTACGCGCCCAAACCTTTGAAGGATAACACAATCGTCGCCCCTCGTCCATGGTACCCTGACGCGATGGAAGCCTTGGCCGCTCTGATTGCCGCTCTCGCCTTGGGCTTAGCCTGGTCGGCCCGGCGCCGCGCCGATTTCCTCTTTCAACAGAACGCCGCGCTCGAACGGCACCTCGGTCAACTCGCAAACCGGCTCGCCGCCCTTGAAAACACCACCCCCGTTCTTCCACCCATCCCTCCCCCTCCTCCCCCAGTCACCACCCCGGTTGCCGTTCTCGCACCCACCCCAGGCCCGACGCCGCGCCCCGCCCCCGAAACCCCGGACCTCGAATCCATCATCGGCAGCAACTGGCTCAGCAAACTCGGCGTCCTCATCCTCCTCATCGGCCTCGCCCTCTTCCTCGGCTTCTCGCTCACTACCCTCGGACCCACCGGCCGCATCGCCCTCGGCCTTGCCACCAGCATCGCCCTCCTCGGCGCCGGCATCGCCGCCGAACGCAAATCCGACTACCGCGTCCTCGGCGCCGCCCTCCTCGGCGGAGGATGGGCCGGCCTCTACTTCACCCTCTATGCCGCCCACGCCCTGCCCGCCGCCCGCGTTGTCGACTCACCCCTCCTCGGCCTCCTCCTGCTGCTCGGCGCCTCAGCCGCCATGGTCACCCACTCCTTGCGCTACGACGCACCCACCATCACCGGCCTCGCCTACGCCGCCGCCTTCCTCGCCATCGCCATCTCACCCCCGAACGCCTTCGCCCGCCTCTCCTCCGTCCCCCTCCTCGCTACGCTGCTCGCCGTCGCGTGGCGTAAGAACTGGCAGCCTCTCGCCGCGGCCGGCGCCGTCTACGCCTACCTCGCCTGCTCCCTCAACCTTGCCACCGGCGACGACGATTCCGAAATCACCCGCTTCGGCCAGCCCATCCTCTGGACCTACTGGCTGCTGCTCGAAGGCTTCGATCTGGCCAATCTCCGCCGCGGCCTCCACTATTTCCCCGTCTTCCTCTTCAACGCCACGGGCTTCCTGCTGGCCGCGACAGCCACGTGGCCGGGCGGCTCTTTCGGCTCCCCCGAACCGCTGCTCGTCTCCATCGCCGGCGCCTATCTTCTGTCCTCCCTTCTCCGCCTCGAGCGCCGGCCCGAGGGCTACGCCGACCGTTCCACGTACTACGGCTTCTGCGCCGCGCTCACTCTGTCGACTCTCTTCGCCGCCAGCGCCATCGGCTCCGCCCTCACCGGACTCCACCGCCTCTATGCCCTCGCTCTCCTGGTCCAGTTCCTGGCTCTCGCCGGATGGTGGTTCCGTAGCGTCTACCTCCGCTGGTTCGCCACCGCGCTCTTCCTTCTCCCCCTCGGCCAACTCCTGCTCTCCGAGCTCGCCAGCGCCGCGCCGATCCGCTTGCTGGGCCGCTCCTGGCGCGAATCTACACCCGCCGCCGTGCTGCTCCTGACCCTGTTCTACGCCAACCGCCTGGCCTTGCACCGAACCAGCGTCTACAGTTTCGCCGGCTCGTTCCTGCTCGCCGGCCTGATCGGCGCCGAAGCCACCCCCGACACCCGCCCGCTCGCCGCCACCCTCGCCGCCGCCCTGCTCTGGATCGCCGCGCGCCGCTTCGACGCGATCGACCTCCGTTTGCAGGCGCTACTGCTGGCCATCCTCAGCATTCCCAATCTCTTCTCCCCACCCACCACCCTTCCGCTGCTCACCCTCGGCGTGCCCGCTGCCCTCTACCTCGCCATCGGCATCGCGCTCGCAACCAGCGAATCTCAGCGCTTCGCCCTCTGCTGCGCCGCGAACCTGTTCCTCGCTTCCCTTCTCTATCGTCTCGCCCCCGAACCGCACCGGGCCCTCGCCTGCGGTCTAGCCGCCCTCGCCCTGTGGCTCGACGGGCTCCGCCGCAACTCCTGGGGCGCGCTCGCCGCCACGCCCGTGCTCGGCTTCGCCGCCCTCGGACACTGGCAGATTCTCCCTGCCAACGACTCGGCCCGCGTTCCCGCGCTGCTCCCCTATTTCGCCATTCTCTACGCCCCCGCGAACTCGGCCGGGCGTTACACCAACCACCTCCGCATCCTCCACGGCGCCACCGGCATCCTCCTGGTCTGCCTCCATCTGCCGGCCGCTGCCGCCAAAGGCTCCCTCACCCTCGCCTACGCCGCCGTCGCCGCCGCCCTACTCCTCACCGGCTTCCTCCGCCCGGACCGCTTCAGCCGCCTAACCGCCCTCGCCTTGCTCCTGTTCTGCCTCGCCAAACTCTTCCTCTACGACTTCCGCGAACTCGATACCGCCAGCCGCATCCTCTCCTTCGTCGGACTCGGCCTTCTGCTCATCGGCGCCTCCTGGATCTACTCGGGATTCAAGCAGCAGATCCGGCGCCTTCTCTAAGGCCGCCTCAGGCAACCTCCGGAACCCCGGCCACCCGCAACCGCAGCGCTTCGCGCAAACTCTGTTTGATCCGCAGCAGCCGCACCCGCACCGACACCGGGCTGATGCCCAGTCGCGGCGCCAACTCATTGCTCGACCAGCCCTCCAGATAGTGCTGCTCCAACAACCGCCGGTCCACGGGCGAACAGTAGGCCAGAATCTCGGCCACCGCACTGGCATCGTAGTCTGGTTGCACCACCGCGGCGCCCTCGGTCAACTCCTCGGCGGGCCGCCGCCGCCGGTAATCCACCCGCACCAGATTCTTCGCAATCGTGTTCACCCACACCCCCACCGCCCCCTGGCTCTTCAACTGCCCCCGGCGCTCCCACCCCCGCGCCCAGGCTGCTTGCGCCAACTCCTCGGCCAAATCGCTCGGCACCCCAGTCGACAACAGAAAACGCACCGTGCGCGGATAACCCTGACGGTAAGCCTTCTCATACTGCTGCTCGGTCAGAACGGCATCGGTTGGTTCGTTCGTGTTTGCGGTAGTCATGCCCGCTCTGCTGCACGCACCGGACCAAACCCCCAAAAGCCCCGCCCCCCCGCCTTTCCCGCCGCGCGCTGGCTGATTCCTAGACAGCCCCCTCGCCGCCCTGTCCAGTTTCCGTACTCTCCCTCTCCTCGGCCCGCAGCCCCTTGAGGCGCATCTCCATCTCCGCGGCGGCCAGCCGGATATTGGCCGCAAACCGCCGCCGCGTCTCCGCATCGCACTCCTCGTCGAGCATCTCCGCATAACCGGCAATCGCGCTCAGCGGCGTCCGCAGGTCATGCACCATTTGGCTGATCCACCTCTCCCGCTCCCCCTCCGTCAAAGGGTCCTCCCCGTCAAACGCGCCATCACCTCGAGCAGCCGGGCAAAGTCCACCGGCTTGGTTTCAAACGCCGCGCAGCCCGCCGCCATCGCGCGCGCCTGCTCCTCGCCCAGCGCGTGCGCTGTCAACGCAATCACCGGAATCGCCGCCGTGGCCGCGCTCTGCCGCAACCGCCGCGTCGCCTCCCACCCGTCCAGCCGCGGTAGGCTCATGTCCATCAGAATGACGTCCGGCCGCTCCTCGGCCGCGGCCGCAATCGCCTGCTCGCCATCCTCGGCCAGCACCACCGTCAAGCCCCGCTTCCGCAGCCGGCGAGACAGCATATCCCGGTTCAACTCGTGGTCTTCCACCAACAGCACCTTCAGCGGCTCACTCATGCTCCTCCCCGGCTCGCAAAATACCCCGGCGTCACCTCCGCCGGCAGCTGCATCGTAAACGTCGATCCCTCGCCCGGCGCCGACTCCACCGTCACCTCCCCGCCCAGCAGACGGCACAGCCGCCGGGTGATCGCCAGGCCCAACCCCGTCCCCTCCGGCTCAGCCACCCCGCGCGGATGGCTCATTTCCAGCCGCGAAAACGGTTCAAACAGCCGCGCCTGATCCTCCGGCCCAATCCCCGGCCCCGTATCCGCCACGGAAAAGTCCACCCACTCCCGCTCCTGCCGACGTACGCGGTGAACCCGCAGCCGGATCTCCCCCTCCCTCGTAAACTTCGCCGCGTTGCCAACCAGATTCAGCAGCCCCTGCCGGATGCGCGTCACATCGCTGAACATCCGGCCCGCGTCCGGCGCCACCTCCACCGTCAGCCGGTTCCCGTGCCGGCCGGCGAGTGGCTCCACCAGTCCCATCACGTCCCGCACTACCACCTCCACCCCAAACTCCACCGGAGTCACCTCCATGCGGCCCGCCTCAATCTTCGACAGCTCCAGCACCCCGTTAATCAACGTCAGCAGATGCTGCCCGGCCGCCTCAATCCGCTGCAGGTCCACTAGGTCGTCCCGCCGGCCCCCCGCCAGCGCCTCCTCCTGCTGCATCTGCGCGTAGCCGATGATGACGTTCAGCGGCGTCCGCAGTTCATGGCTCATGCTGGCGAGAAACGCGCTCTTCACTTCGCTTGCCCTCTCGGCCGCCCGCCGCCGCCCCGCCACGCGGTGGTTCTCCACCGCAAACAACACAAACAACGCCACGCAGCACAGCACCGTCAACGCCGCCGTCTGCCGCATCTGGGCGTCCAATCCGGCGCCGAACTCCGTTTCCGAGATAAACACCCGGCTCTCCAGCTCCGCCAGCCGCTCCATCAGCCGGTCCATCGTCTGCTTGCCAAACTCACTCCGCACCAGCAGGCTGGCCGGTTCCATCTCCCCCCGCTGCACCAGCGCCGCGGCCGTCTGCAACTCCCCCAGCCTCGCCCGCGCCAGCCGGTCGATCTCCCGGACGGCCTCACCCTCCGCCGGCCGCTGCTCGCCCACCAGTCGAAAACCGTTCAGAATCTCCGGTATCCGCGCCGTCGCCCGCTCGTAAGGATCAAGGTAACTCTGCTGCTGCGTCAACAGGTAACCCCGCTGGCCCGCCTCGGCCTGGTAAAGCGCCGCCCGCAACTCCCCAATCGTGCTCACCGCCCGCCGCGTCTGCAAAGCCTGCAGCGTCGTCCGCTGCGCCTGCTGCCAGTTCAAATAGATCGCCCCCGTGCCCAACGTCAGCACCAGGGCCCCAATCAGAATGTAGCCCACCTCATCCAGCGGTCGCCCGCGCCACGGGAGCATTCCTCTATCCTACGGCTTGTTACCCTGAAGAGGCTTGCCCCCACCCGTCACCATCCTCGCCGTGGACGATGACCCTCTCTCCCGCGAACTCCTCTCCGACGCGCTCCGTCCCCTGCCCGTCCGCGTCCTCACGGCCGCCCACCCCGACGAAGCCATGGCCGCCGTCCTCGCCGAACGCCCCGCCATTGTCATCCTCGACCTCCTCCTCCCCGGCCGCTCCGGCCTCGCGCTCACAAGCGAAATCCTCGCCGCTGCCCCCACCACCGACGTCCTTCTCCTGACCGGCCACTACACCCCGGAGTCCGCCATCGAGGCCATCCGCCTCGGGGCCTGCGACTACCTCACCAAACCCATCCAGATCGCCGCCCTCCGCGCCCGCATCAGCCGCCTCCTCGACGACCTCCAAAAGCGCCTTGAGGCCGCGCGCCTCGAAACCGAACTCGTCCACGCCCATCGCTTTGAAGGCATGGTCGGCTACAGCCCCCGGATGCTCGAACTGTTCGCCCTCATTCGCCGCGCCGCTCCCCACTTCCGCGTCGCTCTCATCCGCGGCGCCACCGGTACCGGCAAAGAGCTTGCCGCCGCCGCCCTCCACCGCCAGTCGCCCGTCGCCGCTGGCCCCTTCGTCGTCTGCAACTGCTCCGCCATCACCGAAACGCTCTTTGAAAGCGAGATGTTCGGCCATCGCAAAGGCGCCTTCACCGGCGCCACCCACGACAAACCGGGCATGTTCGAAGCCGCCCACGGCGGCACCCTCTTCCTCGATGAACTCGGCGACCTCCCCTTCGCCATGCAGTCCAAACTCCTCCGCGCCATTCAACAGCAGGAGATCCGACCCGTCGGCGCCAACACCCCCCGAAAAATCTCCTGCCGCGTTATCGCCGCCACCAACCGCGACCTTGAAACCATGATGGCCGCCGGCGAGTTCCGCGAAGATCTCTACTACCGCCTCTCCATGGTCGAACTCCACCTGCCCCCCCTCGCCGGGCGCATGGAAGACTTTCCCTACCTCGTCCGCGCCTTCCTCGAACGCTACGCCGCCGAGTACGGCAAACCCCTCCAGGGCCTCACCCCCCGCGCCCAGGCGGTCCTCGCCCGCCACCCCTGGCCCGGCAACATCCGCGAACTCGAAAACGTCATCGGCCGCGCCGCCATGATGACCGAATCCGACCTCATCGATGTCCGCGACCTACCCGCCGCCTTCCAGCGCCACCTCCCCGCCGCCCCGCCCCCCGCGCCCGAAATGCTCCCCCTCGCCGAAGTCGAACGCCGCCACACCCGCTGGGTCCTCGACCAGCTCGATGGCAACAAGAGCAAGGCCGCCGACCTGCTCGGCATCACCCGCAGCACCCTCTACCGCATCCTCGGAGAGGCCCCCTGACCCTTCCCCTCCCCATCACCGGCCTCGCGCCCGGCGCCCTGAGTTGAAGGCATTCGAGTTAGAACGATACCATAAAGGTCTCCATGCTGCGCTTTGAAACCGCCGGCGAGTCCCACGGCGAATGCCTCGTGGCGACTCTCACCGGCCTACCCTCCGGAGTCCCGATCTCCCTTGAACGTGTGAACCGCGAACTCTGGCGCCGCCAACAGGGCTTCGGACGCGGCGGACGCATGAAAATTGAAACGGATACCGCCCACGTTGTCTCGGGCGTCCGCCACTCGAAAACCATCGGCGCCCCCATCGCCATGATCATCCAGAATCGCGACTGGAAGAACTGGACCGACATCCTCCCCGTCGAAGACTTCCCCGGCAGCGAAGAGAAAAAGAAAAAGGTGCTCCGCCCCCGGCCCGGCCACGCCGACCTTGCCGGCGCCATCAAATACGACTTCCCCGACGCCCGCTACATTCTCGAACGCGCCAGCGCCCGCGAAACCACCGCCCGCGTCGCCGTCGGCGCCCTCTGCAAAGAACTTCTCCGCGAGTTCGGCATTACCGTCCTGTCCCACGTCATCCAGGTCGGCACCGCCCGCCTCCACCGCCCCGCCGCCTGGAGCGAACTCGAAGCCCTCGCCGCCCGCGACGAAGTTCTCCTCGGCTGCGTTGACCCCCAAGCCGAATCCGAAATGAAGGCCGTCGTCGATGAAGCCTACCGCACCGGCGACACCGTTGGGGGCGTCTTTGAAGTCGTCGCCCACGGCGTTCCCGTCGGCCTTGGCTCTCACATCGCCTGGGATACCCGCCTCGACGGCAAACTCGCTCAGGCCATCGTCTCCATGCAGGCCGTCAAAGGGGTTGAAATCGGCTTCGCCGCCGAAGGCGCCGAATACTTCGGCTCCAAGGTCCAGGACGCCATTCACTATAACAAAGAGGAGCGGGAATTCTACCGCGGCGCCAACCGCGCCGGCGGCCTCGAAGGCGGTATCACCAATGGCCAGGATATCCTCGTCCGCGGCCTGCTCAAGCCCATCTCCACGCTCCGCCGCCCCCTCGAGTCCGTCGACCTCCTCACTCGCGACCCCGAAAAGGCCGCCTATGAGCGCTCCGACGTCGCCGTTGTCCCCGCCGCCGGCGTCATCGGCGAAGCCATGGTCTCCATCGTCCTCGCCCAGGCCCTCCTCGACAAGTTCGGCGGCGACTCGCTTCGGGAGACCCGTCGCAATTACGACAACTACTTAGATCAGGTTCGGAACTACTAACATGGTCCTCAACATCGTTAAATACGGCGCCTCGATCCTCGAAACCGCCTGCGCTCCGGTTACTGACTTCAATACTTCCGAACTCCGCCAGCTCGTCGACGACATGTTTGAAACCATGTATGCCGCCCGCGGCGTCGGCCTTGCCGCCCCCCAGATCAACGTCGGCCGGCAGCTCACGGTCATCGATACCTCCTCCGGCGAAGACCCCGCCGCCCGCCTCGTCCTGATCAACCCCAAGATCACCCAACAGCAGGGCCAGCAGATCGGCGAAGAGGGGTGCCTGTCCATCCCCGGCTTCCGCGAAGATGTCCGCCGCGCCGCCCAGGTCACCGTCCAGGCCCAGGATGTCGAAGGCAACTCCTTTGAAGTCTCCGGCGACGAACTCCTCGCCCGCGCCCTCCAGCACGAAATCGACCACCTGCACGGCGTTCTCTTTCTCAACCACCTCTCCCCCCTCAAGCGCGAACTCATCCGCCGCAAGATCAAGAAACTCCAAAAGGCCGGCGAATGGTAGTCGTCTTTCTGGGCACCCCCCAGTTCGCCGTCCCCACGCTCGAAGCTCTCGTCGCCGCCGGCCACCACATCCCCGCCGTCTACACCCAGCCGGACCGCCCCGCCGGGCGCGGCCAGCAGCTTGGACAGTCCCCCGTGAAGCAGGCCGCCCTCGCTCTGTCGCTCCCCGTCCGCCAGCCGGAACGCATCCGCCGCCCTGAAATCGTCGCCGAGCTCCGTGCCCTCGGCGCCGACATTATGGTGGTGGTCGGCTACGGACAGATCATTCCGCAATCGATCATCGACCTCCCCCCCCTCGGCATCGTCAACGTCCACGGCTCCCTCCTGCCCCACTACCGCGGCGCCGCCCCCATCCAATGGGCGATCGCCAATGGAGACATCCTTAGCGGCGTCACCACCATGCAGATCAACGCCGGCCTCGACACCGGCGACATCCTCCTCAAAGCCGAACTCCCCATTCTGCCCCACGAAACCGCCCCCGAACTCGCCGCCCGCCTCGCGCCGCTCGGCGCCGCGCTGTGTGTCGATACCCTCGCCCGCCTCGCTGCCCACTCCCTCACCCCCATCCCCCAGGACAACGCCCAGGCCACCATCGCCCGCATCCTCACCAAAGAAGACGCCCGCGTCGATTGGTCCCGCCCCGCCACGCTCATCCACAACCGCCTCCGCGGCTTCACCCCGTGGCCCGGCGCCGTCTGCCTCTTCCGCGGCGCCCCCCTCAAACTCCACCGCGTCGAACCGCTACCCGAAACCACTTCCCTGCCCCCCGGTTCGCTCCTCCCCGGCCAACCCCTCCGCGTCGCCTGCGGCCAGGGCACCGTCCTCGCTCTCCACGAGGTCCAGCAGGAGGGACGAAAAAAAGTAACAACCGAGAACTTTCGCAACGGTCAGCACTTAGCGCACAATGAAGTTCTGACATGACACTGCCCCAAGGTTATCGTTACGCCGCCCTGTACGCCGGCATTCGCAAAGTCGCCAAACCTGATCTATCGCTGATCGTCTCAGATACTGCCGCCTCGGCCGCCGCTGTCTTCACGCAGAACCAGGCCGCGGCGGCCCCCGTCAGACTCGGTCAGAAGAACCTCGCGGCGGCCAAAGGCATCGCCCGCGCCATCCTCACCAACGCCGGCAACGCCAACTGCGCCACGCGCACCGGCGACAAGGTCGCCAGCGAAACCGTCCGCGCCCTTGCCAAAGCCCTCAAAGTCCCTGCCAACCAGGTTCTTCCCGCCTCCACCGGCGTTATCGGCGTCGAACTCGACGCCGCCAAAATCACAACCCACCTCCCCGCCCTCGTCGACGCCCTCTCCCCGGACAAGTTCTACGAAGCCGCCGACGCCATCCTCACCACCGACCTGGTCCGCAAGACCGCCACCGCCTCCCTCTCCGTCAAAGGCGGCGCCGTCCACCTCGCCGGCATGACCAAAGGCTCCGGCATGATCGAGCCCCTCATGGCGACCACCCTCGCCTACATCGTCACCGACGCCGTCATCGCCCCCGCCGATCTCAAAAAAATGCTCGTCCGGGCCACCAACCGCAGCTATAACTGCATGTCCGTCGACGGCGACACTTCCACCAACGACACCGTCTACCTCCTCGCCAATGGCGCCTCCGGCATCAAACTCTCCAGCGCCGACAAAGCCCTCTTCGAGCAGGCACTCACCCATCTCATGGAAGACCTCGCCCGGCAGATCGCCCGCGACGGCGAAGGCGCCAAAAAGCTCGTCACCATCGAAGTCGGCGGCTTCAAAACTGATAAGGACGCCCTCAAAGTCGCTCGCCAGATCGCCAATTCCCCCCTGGTCAAAACCGCCATCGCCGGCTCCGATCCCAACTGGGGCCGCATCCTGATGGCCGCCGGCAACGCCGGCGTCAAGTTCGACGTCCCCCAGGTGGATATCAACTTCCAGGGCATGGCCGTTTGCCGCAAAGGCCTTGCCGTCGACTTCTCAGAAGCCGAACTGACGAAACTCCTCGACGAACCCGACGTCCTCGTCCAGTTCCAACTCCGCGGCCCCGGCAAAGGCCGCGCCCGCTTCTTCACCTGCGACTTCACCGAAGGCTACATCAAAATCAACGGCAGCTACCGCACATGACCCCGGCGCTGTTCCTGCTCGCGGCCATCACCTCCCGCGATGCCGGAACCTCGCCCGCGCACCTCGACCACGCCCCCTCAGCCCAAAAACTCCTGCCCGAAACCATGGCCGGCGGCCTCACCGCCTTCGACGACAACGGCGACGGTCTCCTCGTGCTCCTCCTCCCCGGCGCCGCCGGCTGATTCAATCCCGGCGGCACCCGCCGGGTCTACTGCCATCCCAAATCCTCCGCACCCACCGCCAACCGCCTCTTCCGCAATAACGGCAACGGCACCTTCGAAGATATCTCCCAGTCCTCCGGCATCGGCGCCCCCCCCCGCGGCAAAGGCATGTCCGTCACCTTCGCCGACTTCGACAGCAACGGCCGCCTCGATATCTTCGTCCCCAACGACGCCCTCCCCAACGGCCTCTTCCACCGGCGTCTCTCTCCCCGGTAGCGGTCGCACCGTCTCCGGCATGGGCGCCGACGTCCGCGATGTCAACCACGATGGCCGACCCGACCTTATCTTCACCGCCCTCGCCGGCAAAAGCTTCCCCTATTTTGAAAATACCGGGCGGGGCTTGGAAGACCGCACCGCCCGCTCCCGCCTCGCCGCCGTCGGCCCTTCAAGCGGCTGGGGCATCGCCATCGCCGACTTCGACAATGACCGCCACCAAGACGTCCTCTCCGCGAACGCTTCTGTGATGGACAACATCGACCAGCACTCCGGCGACCACTGCCGCCTTCCCCTCAGCCTCTTCCGCAACCAGGGCAACGCCACCTTCGCCAAACGCCCCAACCTCTTCCCCAGACCCGCCGCCCACCGCGGCCCCGTCGTCGCTGACCTCGATAACAACGGTCGACTCGGCGAAGAACCCAGGCCCTGGCGCAACGAGTCCACCCCGCAAAACTGGATCACCCTCACCCCCTCGGCGCTCACCAAAAATTGACCACTTCTGCTCGGATCAAGTTGACCACGTCGAAAACACCCATTGCCACGTGGCACGGCACGGCGAGCGTTGGTTCCTCACCCCCGCCGCAGGCTCAGAAGTCCTTTCCTGGGTACGCGCGGGGGCGTTCTCATCCGCGCGGCGCGGCCGCGCGCCGCGAGACCTCACTCGGCGCGGATATCGCGGAATCTGGCCCCGACGGGTGGTCTTTTGGTGAGCAGGGGGGGTCATTTCTCGCGAGCGCCAAAGCTCACCCTCCCCCTCGGCGCAAAGGTAAAAGCGGAGCCCGCTACAACCACTGAACCTCGGCCATCGGCCATCGGATACGCCAGCAGCGTCCTCGCTCCTCTAAACTTCGGTCTCGGCGCCCTCACCGTCATCCCCTCCATCCAAATCAATCACCCCAACGGCCAATCCAAAACTCTCACCAACGCCCCCGCCAACCGCATCCTCGTACCGAGACCAAGTCCACCGTCGACGAGATCCGCGCCCGCTTGGGCTCCGACGTCGAGCTCTTCTCCCACCGCGCAACCGGCCAAACCACCGCCATCGACGCCTCCCTCTGCCTAAACCGCATCGCCCGCGCCGCCAAGCGCCCGCGCCGTAGCCGCACGCCTCCCCACCATCCTCCAGGCACACCTCCGCGCAGCCCCCTTCCCTCCCCAATCGTTCGACATCATCCTCGCCGGCGCTGTCCTCCACCACCTCCGCACCCCGGTCGAGTGGGAGCAGACCTTCGCCCGGCCCTACGCCTCGCCCGGCCCACGCGGCTCGGCCTGGATCTTCGACATGCTCTCCCACGAACACCCCGCCATCGACGCCTCCCCGCGCGAACGCTGGACGGCCTACCTCAACGGGCCAGAGTACCGGACTACGCCGCCCGCGTCGTCGCCTACGTCCACCAAAAGCATTCCCCCATCTCCCTCGCAAGGCAACTCGCACTTCTCCGCCGGGCCGGCTGGTCCGCCTTGGGAGCCTGCCGCCTCGTCACGCCTCGTTCAGAACTCGCCCCGCCCGCCACGGAACCACGCAACGGCGCCTCGCCTTAAGACCGCTTCTCCGCAATGCGGATCATCTCCGCCATCGACTCATGCGACTTGGCAATCAAATCCGGCCCAAAAATGTGACATTCAAGACCGATCTGCTCTCGATAGCCGTCCCTTTCGAGCGCACCGAAGATCGGTGCCCAATCAATCCAGTCCGCGTACTGCTTCAATATGCTCTTGCCCTTGATCTGCACGTTCCAAAGTTTGTCCTTCGGAATCAGCCCATATCCTTCCGGGAACTCCGCCTCGTGCATATGCTTACCATTCAGCGCATCCCAGTTCAAGCCAAAATGTTTCGAAGGAATCGCCTTTACATACGCCGCCATCTCATCGCAGCGAGCCACGTTACACGCCACTTCGTTCTCTAAGGCAAGCCGGATGCCTTCCCGCTCTGCGATCTTCACCAGACCGCCAAGGATGTCCACAATCCGCTGCATGTCTTTGCCTGGGTCGACCGTGCGCAGAAATGCAAAAATCCGCACTTTATCGACTCCGAATGCCTGAGCCGCCCGGATCGACTTCCGCAAATCCTCCTCCCGCCGCTCGAACAACATCTTCTCCCGCGCCATTCGCGCCGACCGCTGTTCCGGCGTCTCCTGCCGCGACCGGAGCGCCTCCGTGCCCGGCAAAAGATACTTACACTGCCCGCTGTTGAAAAACGAAACCTTCACGCCGGCTTCCCGGAACTCCCTGGCCGCCTGTTTCAACTCCTCCGGCGTCAGATCGGCATAATGCTTGCGCAAGCCGGGAACAGCACGGATTTCCATCCACTGCAAACCGTGCTTCTGAGCAAAAGCCAGCGCCTCCGCCGGCGTCGCACCGCTTTCGTCCGTGATGCTGCCGAACCTGTGCCGGTCGATCTTGCCTCTCTTCGCCCAGGCATTACCGGAAACGCCCAGGGCGACCGCTAAAAGTTCGCGACGGTTCATCTTCAACAGTCTAGCTCAATCCCCCATCAGCTTCCCGTAAGCCCCTAACCCCGGATAGTGGTCGCACACCGCCTTGAGCGCCGCCGTCAGCGGAATCGCCAGCACCAACCCGATCCCTCCCCAAAGAAATCCCCAAAACATCAGCGCCACCGTCACCACCAGCGGGTTCAAATGGACCCGCGCCCCAACCAATTTGGGATATAGCAGGTTCAGGGCCATCAAATGGAAAAACGCCACGGTCGAACCAATCACAACATACGCCGTCAGATTTTGATAAACCGTCAGCGCCGCAAACACCGGCGGCAGGATCGCTAAAGGCAGACCGATATACGGCACCAGAGAAAGAAATCCGCTGATCGGTCCCACCAGCAGCCAGTAAGGGACCTTCACCATCCAGAAAAACCCGGTGCTCACCACCGCCAACACCATTCCCAGCAGGAAGTTACCCACCACATACGCACGCGTCATCCGCGCAATCCCGTCAATCGTTGCCGACGCGATCGAGCGCGCATCCCCCTCGAACACCCGCAGGAAGTTGTAAATAAAGTGATCCCGCCAAGCCAGCATGAAGTAAACCAGAAACGGAACAAACGAAACCATCAGCGCGATGTCATAAA
The DNA here is from genome assembly GCA_019931245.1 of Bryobacteraceae bacterium CoA2 C42. GTDB lineage: Bacteria > Acidobacteriota > Terriglobia > Bryobacterales > Bryobacteraceae. Next base: position 14,611 of record JAINDL010000160.1, read on the forward strand.
ACTGCTGCCAGTTCGAGTACAAGTACTCCACTAGCGGCGAACGCTCCGGCCGGATCCGCACCTCCTGCACCGCCGGCGGCAGCAAAGGCGACATCGGAGGATCCGTCGTCCGACGCCTCCGCTGCTTCTGCTGCTCCACCAACAGCCGCTCCCGCTCCAGCCGCTGCGCCTCCATCTCGCGCACTCTCTTCGGTGCCAGCATGTCGTTGACGGTCTTCTCGGCGCTCTCCACCTCCATCAGGACTTTATCGCTGAGATCATTCACCCGCCGCGTATAGCTCGGCAGCTCATCCCACAAACCCTGCGCCTGCGAAAACGCCAGCAACGCCCCCAAATACATCACCAACAGCGCCAACCCGCACACCAGAAAACTCGCAAATCCCCGCGGCAGCCGCAGCCGCATGAAAAACTGCACCAGCGGCTCCAGAATAAACGCAATGAAAACACCCACCAGCAGCGTCACCAGCAACAGCCGCCCCAGGTACAACAGCGCACACAGTACCCCCAGCGTGAACAACACACTTCCCGTGTTGCGCACCTTGATAATCGGTAACAGCAAAGGATCTTGTAGGGCCAAAAGAAAGAATCCGATTATCCGTTAATCTAACATGTAGATGCGAATCCTGGCTCTCGATTATGGACGCCGACGAATCGGCGTCGCCCTCAGCGACCCCCTCGGCATCATGGCCCACGGCCAGCAAACCCTCCAGCGCGTCAACATCCGCACCGACATCAATGCCCTCAAAGACCTCATCCAGTTGCAGGAGGTCAGCCGGATCGTCGTCGGCAACCCCCTGCACATGACCGGCCTCGAAAGCGAACTCTCCCGCGAAGCCCGCGCCTTCGCCTCCCGCCTCGCCGCCGAAGCCGGCGTGCCGTTCCTCATGTGGGATGAACGCCTCTCCTCCCGGCAGGCCGGCCGCTACCTCGCCGAGTCCGGCCGCTCGAAGGGCCCCCGCGGCGCCGTCGACCGCATGGCCGCCGAACTCATCCTCAACAGCTACCTGGAATCCATCCGATGAAATCCCTGCGCTGGCCCCTCACTACCATCCTCCTCCTGGCCGCCGCCGCCATCGCTTCACTCTTTCTCCCCACTTCCGCTACCCCGCCCGGCACCCTCCTCAACATCAGCCACGGCTCCTCCTCCCGCCAGATCGGCGCCCAACTCGCCCGCCAAGGCATCCTGCGCTACAGCTGGCAACTCCCCCTCGCCCGACTCCTCCAACCCAACCGTAACCTCCAGGCCGGCGAGTACGCGTTCAAGCAGCCCGCCACCCCCTGGCAGATCTTCGACCGCCTCGCCCGCGGCGACGTCCACTACTACCTCCTCCGCATCCCCGAAGGCTACAACATCTTCGACATCGCCAAAGCGGTCGCCGAGCAAGGCCTCATCTCCGAAGCCGACTTCCTCGCCGCCGCCCGCAACCCCCAGCTCATCCAGGACCTCGCCCCCAACGCCCCCACCCTCGAAGGCTTCCTGTTCCCCTCCACCTACCGCCTCACCCGTGCCACCACCGCACAAATCCTCTGCGCCCAAATGGTCGCTCAGTTCCGCCGCCAATGGGCCGCCCTCCGCCCCACCCAACCCGTCCTCCCCACCGTCACCCTCGCCTCCCTCGTCGAAAAAGAAACCTCCGTCCCCGCCGAACGATCCCTCGTCGCCGGCGTCTACGCCAAACGCCTCGCCCTCGGCATGAAACTCGATGCCGACCCCACCACCATCTACGCCGCCCTCCTCCTCGGCAACTGGCGCGGCACCATCTACCGCTCCGACCTCGACCGCCCCCACCCCTACAACACCTACCAAACCACCGGCCTGCCCCCGGGACCCATCGCCAATCCCGGCGCCGCCGCCCTCGCCGCCGCCCTTCAACCCGCTACCACCAACAACCTCTTCTTCGTCGCCCGCGCCGATGGCTCCGGCGCTCACAACTTCTCTCCCAATGCCGCCGCCCACCTGCGCGCCGTTGCCGACTACCGCCGTGCCCAGCAAAAAACAGCAGCTCCAACAACTCCTCACGCCGCCCCCCAGCGCGCCAATTGACGAGCAGCGCGCCGCCGAACTCGCCCGCGCCCTCGCCCCTATCTCACCCGCCTACCTCCGCCGCCTCCTCCGCGCCTCCGGCCTGCCCCTCTCCCCCACCGTCGAAGGCGTCCTTCAAGATAACCTCCCCAACCTCGCCCGCACCCTTTCCGCCCTCGCCGCCGCCTACCCCCAACAACCCCAACAAACCCGCACCCTCGTCTTTGAAGCCAAAGCCCACGCCAAACTCGCCCTCCGCCGCAACCCCAACTCCGCCGAACGCCAGCAAAAAATGGACTGGATCATCCGCTGGCTCGAAAACCCCACCATCTTCCCCCTTTGGGTCCAACTCCAGCAGCGCGCTACTGAAACTCCACCTGCCCCACCTTGATCACATCCCCCACCATCTCCCCCGTCACCTTCGCCTTCAAATCCTTCTCCCGCCCGAGCTTCTTTAACTGCCCCAGCGTCCGCGCATTCCCCCCCTCGTCAAACTTCACGAACTTCCCGTCCGCCAACACCAACCCATACCCGCCCTTGGCGCAGTTCACCGCACAATCCCGCGTATGCGACGCCAAATCCTTGCCCTTGCACATCACATCCACTACCGTCCCCGTCCAGGTCTCCCCCACCATCCCCATCACCACAACCAACATTCCAATCAGCACTCTCATGCCTGCATCATAGCCAATTCCTGTCCTAAGTGAAATCACCCAGGGACTAATGTTCTCAATCCCTGAGTCGATACGCTTCCCATGCAGTGGAACGAGTTCTTCAGCCTCTCCCTCCCCGGTGCCACCGTATGCCTCGGTGCCTTCCTCCTGCGCACCTTCCGCAAGCAGGCTCGCAACCGGCACGTCCGCCGCATCGAATCCCGCCTCGTCAACTGGTAAAAAAATCGATTGAAGCCCAAGGCTTCGCCAGTTTATAGTAGTGATTTCGTGGCCTCTTTTCCCCAAATCGGCGCGCGGCTCCTCCCGCTCAACAAGGATCTCACCGATCCGTTAGCCCCCCGCCGCGAAGCCGCCCTCTTCTACGGTCTCTTCCTGCGTGGCCACTCCGTCGATTCCCTCCGCCGCGATATCGATGTTCCCGTACCGCTGCTCAAGAAGTGGGAGTCCGGCCGCCAGTACGAAGGCAACTTCCGCGACAACCTCCGGCAGCTCTACAACTACCGCAAGCAGGTTCTCGCCATCTTCGACGAACTCGTCCTCAACGAACGCGGACGCAACCGTCTGCAATAACCCATCGTAGAATCGGGGTATGCGGTTACCCCTTTACCAGGTCGACGCGTTCACCTCCAAACTCTTCAGCGGCAACCCCGCCGCCATCTGCCCCCTCGAATGCTGGCTGCCCGATTCCGTTCTCCAGCACATCGCCGCCGAAAACAACCTCGCCGAAACCGCCTTCTTCGTCAAGGAACCTGAAGGCTACCGTCTCCGCTGGTTCACCCCCACCGTCGAAGTCGATCTCTGCGGACACGCCACCCTCGCCGCCGCCTTCGTCCTCCTCGAATGCCTCGGTCTCCCCGCCGACCACGTCACCTTCCAATCCCGCAGCGGCCCCCTCACCGTCCACCGCCAGGCCTATCTCTACACTCTCGACTTCCCCTCCCGCCCCGGCGCCCCCGTTCCCGTCACCGCCGCCCTCTCCGCCGCCCTCGGCGCCCCCCCCGAAGCCGCCTACGAGGCCCGCGACCTCCTCTGCGTCTTCCCCACCGAAGCCGACGTCGCCGCTCTCTCCCCCGACATGAAGGCCCTCGCCGCCCTCCCCCACTTCGCCATCATCGCCACCGCCCCCGGCCGCCACTGCGACTTCGTCTCCCGCTTCTTCGCCCCCGCTCAGGGCATCGACGAAGACCCCGTCACCGGCTCGGCCCACTGCACCCTCACCCCCTACTGGGCCGCGCGCCTTTCGAAACCCGCCCTCTCCGCCCGGCAGATCTCCGCCCGCGGCGGCGACCTCCTCGTCGAACTCGCCGGCGACCGCGTCAAAATCAGCGGCCGCTGCGTCCTCTACCTCGAAGGCTTCGCCAGCGTCGCCATATAGTTCCGCCAGCCGCCCAGCGCCGTGATCTCCGTCGCCCCCGCCGCCGCATCCGGCTCACACCAAAATCCCTGCCCGGTCGACCCGTCCTCCAGGCACCAGCGACCGCGTCAAGATCAGCGGCCGCTGCGTCCTCTACCGCGCAGGCTTCGCCACCGTCGCCATATAGTTCCGCCAGCCGCCCAGCGCCGTGATCTCCGTCGCCCCCGCC
>JAINDL010000217.1 GCA_019931245.1 Bryobacteraceae bacterium CoA2 C42
ACGGAGACCTTAACATTCACGACGTCGAAACGGCAATCGAGATCTACACGCCCCTCTACCAGTTGTTTCTCACCGACAGCGACTTCTGGCGAGCCAGCAACTCGCTGCAGCTTGACGAGACCCTGGCGATTTACTGTTCGAGGCTGATGGGGGATCTGAGCTACATCGGCCTGGTCAATAACAAACACCCGCTGGTTCCGCTCTCGACCCTGCAGGCCGGCTACCGTCTGATGCTCCATGGCCTGGCGGCGGAATCGCTCCACGCCACGCTCGTCAAGCTCAAGACCAAACAGACGGCGGAAGCGTAAAGCCCGCACGAGAAGGGGCACGGGGGCTCTGGCATTCCTGAAAGTCGGGGTGGGATCGGGTTCCGATGGGTTCGCGTCTGCAGTGGTGGAATTCGCATAGCTGGCGAGCCGATTCGATCGAGGCCGGAGCAGTAAGTTGCGTGGTGAGACGCGCGAACGGAGGCGCGGATTCGCGCATCGGCACGGCACGGATGGCGGGACCGAAGGCCGCTGGTCCGCTGGGCGTCGTGGCTCAGGTGAGGCTCGATTACCCCTCCGAACAAGCCGGTTCGCGGCAGATGGGGCTGGCGCGCCGCGGGCTCGCCGTTCCGGCGGTGTTCCGGGCATGCGGGGGCGTGCTATTCCGATCCGAAGGGGAGCAACGACCGGAGGCCGGGGGCGGTGCCGGCTACGGCTCGCTCCAGATGAGGCGGAGGCCGAGGTTGGTCTGGCGAGAGTCGGGGGGATGGCGGTGGCGGTTGGCGCTGCGGAGGGCTTCGGGTTCGTTGAACCAGCTGCCGCCGCGGATGACGCGGTCGCGGCCGGAGGCGGGGCCCTGGGGATCGGTCACCGGTGCGGCCGGGTAGGGTCCGAACCAGTCGGCACACCATTCCCAGACGTTGCCGTACAGGTCGTACACTCCCCAGGGGTTGGGTTGTTTGCCACCCACGGGATGGCTGCGCCCCTCGGCGCGGGAGTAGAACCAGGCGTATTTGGGGAGGGCTTCGAAGGCGGGATCTTCGCCGAAGGCGAAGCGGGCCGGCGAACCGGCGCGGGCGGCGTACTCCCATTCGGCTTCCGTAGGCAAGCGGAAGCGGCCGATGCCGAGGGCGTTCAAGCGGGCGAGGAAGTCCTGGGCATCGTGCCAGGAGACGCGTTCGACGGGGCGGCGGGGGGCGTCCTCGCCGTGGGCGAAGGTGGAGGGGTTGTTGCCCATCACCGTGCGCCACTGTTGCTGGGTGACTTCGTAGGCGGCCAGCCAGAAGGGCCGGGAGATGGTCACTTCGTGGAGCGGGCTTTCGTCGTTGGCGCGTCCGGCTTCGGCGGGGGGACTGCCCCGGAGGAAGCGACCGGCGGGGATGCGGACCAGGGGCAAAGCGATGCCGCCGGGCAGGGTGACGGTGCGGGCGTTTTCGGTGTCCGACTCCCGGACGAGGCGGAGGCCGATGGCGGGGTAGCGGCCGTCGGGAGAGTGGCGATGGCGGTTGGCTGAGCGGAGCGCGTTCGGGAAGTCGTACCAACTGCCGCCGCGGAAGACCCGCTCTTTGCCGTGGGGCGGTCCGGTGGGATCGGTTTGGGGCGAGGCGGGATAGGGGCCGTACCAGTCGGTGCACCACTCCCAGACATTGCCGTGCATGTCATGGAGTCCCCAGGCGTTGGGGGGCTTCTGGCCGACGGGGTGGGTGGTGGCGAAGGAGCGGCTGTTGGCCCAGGCGAAGTCGTGGGTGCGGTCGCGGCCAGCGGGGTCAGTCCAGGGGTAGGCGGCGGCGGTGCCGGCGCGGGCGGCGTACTCCCATTCGGCCTCGGTGGGGAGGCGGAAGCGTCCCAAGCCGAGGGTATTCAGGCGGTTAAGGAAGCGCTGGGTATCGTTCCAGGAGACGGACTCCACGGGCCGGTCGAGGGGGTGACCCGGGGGGACGGGCGGGGAGGCGGCTTGTTGGAAGGCGGCGGGGTTTTCGCCGAGGACCGCTTGCCACTGCCGCTGGGTGACCTCAAAGACGCCGAGTTGAAAGCTGCGCGTGAGGGTGACGTCGTGTTGGGGGCCTTCGTCGGGATCGCGGCTGGTTTCGGTGGCGGGGCTGCCGCGGCGGTAGGTTCCGGGCGGGAGGGAGACGAACTCGAGGGGGACGCCGCCGGGGAGGGTGACGGAGGTGCGTGCGGGCGAGGACGGGAGGGGTTCGAGTTGGAGATCGATCTTGAGGTCGAGGGAGGAGGCCTCGGTTTCGACGCGGAACGGGTCGCCGGGGACAATGCGGGCGCCGGTGGGGGCGACTACCGCGCCGCGGAGGCGGCCGCGCGGGGCGACCAGGGTAAAGTCGGGAGTGGCGCGGATGCCGCCGTGGGTGGTGTGGTTTCCGAGGTTGACCTGCCAGGTGAAGCGGTGGGGGGTGGGGGATTGCAGGCGGTCGCGCACGGACAGGCGGGCGCGGTTGCCGGCAAGGAACTCGACGGTGAGGGTGCGTTCGGCCTGGACGCCGAGGGAGGCGTACTGGCTGCCGCCGCCGGCGACGGCGGTACCGCCCGAGGGCGAGGGCGTGAACGAGATGAGCTTTCCGGTGGTGCCGCGGGCCTTTTCTCCGACGTGCCGGCCATCGACCAGAAGGGTAGAGAAGTGGGCGGGATCGCGGGTTTTTTCGGGCCCGCCGGCGAAGCTGGCGCCGTAGGCGAAGAGTTGGAGTTGGAGGGCTTCGGGCTGGTCCCAGGCGTGACTGTGCCATGGGGTGTCGGCGTGGAAGGAGAGCAGAAGGTCGTCAGAGTCCTGCCAGCGGTTGCGGAAGAAGACGAGGCCTCCGGAGCCGGCGACGGCGGCGGGGAAGACGCCGGTGGGATCCTGGGCGGGGAGGTTGGCCGGGTAGTAGAGTATGGCCCAGAGCGGCCCTTCGCGCCGGGGGTCGAAGCGACGGGCGGCGGGCCCGGGACTGGAGGTGCCGAGGTGGCGATCGTACCACCACTTGTAGAAGGGTTTTTGGGCGGGAGGGGTGAAGGCGAACAGCAGGCTGGCCCAGCCCTCGTCGCCGATGCCGGCGTGGCTGACGCCGGACATGAGCCAAGTCCGGCCGCCCCCCTGATCGACAAAGGTTCCGGAGTACATGGCCTGTTTCCACCAGGCGTGGCGAGCGGCTTCGGCCTCCAGTTCGGTATCGCCGACGGAGCGGAGGGCGAGCAGGGCGCGGAGGAGGAAGATGCCGCCATAGGCGGTGTAGCCGATGCCTTCCTGGGAGACGCCGAGTTCGTCCGCATTGCGCATGTGCTGGAGCAGGTCGCGTTTGAGGAGGGCGTAGCGGTCCGGGCGCTCTTTTTCGAGCCGGAGCGCGAGGAGTTCGATGAGTTCGCCGCCGCGGCAGACGGCCACCCAGTTGGAGCCTTTGTGCGGGGCCTCGACGTTGGCATGTTGAAAGGTGAGCCAGGCGTCGAGGCCGGCGCGGAGTTTTTCGGCGACCCAGCGGGTCTCGCCGGGAGACCAGGAGTCGCGGCACCAGTCGTAGGCATAGGCGAAGCCGGCGCCGACGGTGGCGCGGGCGAGGCCGTAGCCCTGGTCGGGGAGGATGGTCTCCGGGGTGGCACCATCGTAGGTGGCGCGGAGGGTACGGTAGGCGACGGCGCAGTAACGGGCTTCGCCGGTGAGTTGCGCGAGGAAGGCGGCCATGTTGGCGTGGTAGGCAGGGCCGTAGCGGCTGGCGGGAGCTTCGCGCAGGGCTTCTTCCGCGTCAACTTTCTGGCGCAGGCGGGTGAGCATCTCTTCGTGCGCGGAGCCCTGGACGGCGGTCAAGCGACGTAGCTCAGTGACTTTGTCCGGGTCGATCAGCAGTCGGGGGGCCGCTACCGCGCTCAGGGAGCCGATGCAGAACAGGAGGAGAGGCCGCATAGCTTGATTATGCCGTGGGACGGGCCCGGGGGGAGGGAGTAGGGCGGGAGTAGGGTGTTGCGGGCGGCGAACAGGTTCTGTAATGGGAAGGACGGCTCGAATTCAGGGAAGAAGGTCTTTGCACATGGGAAATCTGGTGCGGTTGGGTTTATTTTTCAGTCTGGCGCTGAGCGTTTTCGGCCAGACGTTTGGGGATCTGTCCGGGGAGGTGCGCGATGCCTCCGGGGCGATCGTCGCGGGAGCGAAGGTATCGCTCCTCAATAGCGCGACGGGTGCGACCCGCGATACAGTGACGAGCGAAGCGGGTACGTATGCGTTTCCGTCGCTACAGCCGGGCAGCTACACGATGAAGGTGGAGAAGGCTGGTTTTAAGGCCACTACGCGCACGGGTCTGGAGATTCAGGTGCAGCAGAGCCGGCGGGAGGACGTGGACCTGCAGCTCGGCAACGTGACCGAGACGATTGAGGTGGCGGCATCGGCGCTGTCGCTGCAGACGGAGAACGCGACGCTGGGCACGGTGATTGACAACAAGCGCATTGTGGAGATGCCGCTGAACGGGCGGAACTATCTGCAACTGGTTTCGCTGGCGCCGAACGTGAGTTTCGGGTTTCCGTCGGCTGGACAGGCTGGCTCGCGGCAGGGCGGCATTCGGGCCGACCAGAGCATCTCGATTGGCGGGCAGCGGGCGCAGTTCAACCGGTTTACGCTGGACGGGATTGAGAACACGGACCCGAACTTCAACACCTACATCTCGCAGCCGTCGATTGACGCGATTCAGGAGTTTAAGGTGCAGAGTGGCGTCTATCCGGCCGAGTACGGCCGGGCGGCGTCGCAGATCAACGTGCTCACCAAGGGCGGCGGCAATGACTACCATGCCACGCTGTTTGAGTTCCTGCGGAACGAGAAGTTCGACGCCAAGAACTATGCGTTTACGGCCAACCGGCCGCCGAAGGATCCGTTCAAGTGGAATCAGTACGGGTTTACGCTGACCGGTCCGGTGGTGATCCCGAAGCTGTTCAACGGGCGGAACAAGCTGTTCTTCATGACGAACTACGAGTGGTTCCGGCAGCGGCGGGCGCAGCAGGGTGTTTACAACCTGCCGAGCGAAGCGATGCGGGGCGGGAACTTTGCCGGCGTGGCGTCGATTTTTGATCCGTTGACGCGGGCGCCGGGGGCGACGGGCGTGGTGGCGGCGGTGCCGTTTCCGAACAACGCGATTCCGTCGAGCCGGTTTCATCCGACCTCGGTGAAGCTGCTTGAGTTCTACCCGACGCCGAACGTGGCGGGAGCGGGGCTGCGGAACAACCGGGCGCAGGCGCTGGGCCGGCCGATTGATCGCGACCAGTTGACGGTGCGCGGCGACTATAACGAGTCCTCGAAGTCCACCTGGTTTGGGCGCTACAGCTGGGGTGACGAGAATCAGTTAACCGAGCAGCTGCGGCTGAACGGGGATAAGATCATCACCAACTTCGACCAGTACATGGTTTCCAACACCCGGGTGCTTTCGCCGACCATCGTCAACGAGGCGCGGTTCGGGCTGAGCCGTTTCTACAACACGACCGGTCCGGAGTTGGCGTTTACGCGGAACGTGGTGGGGGATCTGGCGATTCCGGGCTTGAACGCGGGGCCCGGGGTGCAGTGGGGCATTCCGGCCATCGGGTTCGGCGGCACTTACTCCGGCTTCGGCAACGGTTCGGAGGGACCGTATGAGAACAATAACCGGGTGATTCAGATCAACAATAACCTGTCGGTGATTCGGGGCAAGCATACGTTCCGGATGGGCGGCGAGATGCGTTGGGATAACTACTTCCAGGTGGGCAACCAGTTTGCGCGCGGCGAGTTTCTGTTCATTCCGAACGCGACGAACAACCCGGGCGTCTCCGGTACGGGCGATGGGTTTGCGGACTACCTGCTGGGCCAGACCAACCAGGCCGAGGCGGCGGTATCGATTGCGCGGGCGCGCTTCCAGGCGGTGAACTTTGCGTTGTATTTCGACGATACGTGGAAGATTTCGTCGAAGTTCACGTTGAACTGGGGTATCCGGTACGAGAACAACCCGCCGTGGCAGGACCAGACGGGAACGCTGTTCAACGCGATTGTCCGGCAGGATATCCGGCCGGCGAGCTTTCAGGGGGCGAACGTGGCGGATCGCGGCATTTACCCCTACTTCATGCGGCAAGGCACAGGGACGGATCCGTACGAGGGGATCAACCTGCGGTGGCCGAACATTGAAGTGGCGCGGAACGGATCGCTGGGCAATCGGCTGGTGGCGCGGGACAACAACGACTGGGCGCCGCGCATCGGCTTGAGTTGGAGCCCGACGGCGAAGTGGGTGATCCGCGCCGGCACCGGGATGTTCTACAACCAGGACACGGGCAATCCGCGGTTCGACATGGCGCGCAACCTGGCGGGCCGTCTGCGGTTCAACTCGAACACGGTGACGCCGAATCTGACGTGGAACAACGCGCTGGCGGCGGCGGCGGGCGGGATTGCCCAGGTGCCAACGCCGTATGCGTTTGCTAATCCCTACAACCGGCGGACGCCCTACTCGGCGCAGTATCTGCTGAACGTGCAGCGGGAGCTGCCGGGCCAGATCCTGTTTGAGGTGAGCTATCTGGGCAGCGTGAGCCGGAGGCTGGAAGCGCTGCGGGCGGTCAACGAAGCGATGCCGGCGCCCCGGACGACGGGATTGAGCCTGGCGCAGCGTTCGCCGTTTCCCAACTTCGGCCGTATTCAGTTGGTGGACAACGGCGGCACAGGGAACTACAACTCGTTGGGTGTCAAGGTGACCAAACGGTACTCTGCGGGGTTGACCTTCCTGTCGGCCTACACCTGGGCGAAGTCGCTCGATACGGCGACGGCGATCCGGAACCAGGGCGGCGATACGCTGTTCCCGCAGAACAGCTACTGCCGGGCGTGCGAGTACGCGCGGTCTTCGTTTGACACGCGTCACCGGGTGACGACGTCGATTTCCTGGGATTTGCCGTTTGGCAAGGGGCAGCGGTTTGCGATTGAGAACGGGTTTGCCAACGCCGTGCTGGGCGGCTGGCAGCTGGGTTCGATCGTGACGATGCAGACCGGGTTCCCGATGACGATCACGGTGGGCGGCGACCCGTCGAACACGGGCGGGCAGTTCGACCGGCCGAACTCGACGGGGACGAACGGGCAGTTGGAGAACGGAAACCCGGCGCAGTGGTTCGACTGGCGGGCGTTTACGCGTCCGGTGGACGGTACGTTTGGCAACGTGGGAAGGAACACGATGAACAGCCCGGGGATTGTGGCGTGGGATTTCTCCACGTTTAAGAATTTCACGATGCCGTTCAGCGAGAAGCATGTGCTGCAGTTCCGGTTTGAGGGGTTCAATATCATGAACCATCCGGTGTGGGGCAACCCGAACACGAACCTGGCTTCGGCGGTGTTTGCGGCGGGTTCGCTGGCGCCGGTATCGCAGGGTAACTTTGCGACGATTACCGGGACGCGGACGAACATGCGGAATCTGCAGTTTGGGTTGAAGTATAACTTCTGAGGAATCGCGCACAACGGACTCGCTTCGGCCCGGCGGGAGGGG
>JAINDL010000235.1 GCA_019931245.1 Bryobacteraceae bacterium CoA2 C42
AGGTCGCCACCTCCACTTCACCCACCAGCATCACCCCGAAATGCGCCCCCACCGGTCGCGCCGCCGGAAACAGCCCCGCAATCTGCTCGGGCCGCGCACTCGTGGCCACATCGAAGTCCTGCGGCGGCACCCCCAGCAGAAGATCCCGCACGCAACCGCCCACCAGCCACGCCTGGTGACCCGCCGCCCGCAGCACCCGGATAATTTCAGCGCCCTCTTGCATCCGCTATTATCGTAGCTGGAATGCCTGAGCCACCTGAACGCCAGGCAACCGCACCCGTGAGCAATTCCCGGGTTGTTGTTGCCACCACCGTTGCGCTGTCGTTTATTTCGTTTTGGCGGGGCGCGGCAATCGTCCTGAGCGATCTGGCCTCGACCATGTTCTACGTCGGAGGCATCACCGAACAGGCTATCGGCAAGTCCGCCCCCTGGTTCGTCCTCGCGGTCATGCTCTTCTCCTTCGCCGTCCGGTCCATCTACATGGAGAGCTGTTCCATGTTTGTCCGCGGCGGCGTCTACGTCGTCGTCCGGGACTCGATCGGCCCCAACATGGCCAAGCTCTCCGTCTCGGCCCTCGTCGTCGACTTCATCCTCACCGGCCCCATCTCCTCGGTCAGCGCCGGGCAGTACATCGGCCGTCTGATGAACGAAATGGGCGAAGTGGGCGGCTATCCCCTGCACGTCAACCCCAACCTGTTCGCCGTCTTCTTCGGCATCGCCGTCACGCTCTACTTCTGGCGCAGCAACACGCGCGGCATCCACGAATCGAGCGGCCACGCCCTGCGCATCATGCAGATCACCACCGTCATGGTCGTGATTCTGGTGGCCTGGTCCGCCCTCACGCTCCTGCTCCGCGGCGGCGCGCCCCTTCCTCCGGCCCCGGTGGCCGCCAACCTCACGCTCAATGAACACTCCCTCGGCTGGCTCGAAGGCACCTTCTGGCCCTCCATCAGCGCGGCGATGCTCGTGGTCGCCTTCGGCCACTCTCTGCTCGCCATGAGCGGCTTTGAAACTCTCGCCCAGGTCTACCGCGAAATCGCCTATCCCAAGATGAAAAATCTTCGGATCACCGCCAACATCGTCTGCATCTACGCGCTCTTGTCCACCGGCCTCATCTCCCTGCTGGCCGTCATGATCATCCCCGACGCCGTCCGCCCCCAGTACTACGACAACCTCATCGGCGGCCTCTCCATGAGCCTCATCGGCCCGCCCCTGCTCAAGCTCGGCTTCCACATCTTCGTCGTCATTGTCGGCGGCCTCATCCTCTCCGGCGCCGTCAACACCTCCCTCATCGGCGCCAATGGCGTCCTCAACCGCGTCGCCGAAGACGGCGTCCTCCTCGCCTGGTTCCGCAAACCCCACTCCCGCTTCGGCACCACCTACCGCATCATCAACCTCATCGTCCTCCTCCAGATCCTCACCATCCTCGGCAGTATGGGCGACGTCTATCTGCTCGGCGAAGCCTACGCCTTCGGCGTGGTCTGGAGCTTCTTTCTCAAAGGCCTCGGCGTGCTCGCCCTCCGTTTCCAGCGCCACGATCAGGAGTACAAAACCCCGCTCAACCTCCACTGGGGCGGCCGCGAACTCCCGGTGGGCCTCGGCGCCACGGTGCTCATGCTCTTCCTGGTCGCCATCGCCAACCTGTTCACCAAAAAAATCGCCACCGTCTACGGCGTCTCCTTCACTCTCATCCTGTTTGCCGTCTTCCTAATCTCCGAACGCGTCAACGCCAGGCGCACCCGCAAGGCCGTTGCCGCCAAGTCGAACGCCCTCGAAGAGTTCAACCTCGAACATCAGCCCCGCGTCGAAACCGCCCACCTCACCGCGCGCCCCGGCTGCATCCTCGTCGCCGTCCGCGACTACAACAACCTCGAACACTTCCGCCGCATCATCGAAAAAACCAATCTTCGCCGCCACGACGTCGTCGTCATGACCGTCCATCCCATCTCGGCCGGCGCCGGCGAGTTCGAACTCCAAAACGAGCAGCTGTTCGGCTCCTACGAACAGGAGCTGTTCTCCCGCGTCGTCACCGTCGCCGAAAAAGAGGGCAAACCCGTCGAGTTACTCGTCGTGCCGGCCATCGATCCCTTCGCCGCCATGATCCAGGCCGCCAATCAATTGAAAGCCTCCCGCCTCGTCACCGGCGTCTCGGCCAAAATGGCCTCCGAAGAACTGGCCCGCCGCATCGGCCTCGCCTGGGAAGCCCTGCCCGAACCCCGCCATCCCCTGTCGCTTGAAGTCATCCGCCCCGACCGTCAGTCCACCTTCGTCAACCTCGGCCCCCACCCGCCCCGCCTCTGGCCCGAAGATCTCGACCGGCTCCACGATATCTGGCTCAAACTCACCGACCGCGAAGGCCTCGGCCACAAGCTCCACCACCGCGACGTCGTCGGCGTCGCCCTCCGCCGCCTCGAAAAGGAACTCGAATCCGACGACAAGCCCGAGATCCTCGCCCAGATCAAAGACGAAATGCGCCGGAACTAATTCGGCCTGCCGCCGCCTTCCCGCTGCGCCTGCAGCAGCGCCAGCGCCTTCAGTTCCTTTTTGGTCGGCGGCACCACCGCCCGCTCATAGTCATGGTCCTTGTAGCAGGAACAGCAGCGGACCTTGGCCGGGTCCGTACCTACCAGCGAAACAATGGCATGGTTAGTGAGCCGCTTACACTTGGCACAGTAATCGTCGAGGATATCGCCGAGTCGAAACTCGCTCATGGTAGCGCTGAGTATAACAAAGCTGTGGCGGCACAGCCGAGGATCACCCAAAAAGAATCGATCCGCGTGCGAAATAAAACCGTCCCGGCAGCCACCGCCAGCCCCACGCCCCGCGCATCCACAATCGCCTCCCGCGCCAGCGGCAGCGCGCTCGCCAGGCTCAGCCCGGCCGAAGCCAGCAGCACCGAATCGAGCACCCGCTGACCCACCGGATGCTCCCGGTGCCGCCCCAGCCACCCCACCAGCGGAATACTCAAAAAAGCCGGCGTCACCAGCGCCAGCCATCCCATCGCCGCCCCGGGATATCCCGCCAGA
>JAINDL010000025.1 GCA_019931245.1 Bryobacteraceae bacterium CoA2 C42
GTTTGGGGGCAATCCGCGGGTGTCTTTGCTGGCGACCGATGGGGATACGGTGGCTTGTTTGGGGTCGGAGGAGGTGACGATTGTGGGGCCGGCGGCGGGGGTGGGGCGGGATACGCAGATCGTGTTTACGAAGTCGATACCGTCGAATTCGCCGGGGTGCCGGTTTGAGATCTCGGTGGTGTCGTCGGGGCTGAGTGGGCAGTTTTATCCTGGGGCCGGCAGCAGTCCGCAGAGTCAATCCACCACGCGAGCCGCGCTGGTTTTACCGCCGCTAAAGCCGGGGAGGTTGATCACCTTCATCGTCCATGGCCTTTCGGATAACCCAGATTCGTTTGCTACTCTCCGCAACCAGCTCAGTGTCCGTCTCTCGGCAGGGTACCCTTCCATCGAACAGTCGCGGTTTGTGTTTGACCTGGGATATACGTTGCCCGACTGCGTGCCGATTGCGGAGGGTGCGCTGCGGCTGGCGGCACGCGTGCGCCAGTACCCGTTTCGCCCGGGTGACCAAATCGTTTTCCTGGCGCACAGCATGGGCGGGTTGGTGGTGCGGAAGATGCTGGCGGATAATCTGCTGGGAGTTTTGACCAGCTCTTATCCGGTCGCGGGCTTCATCACCCTGGGCACGCCGCACCTGGGTTACCCGTACGTCCCGGTCGATGGGTGGACGTCGGTGACCGGTAAGTGCACTATCCAAGTGGAGCAGATGCAGAGCTATCTGGATCCGCCAGTGTTGATGGGACTACTCGATGGGGTGATGAGTCCGTTTTTGTCGGATCTGTACAGGGCCTGGCGTCCGAGTCAAGCCGGAAGGTGGTTGGCGGCGGGTGGGGCGGCTTGTGCTAGGGCCAGCCGCAACGTGCCAGGATACAATAACGGCTGCCGGGCTATCAATCCTCTGAGCGATGCGGTTGTCTGCCAGGAGAGTGCCGTGTTGTCTTATCCCGATAATCCTCTGCTGATGACGCCGAATGAAGTGTTTACGGATCCGAACCGGCGGTTTCAGCACGGGGAAAACGTTGGACTGTACATAGGCGGAAACGTGTTGTGCGGGAATCCTCCATTGGGACTTCCGTCGCAGAATTTATCGCTGACTAATCCGCCAGACTCCCCGCCCGCGGATGCGGCACTTTTTAATCAGATTGTCAGGTTTTACTATGCGCTATAACTTGCTTTTCTTCGTGATGGTTGGGTTGCTTTTCTCGTTGGGCGCGCCGGTGGGGCGGGCTCAGGATGAGCCGCCGAAGGTCCTGGACGCTTCTGAGGAGGTGCAGCGGACTTTCCTGCGCAGGTATCTGCTGCTTTTCGCGCCGGAGGCGTTTCCTGCGCTCAATCTGGGGGAGGTGGAGCCGCCGCCGGTGGTTTTCGAGGGGATGGGAGGGAAGGATCCCTACGATGTGGGGAGAATACTCGTTAATCGGCACGATTGGGCGGTCGATATGGTGGTCGAGCGGATAAAGGAGATTCCACTCGATACGACCAAAGGAAAATATGCGGTTAGCGTTGTCCTGGAATTTCTTTTCTATGCCCGGCGACCGGATTACTTTTCCATCGTCAGCTCCCGATTGAAAGAGAATCCGGAGTACGAGAGGTGGATTCGGCAGACTCTTCACTGGAGCTTTGCGCATCCCAGTCGGGGTACCGCCAGGATCTGGTACCAGATGGCAGAATCGACGGACCCTGTGGTGCGGAAGGTAGCCGGGGAGGAATTGGGTCGGGTGCTGGAGTATCCGTCGGGCCCGCAGTGGTGGGAGATGGCAGAAGGGTTTTTGGATCGATACGGTCACCCGCCCACGCCCTTTGAACTGGGGGCCGATCCCTTGTTTCGACTTTCCTCGGCCCGGTTCCCGGATAGAGTAGCGGAGGTCCGGTCTCAGGTGGTGCGCTCGACGGAGAGCGTGTCTGAGCGGCGGCGGTTGACGCCACCGTCGGTGGTGCGGAAGTAGGTGGGGCGAGAGCGCAGCGGGCCGCCCGGGTTCGATTTTATTTGGGGTTGGTGAGGGCGGATGCGGTGTGTGCTGGTGGGTGGTAGTTTGCGTGGCTCCTCGGTGAGTGAGTGGGGGGCAGGAAGGAGGCGGCGGAACGCACCGGGGCTGACACGTGGGGGATGGAAACCGCACGGTGGATGCCGGCGGGGAGTGGCCGGCGGCGCGGGACACGGCGAGTGTGTTTCGGAAGAGGCCGGAAGGGATGAAGTCGCGGTGGCCGACGGCGTTGGACGGGGTGGCCGTTCGGGCCGGGTACAGAATCTGGGTGAGACTTTTGGCGTGCAGGCGCCTGGGGTTGGCGGTGAAGAAGATTCTCGGCGGCTACCAACGCTTCGGCGCTCGCGCGAAATGACCCACCCCTGCTCACCCAAAGTTGACCACCCGTTGGGGCCAGATTCCGCGATATCCGCGCCGAGTGAGGTCTCGTGGCGCGCGGCCGGGCCGCGGGGAGGAGAACGCCCCCGCCGAAGTGTTAAAGGACTTATGCGCCTGCGGCGGGGGTGATGAACCGACGCTCGCCGTGCCGTGCCACGTGGCAGCGGGTGTTTTCGGCGTGATCAACTCTCCATCAGAACTGGTCGACTTTTGGTGAGCGCCGAGGCGCAGGCAGGGGCGGGAACCGTACCGAGGACGCCATGCCAGAACCCGCAGGCGCGGAAAAAGGTGAACTCCGAGAGGGGGCGCGGTCGCGGAGGCGATTGCAGCTGCCAGCCTGGCACTCTGCTCCACATGGAGCGCCGCATAGCAAGGATCGGGCGAGGTTGATCCCTTTGCGTAGTTTCCTCAAAAGAGAAACGGTCCGCTCGCGATCTCCGAAGTTTGCCCCCCTCAAGGGGGGGGCGGAGGAAGCGAAGGCGGACCGTTACAGACGGTCTGGGAAGACCCAGATCGCAGGGATGGAGGTACTAGTTCCGGCGGCGGCGAGCGATGAAGAGGGCTGCGCTGCCAATACCGAACATCAGATAGGTGGATGGTTCCGGAGCTTCGGTGACATCACCGCTGAGGAGAAACCCGGAGGGATTCCGGGAACCCTGAGGAGCGGGAGCTCCCAGTTCCGAATTCATGACCGTGGCCATAATCTGCAGGGTTCCGGCGAAGGAGAGGCCAGTCGGACCAGAGATCAACGCCCCGAACGGGGTGTCGTCGGGGGAGGATAAAGTCTGCAACAAGCCGTTGCTGTCCGAGATATCGAGCTTGATCGAGTTGTCTGAGGTGAAGTTGAGGAAGTTGATGACGCCCCCGACCGATCCGATCGTGAGCGTGTAGACGTATTCACCAGGCTTGGCGCCGCAGTACGACGTGAGAGGCTCGCAATTGCCAGTGGAAAGGTTCCCGTCGGTCGCCAGTTGGCCGACCCACGCACTGCCGCCCGGGGCGCTCACCCAGGCGGTGGGCAGCGTACCGGTTAGGACAACCGCAGATGTCGGCGTGCCAAGGGCGCCACCATTATTCGATAAACCGGAGTTCTGCTGGACCATCCAGGAAGCCGAGCCGGTCGAAATTGTGGCAGCGAAACATGATCCCGCCAAGGCAGGGATCAGTACAAATTTAAGAAATGCTTTCATGTTTAACTTTTCTCCTCCGAAGTGAAAAGGCGTTGTTGAGACACCTAGACCTCTTCGAGTGTAGTACGGAAGTACGCGGATTTCAAGGGGAAAGTAATCCTTCCTTTGTACTGCTAGTTCGTGTTTTTGCGTACCCCTAGCTGGTACTGACCGGCAAGCACAACGGACGGTGGAGGGGACGTGGGTGTATGTCAGCCCTGGGAGGGATCGGCTGAGCCGCCATTGGAGTATGGATGCTCCCCCGCCTGGACTTGTTTTTGGCTCCCTTCGCTCGGGCCTTCTAGTGCCGGCGGCGAGCGCGCAAGAGGGCCGCCGCACCGAGGCCGAATGTGATTCGAGTCGGACGGCTTCAGAGCTTTGGTGATCTCACCTTGGAGGAGCAAGCCGGCAGGATTTCGGGTTCCTGTTGGTACGCTACCACCTTATTGTTTTTGTCCCGATAGAGATCAGACGTCACAGTTCCCACTAAGGGGAGGTCGGGCGCCGACAATCAACGACTCAAACGTCGTCATGTTCTGGATGTAGAAGCTAAACAAGGGTCTGGAGGCGTTGCAGGGGTAGGCGCCGATGGTATTTCCGGCGGTTAAGTGAACCTTGTTGCATAGTCCCCTCTGTGCCGTCGGTAACCAGTTGTGCGATCCACCGACTGTCGCCGGGGGCGGTGATCCACACTGAGGGCAGGGGTCGATTAACATGACGGTGGGTTGCGGCACGCCGGGCACCAGGGGCAGAGGATCGTTTGCCCCCGCTGCTTTGATGACAAACGGGGCTGAGAAACGGGGCTGAGAAACGGGCCAATTTGCCGCGGCGGTTGCGATGGTCGCGGCGAAACCAGAGCCTGCCGAGGCAGGGGACAGCAAAGATTTCAGAAATGCATTGCTGCTTTAGCTGTTTCGTGGGAGATGATGAGGAGTAGGTTAGACGCCGCGTCTTATGAGAGTACGGCGTGGAGAGTACGGCGGGGGAGTACGGCGGGGGAGTACAGCGGGGGAGTACAGCGGGGGAGTACAGCGGGGGAGTACA
>JAINDL010000093.1 GCA_019931245.1 Bryobacteraceae bacterium CoA2 C42
CGTCGTCCGTGGCGGGCATCGGGGTCCGGCGGCAGGGGCGTTGCGCCACGCTCGGGCGGGACAGCGCGGTGGGGAGTTGGGCGAGGCCGCGCTACATTGTCACCGCACGGCGTTGTCCGTGGCGGGCATTGGGGTCCGGCGGCAGGGGCGTTGCGCCACGCTCGGGCGGGACAGCGCGGTGGGGAGTTGGGCGAGGCCGCGCTACATTCTCACCGCACGGCGTCGTCCGTGGCGGGCATCGGGGTCCGGCAGGGCGGCGGGAGGGTCGGGAAGCCGGGGCGAAGGGGTGCTCCTGCCACTGGGCGGGACCAGGCGGATCGAGCACGGTAGCGGTCAGGTCGTGGGGGAGGTCCGCCGCTACGCGATCAGTTCCCGCAGCACAGTGCCGTGGACGTCGGTCAGTCGGCGGTCGATGCCGTTGTGGCGGTAGCTCAGCCGCTGGTGGTCGATGCCCAGCAGATGCAGCATCGTGGCGTGGAGGTCATAACAGAAGACCGGCTTTTCGACGGCCTTGTACGACCATTCATCGGTGGCGCCATAGCTGAGGCCCCCGCGGAAGCCTCCGCCGGCGAGCCAGCTCGTAAAGCCTGCCGGGTTATGGTCGCGCCCGAGGCTCCCTTGGCTGCAGGGCATGCGGCCGAACTCGGTCGTCCAGTGGACGATCGTATCGTTCAGCAGACCACGGGCCTTTAAGTCGCGCAGCAGACCCGCCACGGGGCGGTCGAGCGACTTACCCAACTCGCCGTGATCTTTGGCCAGATTCTCGTGGCTGTCCCAGTTGCGGCGGGGAAAGCCGTTGTCGGCCCCGCTCCAGATCTGCACGAAGCGGACGCCGCGTTCGACGAGGCGGCGGGCCACCAGGCAGCGCTCCCCCATCTCCGCCGTGGCGGGGTCGTCCATGCCATAGAGTTGGCGGGTCGCCGGCGATTCGCCACCCGTGGCAAGCACCTCCGGGGCGCTCATCTGCAGACGCGCCGCCATGGTGTAGGAGGCGATGCGGGCTTCGAGCAGCGAGTCGCCGGGGTGCGTGGCCAGATGCTGCCGGTTCACGCGGTCCAGCAGCGCGAGGCCCTCGCGCTCGCTCTCCGGGCTGATGTAGCTGGCCTGCTTGGGCGCCGCCAGATCATAGATGGGCTGCGGCGTGCCGACGCGCACCGTGGTCGCCTGGTGCGCCGCGGGAAGGAAGCCGGACGACCAGTTGCCCGGGCCGTTCGGCGGCACGCCGCGGTGGTCGGGCAGGACGATGAACTTCGGCAGATTGTCGTTCAAGGTGCCGAGAGCGTAGGAGAGCCACGCGCCGGCGCTGGGGAACCCGGGCAGGATAAAACCCGTGTTCTGCATGAACGTGGCCGGGCCGTGGATGTTCGACTTGGATTGCAGCGAGTGGACGAAGGCGATGTCGTCAACGCACTGGGCAATTTCCGGAAACAGATCGCTGACCCATTTGCCGGACTGTCCGTAGCGCTTCCACGCCCACGGGCTGGGCATGACCACGCCGGGGTTGCTTTGGAAAAGCTCGACCTTTTCGCCCGGGTCCCAGGGCAGGCCGGCTTTTTCGATCAACTTCGGCTTGTAGTCGAAGCTGTCGCACTGACTGGCGGCGCCCGATAGAAAGATCTGAATGACGCGTTTAGCGCGCGGGGTGTGATGGGGCGCGCCGCCCTCCTGCCCCAGCATCTGCGCCACGGCCAAACCGCCAAACGAACCCAACAGATCGCGTCGCCGCATGGTTATCCTCAATCTACGAACAAAAACTCGTTAGTGTTTAACAGGACCCGGGCCAGATTGGCGAGGCCGTGGCGGGCGCCGTAGCTGGCCTCTGCCGTCGCCAGGCGCCGCCCGAGAACGAGACGGCCCAAACGATCGCCGTCGCCCGCCACGCGGGCGGCCAGATGCTCCGCCATGCGGACCATGAACCGGTTGTTCCACATGGCCAGCGCCTGAATGGCCGTGAGCGTGGTGGAGCGTTTCGGCGTGAGTAGCGAGGGGTCCGGGCAGTCGAGGCGCTCCATGAAGGGGTCCGGCGCGCTGCGGACGAGGAAGCGGTAGATGCTGCGGCGGTAGCCGCCGGGGGCATCGGGGTCGAAGGCGGCGTAGTCGTAGACGGGCGAGTGGTCGTCTTTAAACCCGAACTGCCGGACGGCGGGGCCGCCCATGGTGAGGTCGAGCTTGCCGGCGGCGAGCAGGACGGAGTCGCGGATGCTTTCGGCGTCGAGGCGGGTGCGGTTCATGCGCCAGAGAAGGCGGTTGCCGGCGTCGAGCCGGGCGGGGGCATCGCGGTGGGCGGAGCTTTGGCGGTAGGTGGCGCTGAGGACGAGCAGTCGGTGGAGCTGTTTGAGCGAGCCTTTGGCTTCGTCGCGGAACCAGACGGCGAGCCAGTCGAGGAGTTCGGGGTGGGACGGGAGCGAACCCATGCGGCCGAAGTCGTTCGGGGTATCAACGAGGCCGGCGCCGAAGTGGTAGTGCCAGACGCGGTTGACGATGGAGCGCCAGGTGAGGACGTTAGCGTCGGCCGTGATCCAGGCGGCGAGGGCGGCGCGGCGGGGGCCTTCGTCAGCGCCGGGGTCGGCGAAGGTGGCGCCGAGGCCGGGTACGCAGCGGAGGGCGCCCGGGGTGGCCGGCGCGCCGGGGGCGCTGAGGTTGCCGCGGTCGAGGATGTGGACCGGGCGGGGGGTGAGTGAGGGGCGGAAGGCGCCGGCGCGGGGAAAGTAGGCGGCGCCGGAGTAGACGAGTTGGGGGGCGGGCAGGGCGGCCAGGCGGGCGTCGAGGGCGGCGAGCTCTTTTTGTCCGGCGGCGATGGCGGCGAGAGTTTCGGCGCCGGCCAGAGTGTCGACGAGTTTCTGGCGGGTGGCGCGGTCTGCCGTGCGGCGGGTTTCGAGGCGGAGCTTTTCGGCGATTTCGGCGGGGGTTTTGGGGGTGCCGAGGTGGGCGATGAGCAGGCCGGCGTCCTGGATGCGGATATCGAGGGCGGTGAGTTCGGGGCTCGAGGCGAACTCCACGCGATCGAGGTGGGGCTGCAGGCGGCGCTGGACGGCGAGTTTTTCGTTGAGGAGCGCCCGGCGGGCGGCGGAGACGGCCGGGTCGGCGTCATAGGGCCGGTCGGCGCGATCGATGCCGGCGAAGACGGCCTGGAGGTTGTAGTAGTCGGCCTGGGGGATGGGATCGAACTTGTGGTCGTGGCAGCGGGCGCAGTGGGCGGTGAGGCTGACGAAGGTGGAGATGGTGGTGGCGACCATGTCGTCGCGGTCGAGCAGGCGCGTGAGGTTTTTGTTGGCGGTGCCTTCTTTGAGTTCCTGGTGGCCGACAAAGTCCCAGGGGCCAGCGGCGAGGAAGCCGGTGAGGGCGAAGGCGTGGGGGTCGTTGGGGTAGAGGAGATCGCCGGCGAGTTGGGCGCGGACGAAGCGGGGGTAGGAGAGGTCTTCGTTGAAGGCGCGGATGACGGCGTCGCGGTAGGGCCAGGAGTGGGGCCGGGGCTTGTCTTTGTCGTAGCCGTGGGAGTCACCGTAGTGGACGACGTCGAGCCAGTGGCGGGCCCAGCGTTCGCCGTAGCGCGGGGAGGCGAGGAGACGGTCGACGAGGCGTTCGTAGGCGCGGGGATCGGGGTCGGCGGCGAAGGCGTCCGACTCTTCGGGGGTGGGCGGGAGGCCGTGGAGATCGTAGGTGAGGCGGCGGATGAGGGTGCGGCGGTCGGCTTCGGGGGAGGGGGTGAGGCCGGCGGCTTGGAGTTTGGCGTGGACGAACTCGTCGATGGAGGCGGGTCTGGACGGGGGTAGGGGGCGGAGGGACCACCAGGTGGCCGGCTCGCCGGTGGAGTCGTCGGGGGCGCCCTGTTCGACCCAACGGCGCAGGAGCGCGACCTGTTGGGCTGTTAAAGGAGGGCCCGCTTTCGGCATGCGGGGGCGTTCGCCGGTGAGGGTATCGAGGAGGAGCCCGGAGCGGGCGGCGCGGGCGACTCCGGTGGCCGTTTCGGCCACGAAGCCGCCGGAGGGGTTGCCGGATTGGTGGCAGGCCACGCAGCGTTGTTGCAAAACGGGGGCGATCTCGCGCCGGTAGCTGACGGGCTGCGCCGCGAGCGAGGCGGCGAACAGCACCGGCAGCAGACATGCCTTGTTCACGGTTACCAGGATATCAGGCTATCTACAGGCGCTTGCCGTCCGGTCCCCAGCCGCTGACGCAGAAATTGGAGGTGCGGGGGGTTTGGTAGCGGACCTGTTGGAGTTCGGGAGTGGCGAGTTTGCGGTGGCCCTGGAGGCGGGATTCGAGGCCGAAATCGAGAATGCCGCTCGACAGCAGGGTGCGCTCGACCGGGTAGGGGGCCCGGCCGGTGAGGAACATCTCCTCGATCTTCTGGACGAGGCATCCGAAATGATGATACGGGCGGCCGTCCTGGAGCTTCATCAGTGTGGAAATGGGTTCGTTTCGTCCGGCGACGTCGACGGCGACCGTGAAGTCCTCGACGGCACCCGTGAGCAGGAAGGCGGCGCCGAGGAGGCCATCGGCGTATTCGACGACGAAGACGGCCGGGGTGGGGACGATCTTTTTCAGGTCGCCGGGCTTGCGGGTTTCACTGTGGGAGATAGCGCGGTCAAACAGTTTCTGCGCCCAGGCGTTGGTGGCGAGAAAGTTCCAGCAGGCCTCGCCTTCGAGGCACTGGACGCTCTTGACGCCAGTTTCGCCGCCGGCGCGGCGTTCGGTCATCGACTGCAAGGCGTCGAGGACGTGGAAGCCGTAGATGTCGAGCCCGCTGTAGGAGATGGCGACGGCGTAGCGCTGCTTTTCGCCCCAGGGGGCGTCGACGCCGGGCGTCCGGAAGGCGACCGGGGCGGAGGAGCCGGCGAGCATGGGGAACTTGAGTTCGCGGGAGATGTCGACCATGCGTTTGGCCTGGCGGAAGCTCCAGGACAGATGCTTGTCGTTGAAGACCGGGACGGAGCGGCCGGATTGCCGGAAGACATCGGTGATCTTCAGGAACATCTCAAAACGGGGGTAGAGTTTCTGCTCTTTGTCGTTGGAGGGGTAGTCGCCGTGTTCGCCGATGAGCAGGACGCCGTCGACGGCGAGTTGGGCGCCACCGAGGGTCAACGCTTCGGCGACCGTGCGGTAGATGGGGACATTGAACTTTTTGGCGCGCTCCCGGCTCATGTCTTTGGGCGGGACCTGTTCGGTGAACAGGGAGACGATGCGGGATTGGGGGTAGGGCGGGCGCTCGTCCTGGTTGAAGCCCTCAAGGTACTTGCCGACGATGACGTCGGCGTGGGACATGGGCCGGTACTCGGTCACGATGGCGGCGATGCGGCGGGGAGGGGTCTGGGCGGGGACGGAAGCGGCGGCGGCGCTGGCCAGGAAGAGTCTTCTTTGCATGGAGAATTTACCTCGGGAGAAAGCGAAACGGCCCGTTCCGGGTGGGAAGAGGCCGTTGGTTTCGATTGGTGACTGACGAACTAGTGTTTCGCGGGTGCAGGAGGAGCCGCCGCCGGGGCTGCCGAGGGGGGCGGATCCACTTTGCGAAGACCGGTAGGGTAGACGCGTTCACGGCTGCCGAGGTCGATCATGCAGAAGCCCAGCAGGATGCCCAGGAAGATCAAGGAGCTGACGAAAATAATGGAATTGAGCGCTTTGTCATGCCGGAGGTGCATGAAGATGAGGGCGACCAGAGAAGCCTTGAAGGTCGCGATCAACATGGCAATGATGATATTCACGGTCGACGAGCCGAAATCGACGTACGCCGCGCCGACGGTAATCCCGGTCAGGATCAGCAGGGCGATCAGCGTAAGCAGGTACGGAAGAGGGGAGTGAGGAGTGTGGTGCGCTTGTTCGCTCATGAGTATCCTAGCTGACGAGATAGAGAAGGGGGAACAGGTAAATCCAGATCAAATCGACCAAGTGCCAGTACAACCCGATCAGGTCGACCGGGGTGTAATAGGCGCTAGAGAAGTCGCCGCGATTGGCTCGGATCATAATCCAGGTGATCAAAATAATGCCGATCAAAACGTGGAAACCATGGATACCCGTCATGGCGAAGTAAAAACCGAAGAACATCGCCTGCTGGGGGGGGCCACCGATTCCGGCCAGATTAAAGAACCGGCCCGGCAGCAGCCCGTCATGGAACTTGTGGGAGTACTCGAAGTATTTGACCACCAGAAAGGCGAAGGCAAAGCCGAGGGTCAAGCCCAAGTTGAGGACAGTCTTCGACTTCTCGTCGGTCGAAGCGTAATGAACCGCCATCACCATCGTGAAAGAGGAGCAGAGCAGGAAGACGGTGTTGACCGCGCCGAGCACCCGGTCGAGATGATGATGACCGGCCACCCAGGCTTCCGGATAGACGCCCTGCATCAGGCCAAAGCCCACAAAGAGCCCGCCGAACATCAGAATTTCGGTGGCCAGGAAAAGCCACATGCCGATCTTCGAAGTATCGAGTTGTTGTTCGGCGGTAGCGAAGTGATGCTGGCGGAACCGGTGTTCCGCCACATCATGCGTGGAATGACTCAAGCGTTCCTCCCCTGTCCCACCGGCCGGTAGTAATCGTAAGGACCACCGCCAACGGAGGGGACTTCGTGGAAATTGTGGGTAATCGGCGGCGAAGCGGTCTGCCACTCCAACGTCCGGCTATGCCAGGGGTTGGCTGGGGCATCCATCTTCTTCCGCAGCGAGGCGAACAGATAGCCGGCCATGATCAAGAAACCGAGACCCAGAATCCACGACCCAACGGTAGAAACCTGGTGCAGGAACTGGAACTCCGGCAGATAGTTGTAATAGCGACGGGGCATACCACGGCTACCCAGTACAAACTGTGGCAGGAAGGTGGCGTTGAAACCGATAAAGACGAGGGCACAGGCCACCTTGGCGGCCGATTCGTTGTACATCCGGCCAAACATCTTGGGCCACCAATAGTGGAGACCGCCGAGGAAGGCGATGACGGTTGAACCCATCATCACGTAGTGGAAGTGTGCGACAACGAAGTAGGTGTCGTGGAGGTGGATATCGACGGAGACCGCACCGAGGAAGATGCCCGTCAGACCGCCGATGCCGAACAACAGCAGAAAGCTGAGGGCGTAGAGCATCGGGGCATTGAACGCAACTGAACCTTTGTACATCGTGACGATCCAGTTGAACGTTTTGATAGCCGATGGAACCGCCACAAAGAAGGTAATGAAGGAAAAGATCGCCGAGGCCAACTGGGACTGGCCAGAGGTGAACATATGGTGGCCCCACACGATGAACGACACGAGCGCGATTGCGACCGAGGAGAAGGCGATGGCCCGGTAGCCGAAGATCGTCTTCTGCGAAAACGTCGGGATAATTTCGGAGATAATCGCCATGCCGGGCAGGATCATGATGTAAACGGCCGGGTGCGAGTAAAACCAGAAGAAGTGCTGGAAGAGCACCGGGTCGCCACCCAGTTTCGGGTCGAAAATACCAATCCCGAAGGTCCGCTCCATGATGAGGAGAAGAAGAGTAATGGCGAGGACGGGGGTGGCAAGCACCTGAATGAGCGCGGTGGCGTAGATGCCCCAGCAGAAGAGGGGCATATCGAACCAGCCCATGCCGGGAGCGCGCAGCTTGTGGATGGTTGCGACAAAGTTGACACCCGTGAGGATGGAACTGAAGCCAAGGACAAAGGCCGCAAACGTCATTAACGCAACGCTACCATCGGTCGTGGTTGAGTAGGGCGTATAGAACGTCCAACCGGTGTCGACTCCGCCGGTCACCATGGCGGCAACCGCAATCAAAGCACCTGCCATGTAGATGTACCAGCTGAACAGGTTTAGTTTGGGAAATGCGACGTCCTTGGCACCTAGCATCAGCGGGAGGACGAAGTTGGCGAGCGCGGCGGGTACGGACGGGATAATGAAGAGGAACACCATGATCGCGCCGTGAAGCGTGAACACTTTATTGTAGGTTTCCGCGCTCATGATCGTCTGTTTGGGCGTCAGTAGTTCCAGACGAATCATCATGGCGAAGACGCCGCCCAGAAAAAACATGAACAGAATGGACCACAGATACATGATGCCGATGCGTTTGTGATCGACCGTGGTCAGCCAGGATTTCAGGCCTTTGCCGTCGTGTAAATAATCCACATCATGGTGATCGGCGTGGCCGCTGATGTGTGGTGTTGTGATGATGTCAGCCATGTGAAACCCCCTTGTTTTACTTTAATTCTTTAATGTACGCTATGATACCGCGCATCTCCGGGATCCTCAAAAGACCCTGGAAGGTGGGCATTACCGGTTCGTAGCCGGCCACGATGCGCGCCTGCGGATTATTGATCGACTCGGCGATGTAGTTGTCGTCGACAGTCACGGTTGAACCATCGGTGAACTTTTCGAGGCGACCGTACAGACCCTTAAAAGAGGGACCTGTATTCTTGCTGCCGTCGATGCTGTGGCAAGAGTTGCAGCCCTTATTTTCGTAGACGAGTTTGCCTACCTCGACGGGCGGCATCGTCTGCAATTCCGGATCACCCTCCACCAGCCACTTTTCGTAGGCCTCCGGGGAGTCGACGAACAGATTCGCCATCATGTCCGAGTGCGACTTGCCACAATATTCGGCGCAGAAAACCTGGTGCCGTCCGGGTACCGTGGGGGTGAAAGTGAGGTCGACGAAGCGACCTGGTATAACGTCGGTTTTCTGCCGCATCGATGGGATGTAGAAGTCGTGCAGGACATCCTCGCTTGTGAGAATCAGCTTTACCGGCCGGTTGACAGGGACATGGAGGTTTCCGATCGTCCGCGTGCCGTCCGGGTACTCAAACGCCCAGAGCCATTTTTTGCCCGTGACGTGAATCTCGATGGCGTCGTTCGGCGCCACGCTCGCGCGCACGTAGTCATTGAATCCCCAGAAGAAGATCCCCATGACGATAATCAGTGGCACGATGCTCCAGAGGAGCTCGAGGGCTAAATTGTGTCCAATGTTCGGGGTCAAGACCCCCTCTTTCCGCCGACGATATTTCCAGGCGAAATATACGGTCAAAAATACGATGAGAGCGAAGAAAAATACGCTGAGCCACACCAAGAACATATAGAGCACGTCAACGTCGTTGGCGTACGCGCTTCCCTGTGGGCCAAGCATCCAATGCCTGATGGAATCCATAGTGCCTTCCTTATGATGAAACCGGCCCCGCAAGGGGCGACTGCTTAAGATCCTCCCGCTCCTTGCGCCAGAAGCGCAGGAGGGAAGCGCCGACAATGAACACCGTGAGCGCCCCGCCGCCGCGCATAATGTTACGAGCGAACAGGACGTAACTTTTGGCCGAGGGGTCGTACTGGAAACAATACAAAAGGAGATGCTCACCCGTAGAGCGCATTTTCCCGTCCCGCGCCTCGGTCAATCCCATGCGGAGGTCAAAGGGTTTGTACTTAATGCCATAGAGGTAGCGGGCAATCTTTCCCTCGGGAGTGAGCAGGACCAACGCGGCGCTGTGGGCATATTGTTGCCGATCCTTGTCCCACCGGTAGCGAAACCCCGCCTGGTCGGCCAGTTTGCGAGCGTTGTCGTTGTAGTCGGATAGAAAGTGCCAACCAGGCGCTGGCCGGTCGAAACTGATCAACTGAGCCTGCTTCTTGGCGGCGGCAAGGGTGTACATCTCCCGGGGATCGATCGAAATAGTGACGATCTCGTACTCCTGGCCCGGGGTCCAGGAGAGCTCGCGGATGCTCGACGTCAGGCCATTCATCACGAGACTACACAACATCGGGCACGAGTAATAAACGAAATTCAAAATTACCGGGCGGCCCTGACGGAGAAACGTTGCCAGGCGCGTCGGACGTCCATTCTCGGCCACGAACTCGAGATTGCCGTCAACTACCGTGCCCAATCGCTCTTCCACCCCAACCCCGTTCAATTCCTGTGGAACAGAGGCATTCCCCTCAGCAAGAGCGAGGGAGAACAAAGCGGAGATGACAAGCCGGGCCAGCATAGAATTCAAAGAGACTGATTCACTTGGCAGGTGTAGGAGCCGCTGCCGCGGGAGCGGCGGCGGCAGCATCCTCTGGTTTCTTGACCGGATATGGATTCACGGGAAACTTCCATTTACCACCTGGAGCGGATTCCGAGACGACCAACTCCATCGCTTTCTCAATCGGCAGACGCACGGTCCCAGCCGCCTTGTTAATCGTGCCGTATGTACCGAGTTGCTGCGCTTCACGCGCCTGAAGGTCCAGGTAATCCTTCGAAACCGGCTCGAGCTGGAGACGCTCAACGGCAGCATCGCGGAAGCTATTGTAGTAGATGGCGCAACCAACACAGACCGCTACAATAAATCCGACGGTCAACACGGTCACCACCAAAACGGGGACAGTTTGAACCTCCGTGCGATCGAAACCAAGTTCAGCGATCTCTTCCGGGGTGAGATTCTTGGGAGTGTTAGACATTCTGGAACTCCAATCCTTTTTGCAGTCGAGGATCGCCGACCGCCACAATCGGGGCCGACTTCAGCCGCCACCAGAAGCCCAGGGCCAAAGTGCTCATGACAGCGACAAAACAGGCCGCATCCATCCAATGCGGGGCGACGCCCGCTTTGGCGAAGTTCGGCATGACGAGCCAATAGATGTCCACGTAGTGCATGCAAAGAATCCAGACCGTCACAAAACGAAGGACATTCAAGCTACGCTTGCTCGCCCGAGCCAGGAGTACGAGGAAGGTGGCGGCAAAATGGCCGAGCAACAGCACTCCGCTGACCGTTTCCCAGGATCCCGTGCGACGCACCTTAAAGAAGATGGTCTCTTCCGGCAGATTAGCGTACCAGATCAGCATGTACTGCGAGAAGGCCACGTATGCCCAGAACACCGTGAGCGCGAACATCCATTTTCCCATGTCGTGATAGTGTTCCACCGTGACGGAGTTGGCCAAAATGCCATTGGCGCGAAAACGGAGCAGCGTGAAGGTCAGGATAGCGAAGAAGGCCCACATGCCGCCCGCAAGGCAGTACACGCCGAAAATGGTCGAGTACCAGTGCGGTTGCAACGACATCACCCAATCCACGCTCGCCAGGGAAGCCGAGAGGAAAAACAACAGCATACCGGGGGCGGAGATCCGCTCGCTCTTGAACGTCAAATTGAGGTCCTTCGATTGATCCTGCGCCCGAGACCAGCTCGATAAGCGCCACGCCCAGAAGCTCCAGATCAGGAAGTAGATCGCGGCGCGGATGTAGAAGGCGGTCGGATTGAGATAAGCCTCCTTTTTCTTGAGCAGAGCATCGGTTTCCATGATGCCCGGATGCGACCACTCATACAGTTCATGTAAACCGAAGGCTACCGGCAGGAAGAGCAGCGCGAGAACCGGCATCGACATCATGATGTTTTCCATCAACCGGCGGAGCGGAACGCTCCAGGCAGCACCGGTCAGATGCTGAATCATCGTGAAAAGGGCGGCTCCGATCGCGATCCCCGTACCGAAGAAGAAGGCCACCAGATAGGAAGGGAAGAACTGTTTGTGGTCGATACTATAGCCCGCCAGCGCCGCGACCCAACCGAGGACAACGACGCCAAGAAGGATGTTCCGACCCTTCTCCCAGGTAGCGGCCGGGAGCTCATAACTGTCTTGTGGAGCGGCGTGATGGTGATGTTTGCTCATGTTGCGACTCGTAGTCCTCGATTAATTCAGTTGAGCCCGGAGGTTCTCCGGCACGTCTTCTTTGGTCCCGGAGTGGGCCCGGTGCAGCGCCCGGAGGTAGGCTACGATCGCCCAGCGATCGTGATCACTGGTCTGGGTCCGGTAACCCATCATGGTCCGCCGGCCCTCACTGGCGACCGAGTAGAGTTCCCCGTCGTTCATCTGCTGCACCCGCGGCTCGAGGAGATTGGCGGGCTGGAAAGCCGCCCCGGCGCGAATGCCAACGATCCCTTTCCCATCTCCCACCCGGGAGTGGCAAGGGGCACAATAGGTGTTGAACTTCAGCTGGCCGTGGGCGAGAAGTTCCGCCGTGACGGGTTCCTGGATCTTACCCACATATTGCGAGGAGACTATGCCCCAACGGTAAGCATCGTCACCGCTCAGTTGACCAATGGCCACGGTCCCCTCCGGCGGACGACGACTGGACCGCTGGTCGGCGAACAAGGAGCTTTGCTGCTGCGATTTGTACTTGGGCTGCGCTTTCATGTCATCCCAGATCTGCAACGGAGTGGTATCCCGACTCGGACTGAGGCAACCGGTC
Organism: Bryobacteraceae bacterium CoA2 C42; assembly: GCA_019931245.1. GTDB lineage: Bacteria > Acidobacteriota > Terriglobia > Bryobacterales > Bryobacteraceae. The sequence continues at coordinate 12,152 of JAINDL010000093.1, forward strand.
AGCAGCAGGCTGCTGGCTAGCGGCAGGAGAAACAGCAAACGGGAACGCATCATGCCTCGACGACCTCCAACTTCTCGGCTCCGAGGGAGGCGAGGAAATCTTTTGTAGCGTTGGCGTCGAACTTCTTGTCGGAAGCTTCGATTACCAGCAGAAAACGGTCATCCGAGGATCCGGCGACCCCCGAGTAATTGAAGATCGGATGGCTGAGGCGCGGCAAGCCGTTCAATCCGAGCATGCCGAAGACCGCCGCGAAGGCCGAGAGAAGGACGGTCAATTCAAACATGACCGGAAACCCGAATTCAAAGGCGAACAGCGGCTTGCCGCTGATGACCAGCGGATAGGCGATCGTACCGGTCCACCACTGCAAAAGAACAGCGGTGGTGAAACCAGTCGCGCTGCCGCAAAGAACGATGTAGCCAAGGATGGAGGGTTTGGCGCCCATCGCTTCGTCGATGCCATGGATCGGGAAGGGGGTGTAGGCTTCCATCCTGGTATAGCCCTGCGCCCGGGCGGCTTTCACCGCGTCGAGGAGCGTATCCGGGGAAGCAAAGTCGGCAACTACGCCGTGTATGGAGGAGTGTTGGGCCATGGCGTTCCTCAGTGAGCCTTGACGGACTCGGGAGAGCCGGCCGTCGTGGCGGGTAGATAATGCTTTTCGTGTTCGGTCTGGATCATCATGCCCTTCACCTCACTCACGGCGATGATCGGCAGGAACCGCGTAAAGAACACAAACAACGTGATGAAGAGGCCAAAAGTGCCGAAGAAGGTAAGAATATCGACGATCGTCGGGCGGAAGTAGCCCCAGGAGGAGGGCAGGAAGTCGCGATGCAAGCTCGTCGCGATGATGACGAACCGCTCGAACCACATGCCAATGTTCACGAAGATTGACAGGACGAACATGAAGGGGATGTTCGTCCGCAGCTTTTTAAACCAGAAGAATTGCGGCGAGATCACGTTGCAGGAGACCATCGACCAGTACGCCCAGGCGTAAGGCCCCATCGCACGGTTTATGAAGGTAAACCGTTCATATTCGTTGCCCGAGTACCAGGCGATGAAGAACTCGGTGGCGTAGGCATAGCCGACGATCGTGCCGGTGGCCAGGATCACCTTGTTCATATTCTCGAGGTGCGTCATCGTGACCAGGTGTTCGACCTTGAATACCCAGCGCGCGATTACCATCAGCGTGATTACCATCGCAAAACCGGAGAAGATGGCGCCGGCGACGAAGTAGGGCGGGAAGATGGTGGTGTGCCACCCCGGGATGATGGAGACCGCGAAGTCGAAAGAGACGATCGTGTGGACGGAGAGGACAAGGGGGGTGGAAAGGCCGGCCAGGATCATGTAGGCCTTCTCGTAGTTTTTCCAATGGGTCGCCGAACCGCGCCAGCCGAGGGAGGCGATCCCGTAGATGGTGTGGCGCAGTTTGGTGGTGGCACGATCGCGAATGATGGCAAGGTCAGGAATCAGACCGACGTACCAGAACAGGGCGGAGACCGTGGCATAGGTCGATACTGCGAACACGTCCCAGAGCAGAGGGCTGCGGAAATTCTGCCACATGGCCAGATCAGCGTTCGGGATCGGAAACAGCCAGTAGGCACGCCACGGACGTCCCACGTGGACGAGCGGGTAGATGCCGGCGCACGCCACGGCAAATAGCGTCATCGCTTCAGCGAAGCGATTGATCGAGGTGCGCCACTTCTGCCGGAACAGAAACAGGATGGCCGAGATCAGAGTACCGGCGTGGCCGATACCGATCCAAAACACGAAGTTAGTAATATCCCAACCCCAGCCAACTGGGTTATTGTTGCCCCAGACACCGATGCCGGTGGAGATGAGATAGGCCAACATGGAACCGAGGAGCAGGGTGACGCTTCCGCTGATGGCGAGAGCGATGTACCAGTTCCGATGCGTTTCCAGTTCCGTGTGAATGCTGACCGCTTCGGTGACTTCGTGCAACGAGGGCTTGCCCGTCACGAGCGGAGGACTTAACTGTTCAACAGCCTTGGGATCGAATGCGAGATCAGCCATTAGGCAAGCTCCGGATTGGGATTGCGCACCTTCGCCAGGTACGTCGTGCGCGGCTTGACATTGAGTTCATGAAGAAGCGTGTAGTTCCGATTATTCTTCTTCAATTTGGAGACGGCGCTTTCCGGGTCGTTCAAATTACCGAAAGAGATCGCTTCGGCCGGACAGGTCTGCTGACATGCCGTCAAAACGTCACCGTCCTGAATCGGCTTGCGGCCATTCACTTTGTGAGCGATCTTGACTTCCTGAATTCGCTGGACGCAGTAGTTGCACTTCTCCATCACACCCCGCATGCGAACCGTAACATCGGGGTTGAAGACCATCTTGCCAACCTCTTCGAGGTCTTTGTGCCAGTTGAAGTAATTGAAACGGCGCACCTTGTACGGACAGTTGTTGGCGCAATAACGGGTGCCGACGCAACGGTTGTAGGCCATGTCATTCAGGCCTTCCGGACTATGAACCGTGGCGGCCACCGGGCAGACCGATTCGCAAGGGGCGTTTTCACATTGCTGACAGGCCATCGGCTGGTGCACGACCTCCGGATCGTCCTCGGTTCCGGTAAAGTACCGGTCGAGGCGAATCCAGTGCATTTCACGGCCTTTGGACACTTGATCGCGACCCACTACCGGAATGTTGTTCTCCGATTGGCAGGCCACCAGGCAGGCATTACAGCCGATGCACGACTGGAGATCGACCACCATGCCCCACTGGTTCCCCTTCGAGTAGTCGTAAGAGTCAAACAGCTGGAACAGTTCAATGTGGGCGTCTTCGTGCGACGCAAACTGCGCTTCCTCTTTATACTTGGCTAAGGTCGCCTCACGCACGACCGGGCGTCCGGCCTGATCGTGATGCTCCTGCGTGGTCACCAGGGAGTAAGTACGGGAAGACTTGGTGATGGTCACCCCCGTGCCGAAGCCCATTGCGTCCGAGGTGCGGAGCAGGTAAGCGTTGTATCCGACGCCGGTTCCGACGCGCCCGACGGCCGTGCGGCCGTAGCCCAGGGTCAGAGTAACGGAGTTGTCGGCGTGGCCCGGCTGGACCAGAACAGGCGCCTCAACCTTCCGGCCTGCCCGTTCGACCACGATCACCGAACCTTCCTCGAGCTTCAGTTCCTTGGCAGTCTTGGGACTCACCAGAGCCGGGTTGTCCCAAACGATCTTGGTCATCGGCTCGGGTGCTTCCTGGAGCCAGGCGTTGTTGGCGTAACGGCCATCAAAGGTGCTGGCCGAGGGGGCAAAGACCACCTCAATCCCAGCGGCCGGCTTCGGAGCGGCGGCCAGAGCCGCCTCGACCGCTTTCGCATTGAGCGCCGGCTTAACCGTCGCCGACTGTGAGCCCGCAATCAGGCCATCATGCAGCGCCTGCCGCCAAGCCGCATCGTCCAGTTTGGACTGGGCCTTAACCTGTTCGTAGGCGCTCGTGCTCATTCCAAGGGCGAGCGAGAGAACTTCAATGGCCGACTTCGTCTTAAAGATCGGCTCGATCAGCGGCTGCTGCAGCGAGATGGCGCCATCGGGGGACGCGGCATCGCCCCAGCTTTCAAGGGGATGGGACTCCGGAAGATGCCAAGTGGAGGCTACGGCCGTCTCGTCCACTTCACTGCCGAGATGGATCGTGGTGGCAACAGACTTGAATTTGGCGGCGAAGTCCAGATCGGCCGGGGCGTTGTACACCGGATTTCCGCCAAGCACTACCAGCGTCTTCACCTGGCCCGCGCCGATCTCTTTTCCCAGTTCTGTGATAGCGGTCGCGGAGGACTCGCGCCCCGCGCGAGTGAAGGTGACCGTCTCGCCAAGGTTGCCCAGCGTCTGGTTCAGGGCAGCGGCCAAGGCATGCACTACGGCCGGTTGCCGGGGACCGGCCATGACGACGGACCGGCCTTTATGTGCCAGCAAATCCTTGGCTAACGCGGCGATCAGCTTGTCAGACTGCCCGAGAATCTTCAGGCCCTGGGGCAGCGCACCGACTTCGCGAGCAAGGTCGGCCGCAAAGGCCTGCACATCGGCAGCTCGAAGGCGCAACCGATGGTCAGCCTGCGCCCCGGTGAGGGTAAAGTTGTTTTCAATGACGTAAAGGCGGTTGACGGTCGCGGCTTCGGTCGCGGCGACGGGGGCCGCCGGGGTATGAGCCGCGGCAGCGGCCGGCGGGGCCGGGGCTTTGTGCTCCTCGGCTTTGTGTTCGTCAGCTTTATGTTCGGTGGCTTGGTGGCCAGTGGCGGCGTGTCCGCCCGCGTGATCTGCGGATACACCGACATCCACGGCCTTCCGACGCTTAGCAAAGTCCCGAATGACGTGTAGACCGGGGTTGTCGAGCTGCAGGAAGTCACAGTCGAGCGACAAGACGACATCGGCTTTCAACAGGTTGTACTGCGGACGCAACCGGTCGCCAAAAGCAAGCTCGGAGCCGGCCAAGGCGGCATCTTCATTTACTGCTTCATACTCCAACCACTTTGCTTTGGGATACTTGGCCAGCAAGGCCGTGCGCAGAGATCCCAACGTGGGCGACAACACCGCACCCGAGAGCACCCGAACGCCCTCACCATCGCCCACAAACGTGCCTTTGGCGGCAGCCGCGAAGGCTTCCCAACTACTCACCTTCCCCTTTTCGAGAACCTGTTGGGACCGATCCGGGTCATAGAGGTTCAGGATAGAGGCCTGGGCCCACGCATTGGCGGCACCGTTTGAGAGCGGGTGCTTCCGGTTTCCCTCGATCTTTACCGGGCGACCATCGATGGCTTCCACCACCAGCGCCTGCGCCTGTCCCGCTACGTTCATCACCGTCGCGTAATGCTGTGGCGCACCGTGCACCAAACCTTCGACGCCTTTGGCGTGAGGCAGAATTTTCTCAACAGGACGACGACAAGCCGTCAACCCGGCGAGCCCCATCGACGCCGCCATGAGCTGCATAAAGCGCCGCCGTGACCCGGAATCGAGCAGGTCGGTGGCTCCCTCGGGGAACTCCTGAACCAGCCACTCCTTGAACTTGGGCGTCGCCGCCAGTTCGTTCAAACTGCGCCAGAACTTCTTTCCGGTCTGATTTCCAATCCCTTCGATCTGAATCATCGATGACACCCTGAGCAGTTGACAGGCGGATTAATGCCCTTCTTCGCAATGATTTCGCGGCCAAGGGCAGCGGGATCACCCTCGGCTTTCCAATCGAGTTTGGTGACGAACTGCGTCGGCCGCAGATTTGGCGCGGGGTTGCGGTGACATTCCAAACACCAGCTCATCGCCAGCGTCTGCACCTGCTTTACCTCCACCATCTGGTCGATCCGGCCGTGACAGCTCACGCAACTCACCCCGGCGTTCGTGTGTGCACTGTGATTAAAGTAAACGTAATCCGGCAGGCGATGCACCTTCACCCAGGGCACCGATTCGCCGCTCGCCCAACTCGCCCGCACCGGTTCGAGCACCAAGCTCTTCTCCTTGACCTTCGAATGACAGTTCATGCAGGTCTGCGTAGGGGGAATCGACGCATAGGCGGCCTTCAACACCGAGGTATGGCAGTAGGTACAATCCATACCCATGTTGCCGGCATGCAGCTTATGGCTGTAGGGCACGGGCTGTTGCGGCTGGTACCCGGGCTCGAGAGTAGTCGGCAGCGTCGCATAGTACAGAGTACTGGCGCCTCCAATCACCCCGAGACCAGCCACCACTAGAACAGTTCGCAGAATGCGATCTGATTGTTTGGAAAACTTGAGTCCCATGGTCGTTATAGCAACTCCTGAAAGGCCGGGTAGTCTTTACGACCGACCGGAGGCAAATTCCTGGACGTGTCGCAGCCGGGATTGCGGAAGGGGTTTAAACGCGTCACAACTCTCCCTCTCTACGTCTACCATAGCGCCACCTATTCTGCAATATCGGCAAAAATTCCAGTTTGACAGGAATTTTTTCCTCCGAACGCGCTCGACGACGCCCTAGGCTGGAAAAACGCATAAACTGATTTGAGGATGAGTTCGGGCTGGAAAATTCGTTTTCCCGAGGTTCGCTCCCCCGGCTATCTGGGGCGGCGGTTCGGCAATCTGCAACTGCGCCTGAAGCTCATTCTCCTGCACAATCTCTTTTTTCTGGTACTATCTGGCGCCGTTTATTTTACCGTCTTCCCCTTACTGGAGCAACGGGTGCAGGACGATCTGGCCCGCGAGGTCGCCCTTTGCATGGTGTTGTTTGAGGCCGAGACCCTGTGGACGGGGCCGACGGCGACAGCAATTCTGCCGCGCTACGCCTTCCGGGAGGGCAGCGCCCAGGAACTGGAAATCTCCTCCGAATTGCGCCAGCGGCTGGACCGGCAGCCGGGAGTCAGCATCACCGGCTCGGCCGAAGCTGGCGCTCCGGCCGGCACAAGTGTTTATCGGCGATTACCCTCTCAAGAGATATATCGGAAAATCCGGATGCCGTATGCCTACTACGAACGTTCGGTCGACCGGGTCCGCGTTGCCCTCTTTACGGTGCTGGGCATCATCTACGTCCTCGCGATTGTGCTGCTCGAGTCGGTGATCATGCCGCTCTACGTTTACCGTCCCCTGCACGCCATGCTGAACGCCGACCTGGCATCGCAGACCGGCGACCGGGCCAACGAGATTATCCCGGCCGACTATATCCCGGGAGATGAGATCGGGCAGATCATGCGCTCCCGGAATCGCACCGTGGCCGAGTTGCGGCGGCAGGAGGATGAGTTGGAGCATGCGCTCGACCGCCTCGAAAGTGCCAAACGGAAGATGGCCGACCAGGACCGTCTGGTGAGCCTTGGCATGCTCAGCGCGGGCGTGGCCCACGAACTGAACACCCCGCTCGCCGTGCTGCAGGGCTCGATTGAGAAGCTGCTCGAAACGGTGCCGGACCCGCCCACCCGGGAGCGCCTCGGCCGGATGCAGCGGGTGGCCGCGCGCCTGAAGACGATCAGCGAAGGGCTGCTCGATTTCTCCCGGGTCCGCCGTGAACAGAAGCAGATTGTCCCGCTGCACGAACTCGTCGAAGAGGCCTGGGAGTTGGTCTCGCTCGACGAAAAGGCCGCGCAGACGATTTTTGACAACCGGACGGCGCTGGAGTGCCGGGTCTATGGCAACGCCGACCGGCTGATGCAGGTCTTCGTCAACCTGCTGCGCAACGCCCTGCAGGCGGTACCCGCGGGTGCGGGCCGGATTGCGGTGCACACCGCACTGGAGATCGACAACGCGGAACGGTGGTGGAGGATCGCGGTGGAGGATAACGGCCCGGGAATTCCGCCCGATGTGCTGCCGGATATCTTCGAGGCGTTCATCTCCACCAAGCTCGATGCCAAGGGAACGGGCCTGGGCCTGACCGTCTCGGAGGGCATTATTCAGCAGCATGGCGGCAGCATCAGCGCTGCCAACCGGCCTGGCGGGGGTGCCCGCCTTGAAATGCGCCTGCCGGAGGCGCCTGTCACCGTGCCGGCCGAAACCATGGAAGGAGGCAGCGTCTATGCCCGTTGAGGCTCCGGGCCCCGACCTCAAGATTGAGATCGCCATCCTGGACGACGATCTCGACTTTCGCAACTACATGGAGGATTTCCTGGCCGACGAGGGGATCTACAACGTCCGCCTGTTCTCTCATCCGGAGGAGCTGTACGCCGCCAACGAGCAGCAACTGGCCGACATCGTCCTGCTCGACATGAAGATGGGCGACTTTCAGGGTGACCAGGTGCTTGAACACCTGCATACGCGCTGGCCCGGGCTCTGCGTGATCGTGGTCACCGGCTACCCTTCGCTCGAAGACATGCGGCTGACCTTCAAGATGAACGTGTTCGACTACCTGTCGAAACCGTTCTCGCTGGCGCAGCTGCGGCAGACGCTCAAGAACGCCATTGAAACCTTCGGCCTCGGCAAGACGCCGCAGGACCGGCTGCGCGAGCGGCTCGGGCACCGCATCAAAGTCCTCCGCGTCGAGCGCGACTGGTCCCTCAAAGACCTGGCCGCCTCCACAAAACTGAGCGTGTCGCAGATCAGCGCCATTGAGCGCGGCACGCATCTGCCGAGCATGGAGAGCCTGCTGGCCATCTCGCGGGCCTTTGACAAGAAACCGTCTGAACTCCTGGAAGCGATCGACTTTTGAAATATCTTCTCACGCTGTTTCTCCCCTGCGTTTTCTGGGCGCAGAAGCCCGAGGCGGGCGATGCGCAAAAGCGCGTTGAACTGAATTTGCTCGGTAAAGAAGATGCGGCCAAAGGCGAAAGCCGCCGCAATGAGAACATTCAGTTCAATCTGGTGGACAACAACGCCCTGAAGGAGCTGAACGTCCGGCTGGGGGCGACGGCGACACTCGTCGAGGAGTTCCGGGCCGATCGCGGCTACTTCGGCGCCGAGTTCGGCACCCCGGCCCCGGGGCCGATTGCGCTTGCGGCGCAGCGCCGGGCCGGCTGGCATGGGAATCTCTTTGCCAACCATCAGAACAGCGTCTTTTCGGCGCGCGCCTTTTTCCAGGTGGGCGATGTGAAGCCGGCGCGGGAGAACCGTTACGGCTTCCAGACCGGCGGCAGCCCCTGGCGCGGTGGGTTCGTTTCGCTCCAGGGATCACAGGAGAAGCTGCGCGGACAAGTGAACGGCAACGTGCTGGTGCCCTACGCCGACGAGCGCACCGCGCGGGCCACGGACCCGGCAGTACGGGCGCTGGTGCAGCGCTACTTCGACGCCTTCGGCCCGGAGCTGCCGAACCGCGCCAACGGCACCCGCCAGTTGAACACCAACGCCCCGCAGCGCATCGACAGCAACGACGGCGCCATCCGTCTTGAACAGGACCTGACGGCGAAAGACCGGCTCTTCGCCCACTACCAGTACACGAGCCAGACCGTCGACGCCTTTCAGTTGATCGCCGGGCAGAACCCGGATACGACCACGCGCTCCCACCGGGCGCGCCTGACGTGGAACCGGGGCGGCAAACTGCTCGTGACCACCAGCTTCGACCGCATCGGCTCGCTGCTCGTGCCGGAGCCGAACGCCGTGGGCCCGATGATCTCCACCGCCGGGCTGACCACGCTGGGGCCGCTCGGCGCCATCCCGATCGACCGGGCGCAAAACACTTTCCGGCAGGAGGCGCAGTACGCCGCTACTTACGGACGGCACACCCTCAGCCTGGGCGGCGGGCTCACGCGCCGGCAGTTCAACGGCCAGGAGACGGACTCGCACCGCGGCTACCTCTCGTTCTCGAACGACTTCGGGCGGACGGGGATTGAGAATATGCGGCTCGGCACGCCGTCGCAGTATCTGGTGGCAGTGGGCGATATCCACCGCGGCTTCCGGCAGACGCTGGGCGTGCTGCACGCGCAGGACTCCTGGAAGGTCAACACCAATCTCACGCTCCAGTTGGGCCTGCGTTGGGAGATGGTGGGCCGCCCCACGGAGGTCAACCGGCGCAACGAAATTCCCTACGACGCGGACTGGAACAACGTGGCGCCGCGCGCGGGCTTTGCCTGGCGGCTGCCGAAGGGCGCCGGGGTGCTGCGCGGGGCCGCCGGGGTTCACTTCGGCGAGATTCTGCCCGTCTCCTACTCGCAGATCCGCTTCTCGCCGCCGCTGAGCGTCAAGTTGGTGATCCTGGCCCCCAGCCTGCTCAATCCGCTGGCGGGCAGCGGCGTTGCGCCCAAGGGCAACCTGTATTTGATTGACCGCGAGATGGCGACGCCCTACCACTACCAGTACAACTTCAGCTGGGAGCGGGCGCTTGGCGCGGGATGGAGGGTGCAGGCCGGCTACGCTGGCAGCCGCGCGCATAAGCTGCCGATCATGTGGTACACCAACCGCGCCCACCCGGCGCCCGGCATTCCGCTCACCACGGCGACGATCAACGAACGGCGCCCGATTGCCGAGCTGGCCGATGTCCGCCTCGTGCTGAACGGTTCGCGCGGCTACTTCGACGCCGGACGGCTCACCGTGGTCGCCCCGCGGGTCAAGCGTTTCACCGTCGACGCCGCCTACTGGTTCAGCAAGGCGCTCGACCTCGGCGCCGACTACACCAACACGGCCTACGACGCCGACTCGCGCCTGTCCCGCAGCCAGAGCGAGTACGAAACGCACAGCGACCGGAAGGGCCGCAGCCAGTTCGACCAGCCCCACGCCTTCCTGGCCCGGGTGAGCTACGACCTGCCCAGGGGCTGGAGCCTCAGCACCGTGGCGCTGCTCAAGCAGGGGACGCCGTTCAACCTGACCACCCTCGACGGACCCGGCTTCGGCAACGTTGACGGCAACGGCGGCGACCGACCCAACCTGCTTGACCCCTCGATTCTCGGCCGCAGCTACGGCAACCCGGATACGTCGGTGGCGCGCCTGCCGCGGACGGCCTTCCGCTACATCGACGCGGGCGCGGAGACGGGCAACCTGGGGGCGAACGTCTTTCGCAAGGGAGCGATCCGCAACGTCAACGCGGCCCTCGCCAAGAGCTGGCAGTTGCCCAAAGACATGAAGCTGCTGGTCCGGGCCGAGTCGATCAACCTGCTGAACACGCCGCAGTTTGCCGAACCCGGCAGCATCCTGGGCACCCCGGAGTTCGGCTTTATCACGAACACGCTGAACGATGGCCGGACGTTTCGGTTTAACTTAGGGCTGCAGTGGTAGCAGGCCGATCTCGCGCAGCCAGGCGAAGCTGTCCGTGAGAGCGCGGTCGATCTCGGCGGGCGTGGCCGTGTAGCCGGGGACGACGAAGGCGTGCTGGGAGCCGGGATAGAGAATCACCTTCGACCGCCGGTGCGCCCGCGCGAAGCGCTCGGACTCGGTAAAGGGCACGACGGTATCGTTGCGGCCGTGCAGCAGTAGGGCGGGCGGCGTCCGGGCGTCGATGGCAAACAGCGGCGAAAGGCGGCGGGCTTCGGCCGGGGACGCCGTGCGGTCCACCCACTTGCCGGTGAGATCGGGGACGGGATTAAAGGCCACGATGGCGTTGGCGCGCTCGCGGGTCACGGTTCCGAGCGCCAGCGCCAGGTGGCCTCCGGCGCTGTCTCCGGCGGCGACGATGCGCTGCGGGTCCACGCCCAACTCGGCCGCGTTCTTGCGGATCCAGACGAGGGCGGCTTCCACGTCTTCGACGGCCGGGGCCACCGAGCCGAGGCGGTACTGCGCCGTAAAGCCGATCGCCCCCTGCGCGGCGCTGTACTCGGCCGCGGGCAGGAACATCTCCGGGCGGCCGCCGGTCCAGCCGCCGCCGTGAATCCAGAGCACGGCGGGCTTCGGCGCCGCGCCGCGGCGGCCGACCATCGTCAGCTTCAGACCGGGCTTGTACTCGAACGTCTGCGCCTTCTGCATCTCCCAGGGATCGGCGGCGAGGCCGTTCTGATCCCACACGACGCGACCGGCGCGGAGGGTGAGTTCGCATTGGAGCAACTGCGTGCCGCTGATCTTCGACCCGCCCACATCGAGGAAGCCGTACTGGCCTTTGTCGAGCCGGAGCAGCGCGACATCGGCTTCGGCGCCGGGCGTCAGGTGACCAAGCGCGGGGCGGCGGATCGCCTGCGCCGGGGCCCAGGTGGAGGCGCGGATGACGTCGACGAGCGGCATGTTCAGGTTGAGAAACTTCGACATGGTGGCGAGCATGTTCTTCATGCCGCCGTTGGCGCTGCCGACGTGGAGGTCGGTGGAGATCGTGTCGGGCGCGAAGCCCTGGCGCATGGCGGGAACGGCCCATTGAAACAGCAGCGAGCCCGAGCCGTGGCCCACGTCGAAGAGAATGCCGCGTTCGCGCGCTGCGCGGTAGTGGGGCCGCAGCTTGCCGTCGTGATCGAGTACGGGATCAAAGGGCCGGTACATGTGCGTGTAGATATCGCCGGGGCGGAGCTTATCGAGGAACAGATCGCGGTGCGGCCGTTCGATGTGGATGACGCCGAAGTCGACCATCACGGGAAGCTTGGCGAGGGCGGCGGCCTGCACGGCGCGGTCGACGGCAAACCAGTCGGGAGCCATCCAGTGGGCGGTCTTGATGCCGACGATCAGGTCCGGGTTGGCGGCGGCCATGCGGGCGGCCTCGGCCGGATCGAAGTCGGCCGGGTCCTGCTCATTGGCACCGCCCATGCCGCCGGCGACGATGTTGAGAAAGGCCAGCACGCGGGTGGCGGCGGAGCGGATGAGCCGGTCGCGGAAGTCCGGGAAGTTGCGCCAACCGGAGCTGCCGGCATCGACCAGGGTGGTGACGCCGGCGCGGAAGCTGTGCATGTCGGCCGGGACGGATTGATCGCCGCCGGCGAGCACCTGCCCGTTGGGGCCGGTATAGACGTGGGCGTGCAGGTCGATGAGGCCGGGGACGACGTAGAGGCCGCGGGCTTCGACCACCCGTTTGGCTTGGGCGCGCGGGATATCGGCGGCGATGGCGGCGATTCGGCCGTTGTGGATGGCGACGTCGCGGACGGCGTTGAGCTGGTTTTTCGGATCGATGACGGTGCCGCCTTTGAGCAGCAGGTCATAAGCGGGTTCGGCGCCGGTATCGAAGACGGCCAGCACGGGGAGATGGTCGCTGGGGTAGCGGCCGGCGTTGTGGCGGGTGATGGCATCGACGCGCTTGACCTTCCATTGGGGGGCGCGGAAGAGGATCCAGTCGATGCGATTGGGGCCGACGGTTCCTTTGAAGCCGTGGAAGGTGCCTTCGGGGCCGCTGGTGGCGGCGGCGACGGACTTGGCATCGGTGAGGGTGGCGGTGAGGACGCGATAGGCCTCGCTGCCGGGGGCGGTGTTGAAATCGCCGGTGAGGACGAAGGGGGAGGCCAGGCCGAGGCGCGAGGCGATGAGCTTGGCCGAGGCGACGCGGGCCGCTTCATCCTGCTGGCCGCGGTGGGCGAAGTGGGTGTTGTAGTACGTGAACTTCTGGCGGGTTGCGAGGTCGGTGAAGATGGCCCAGGAGACCATGCGCGGCAGCGACATGTTCCAGGAACTGGAGCCGGGGACCTCGGGCGTCTCTGACAGCCAGAAGTTGCCCGAGTCTTCGAGGCGCAGGCGCGAGGTTTTGTAGAAGACGCCCATGTGCTCGTCCTCTTTGTTGCCGCGGCGGCTGAGGCCGAACCAGGCGTAGCCCGGGAGCTTTTCGACGATGTACTGGCCCTGGGAGTAGAAGAGTTCCTGCGTGCCCATGACATCGGGAGCGGCTTCGCGGATGGTGTCGACAAGGAGGTCGCGCCGGTTCTCCCAGATATCCGGGCCATCGCCGGGATTGGGGTAGCGCACGTTGAAGGTCATCACGCGCAGCTCGGCGGCGAGCAGCGGCAGGGCGGCGAACAGAAGCAGGAAACGCATAGGAGGAAAAATTATTCTCGGCCGGGGAGCGGGAGTACGGCGCCGGTGATTTCGGCGCCGGCATCGCTCGATAGCCAGACCAGGAGGCTGGCGACGTTGGCGGGCTGCACCCAGCGGGTGGAGTCGTAGTCGGGCATGGCGGTGCGGTTGGCGTGGGTGTCCATGGTGCCGGGCGCGACGATGTTGGCGCGAATGCGGGCGTCGCGGTTTTCGACGGCGATGGTTTTGATGAGCGAAATCAGCGCGGCTTTGGCGGCGGCGTAGGCGCCGAGGGCCGGCACCGCTTCGAGGGCTGCCGGGCTGCCGATGGCCAGGAACGCTCCCCGTTTGGCGGCGCGCATGACGGGCAGCACGGCGCGGGCCAGATGGATGGCCGGGCGGAGATTGACGGCGAACATCTTGTCCCACACTTCGTCCGTCGTCTCTTCGAGGCGCAGTCCGCCGGCGAAGCCGCCCACGAGGTGGACCACCGCGTCGATGCGCCCGTGCAGCAGCATCGTATCTTTGACGAGGTCTTCGACCGCGGCGAAATCTTCAAGGGCGACGGCGACGTGGGTGAGGGCCGGGTGCTCCGGGCTCTTGGAGCGCGGCACGCGATCGACCCCAACCACGCGGGCGCCGGCTTCAAGAAATGCTTTGGTCACCGGGATGCCGAGGCCGCCGCTGGCGCCGGTGATGATGACGACCTTACCGTCGAGGTTGAGAGAGAGCATAGCGTTCGAACTCCTAGGTTACCTGCTTGATCTCGACGTACTGCACGCCGAGCTCTTCGCCGTTGATCCGCAGCACGGGTTCGAGACGCCCCGGACCCACGGGCAGGCGCAGGCCGGAGAGGCGGACCGTGCGGGCGCCGGCGGCGAAGGAGGCGGATTGCTCGAGGGTGCCGAGTTTCAAGACCGCCGTGCCGGCCGCGGCAGCGGGGGCAAAGAGCAGGTCGACATCGTAGGAGGCCGCGCGCAGCACTTCGACCTCCCAATAGCCGATGCCCTTGGCCTCCCAACTGGCGCGGGGCCCGCGCCAATCCTGCCGCGTGAGCAGCGTCGGGTTCTCGCCGGGATAGCCGATGGCGAGGCGGGGCGGGGCGTAGCCGCCGCGCGAGGCCGCTACGCTGCGGAACCAGGCTTCGGTCTCGCCCCGCAGGCGGGCCACCACGGCGGGATGCTGCGCGGCGACGTTGTTGGCTTCGGCCGGGTCGGCGTCCATGTCGTAGAGTTCGACGCCGTTGACGAGTTTCCAGCGCTGCGTGCGGACGGCATGGGAGCGGAACAGTTCGGGCGCGTCGCCGCGGTGCCACTGCGTGTGGATGCTGCGGTCCTTCCAGCCGGCGGACTTGCCGTCGAGCAGCGGCAGCAGGCTGCGGCCGTCGAGCGGCACTTTGGGCAGCGGGACGCCGGCGGCGGCGAGCAGGGTGGGCAGCAGGTCGAGGTGGGAGGCGATGCGATCGATCTTCAGCCCGGACTTAACGCGGGCGGGCCATTGCAGGAAGCAGGGTACGCGGATGCCGCCCTGATAGACGGTAGTCTTCAGGCCGCGCATGCCGCCGTTGAAGCGGGGCTGCTGGGGGCCGTTATCGCTGAGGAAGACGACGATGGTGTTGTCGCGCAGTTGGAGCCGCGTCAGCTGTTCCTGCAGCTTCCCGATGTTCTCGTCGACGTTCTGGAGCATGCCGTAGATCTTGGCCGTGACGTCATCGAGGCCCTTGGCTTTGTAGGGCTGACTGTACTTTTCGTCGATCTGCAGCGGGGTGTGCGGGGCGTTGGTGGGGAGGTAGATGAAGAATGGCTTCGTTTTGTTGTTTTCGATGAACTGCATCGTCTCGCGGAAGAAGATATCGGTGCAGTAGCCGGCGGCCTTCTCGTATTTGCCGTTGCGGCGGAGGACGGGATTGAAGTAAGACTGGCCGGGCGGCGGGTCGCCGGGCTGGGCGAGGCCGCCGCCGTTGATGACGAGGGCCTCGGCGAATCCCTGGTCGCCGGGGCGGAGGGGGTAGTTGTCGCCGAGGTGCCATTTCCCGAAGATTGCCGTGCGATAGCCGGCGGACTGGAGCGCTTCGGCGATGGTGACCTCTTTCGTGTCCATGAGGGCGCGGCCGAGGTAGGTGTCGACGACGCCGGTGCGATAGTTGTAGCGGCCGGTGAGCAGTCCGGCGCGGGTGGGGGCGCAGACGGGGCAGACCTGGAACTGGGTGAACTGCGCGCCCTGGTTGGCGATGGCGTCCATGTGGGGCGTGGCGAGGTCGCGGTTGCCGTGGAGGGAGAGATCGCCGTAGCCTTGGTCATCGGTGATGATGACGATGATGTTGGGCCGGGAGCGGGGGGCGGCGGCCGCGCCCAAAGAGGCGGCGGCGAGGAATTGGCGGCGATTCAGCATGGCCTCGCCAGCATATCAAGGCAGGCGGTAGCGGAACAGTCGGCTGGGATCGTCCTCGGGGAGGAGATAGAGAACGCCATCGCGGAGGGCCATGCCCTCGTTAGAGAAGCGGACGCCGCGGTCGGTGAGGCCCGTGGTGATGGACTTTTCAACGGCCAGGGTTTCCGGGTCGAGCCACTCGATGGCCCCGGCCGTGCGGCTCTTGACGCCGTTGCCGACGAGGCGGCCGCCGGTGGCTTTGAGATCCTGGAAGCCGGTGCCGGTGGGGTTGGGCCGCTGGTCGAGCAGGGTTCCGTCGGGGCGCCAGCGGTAGAGCAGGCGCGCATCCCAGTTGCCGCCCCAGACTACGCCGTTGGCGATGGCCACGCAGCCGATGTGATCCGGCACGGCGAACTGCGCTTCGAGCGCGAGCGTGATTTTGTTGCGCTTCTGCACCCAGGCGCTCGACTCCCGGCGATACTCGGCAACGGGTACCCAGAGCGAATCGCCGGCCAGTTGCATGCCGCCGGGGTGGTAGCGTTCGCCGTCCTGCAGTTCGACGGTCGAGAGGCGCTCGCCGGTCTTCCAGTTGAACCGGGAGAGGTAGCCTTGGTGGGTCGCCTTCTCGACAGCGGAGACCCAGAGGAAGTCGCCTTCGACATCGATGCCCTGGACATGGTGGGTGGGGCCGGCGAGGTTGGTGATGCCGAGCAGGGTGAGCGAAGCGAGTTCAGCGAGCACTATTCAATTCTAATCGGCGACTCGTCGGGGTCCTCCGGCATCTGCGCGAGCGACCGGAAGGTCAGGGCGAGCAGGACCGGAGCGACGACCGTCGTCAGGACGGCCATGACGACCACGACGCCGTAAGTCGCCTTGCTGACAATGCCCATCGCGGCGCCCAACTGCGCCACGACCATACCGACTTCACCGCGCGGCACCATGCCGGCGCCGATGCGGCGCGCATCCGGCCAGCCGAGCGACAGGGCGCCGAGGCCGCAGCCGAGGAGCTTCGACACAATGGCGGCC
Source organism: Bryobacteraceae bacterium CoA2 C42 (assembly GCA_019931245.1). GTDB lineage: Bacteria > Acidobacteriota > Terriglobia > Bryobacterales > Bryobacteraceae. The sequence continues at coordinate 28,776 of JAINDL010000093.1, forward strand.
ACGGTGATGACACCGGCCAGGGTCAGCGTGCGGGGATCCCGCAGAACGTTGACGTCCAGCGCGAGGCCAATGCCGGCGAGGAAGAACGGCACAAGCAGTTCGGTAACTCCTTGCGCCAGATCCTGCACGCGATGCGAGACCGATTCCGCGAGCGCCACGCCGGCCAGGAACGCTCCGATGATGGCCGCCACGCCGGCATAGCTGGCAAAGACGGCCAGCGCGAACAGAAGAATCATCGCGAGCGAAAACTGCGACTCGCCGCCGCGCAGGCGCCGGTCGATACCGGGCAGCACACGGCCCATGGTCCGGCTGCCGAAGCTCAGCACAAAGAGAGTAAAGCCGATGGAGAGGCCGGCGGTGGTGGTCAATTGCAGGACGTCGAAAGTGCCCCGCGCCATGCTCGAAACGATCGCCAGAACGATAAGGCCGAGGATGTCGTCGATCACGGCGGCGGCCAGAATGATGCGGCTGGCCCGCACGTTGAGCAGACCCTTGGCGGCGAGTACCTGGGCGGTAATGCCGACGGAGGTCGCTACCATCGCGGCGCCGACAAAGAGCGCCTCGATCTGGTTGGAACCCGTGTAGATATAAATCGCATAGCCCATGGCAAAGGGCAGCAACACCCCCAGCAACGCCACCAGCGAGGCCACGCGGCCCACTTGAAACAGGTCCGAAGCCTTCACCTCAAGGCCCACGCGGAAGAGCAGAAACATGACGCCGAGGTCAGAGAACTGGGTGATCTGGCCCGGCTCTACCCAATTCAGAACGCTGGCGCCGAGCAGCACCCCGGCCAGAATGTCGCCGACGATGCTGGGCAGGGCGAGTCGTTCGGAGATCTCGCCGAGGATTTTCGCCGTGCCGAAGACGAGGAGCATCGCCAGCGGCAGTTGGGAGCCGGCGTGCTCAGTCATTGAGCGCGCATCCAGGCGACAAAGGCACGGGCGTAGCGGTCCAGGTTGTCTTCTGTGCCGCCGCCGAGCAGCGGTGAACACATCTCATAAGCCACGCCCCCAGTGTACCCGGCCTGGACGGCGGCGCCGAAAAACGCCCGGTAGTCGATGAAGCCTTCGCCGAACGGCACGGCCTGCACGTAGGGGGTGGCCGGGACGTAGTTGACGAGCGCCGGCTCATAGCGATGGCGGGGGCGGCGGACGTAGTCGGCGACGGTGGTGTGGGCCATCCAGGGCGCGAGCGCCGTGGCCGCGGCGGCGAGGTCATCGCCGTGCAGGGCGGGAGCCCAGGCGTCGAAGCCGGCCTTCAGGTTTGGGTGGTTGACCTCGGCCAGCAGATCGCGAAAGCTCTCCCAGCCGGCGGCGACATCGTGGTGGTTCTGCAGCAGGAGCGTGACGCCGAGGCGTCCGGCGCGGTGGGCGCATTCGCTGAGGGCATCGGCAATCATCCGCCATTGGGCGGAAAAGGAGGCGGCGCGATGTTCGTAGCCCGTAAAGATGCGAACGGCGGGGGCGCCGAGATCGGCGCCGAGCTGCGAGAGCGCCTCGACGTAGTGAATCTGCATCTCGCGCTGGGGGATCTCGGCGTGTTCGAGGTCGGCGGTGAAGTTCGTGTAACCGGCCAGCACGTTGTGACGAAGGCCGGCGGCGGCCAAATGGTCGCGCAGCTGCCGCCGGCGCGCCGCGTCCCAGTCGAGCGGACTGAGGTGGGGCCGCTTGGCCATCAGCATCACACCGTCAAAACAAAAAGCCGCGGCCTTGTCGGCGACCTGCTCGAGCGACAGGGCCGCCTGTCCCCAGGAGCCCGAGTAACTGACCGAATGGAGAAGAAGAGGCAGGGTGTGCATGGCGCGTAATTAGCTATACTCTATAGCACTTTCCTCATGGCGGCCGCATATCTTCGCATTCACCAGGCGATCTCCGAGCAGATCCGCTCCGGCAAGCTCCAGCCGGGCGATAAACTGCCGTCCGAGCGCGATCTCGCGGCCCGCTTCGGGGTGAGCAACATGACGGCGCGCCACGCCGTGGCGCAACTGCAGCAGGAAGGCAGCGTGATCCGGCGGGTCGGCTCCGGTACGTTCGTCGCCCCGGCGACCTCCGGCGGCCAGCGCTTGCAGGATCCGCATGAACTGTGCGGCAGCAAGCTGGTGGTACGGCTGGCCGCGGCGCAGATGCTGGCCGAAGGCGCCGTGCTGCCGCCGCCGCTGGCCGGGCAAACCTGCGGCATGCTCAGCCGGGTGTGGACCGCCGGAGCCGCCCGCGTCATCGAGGAGCAGATTTGGCTGCCGGCCCGGAACGAACGGGAGCTGCGCAAAGTAGCCGGCACCCCCCTGCTCACGTGGCTCGCGGCGCAGGATCTGTTTGCCAAAGAGACCATCGAGGCGGTCGTCATTCAGGGTTCGGCCATGCTTCGCATCACCCAGACGCTCTACGAAGGCAGCCAACGGGTGGTCGCTCACCGCGTGGCGCTCTGCCTGGCTGACCGGGTGCGCATGCAGCGGATTATTCAGCGCTGAAGCTGCCGTTCAGACTTTGCCGTCCAGCGCCGATACGCTCCTTATGGATGGTCTTCGCCAGAAGGAAAGACGCCGCCGGCCCCGCCTGCCTGCGCCCGCGTCGATGGAGGTGCAGCTTTGGCTGCAGCTGCCCAACGGCAAATGGCAGAGGATTCCGGCCGCCATCGAAAACTTTTCCCAGTCCGGGGTAGGGGTACTGGTGCACTGGGAGTTGGAGCCTGGCCAGCCGTTGTTGATGGACGGGGCCCCGGCCGGCGTGGCGCCGGGTCCGGGCCGGCCGCAGGGAGTGGTCAGCTGGGTCAGCCAGTCGGGCAAGGCCTACCGGGCCGGCATTTCCTTCGAGGGCAGTTCCGCCGCCAATCCCGCTGACGAGGAGCTGGATTACTACGAATTCCTGCAGATTCACCCGAAGGCCGAACCGGAGACGATCCACCGGCTCTACCGGATTCTGGCCAAACGGTACCATCCCGAAAACCAGGAGACGGGCAACGAACTGCTCTTCAAGGCGCTGGTGATGGCGTACCGCGTCCTGGGGGACCCGGTCCGGCGGGCCGCCTATGACGTCGAACGCTCCCGCGCGCAGAAGCGGCAGTGGCGGGTTTTCAGCCAGGAGTCGGCCGGAGGAGGCGTGGCGGCCGAGCGCGATCAGCGGCGGGCGGTGCTGGCGCTGCTCTACGTCAAACGAATGCGCGAGACGCATAATCCCGGCGTCGCCGTGCAGGAGTTTGAGGAGTTGCTCGGCATCCCGCGGGAGCACCTGGAGTTTACGCTCTGGTATCTCCGCAAGCAGGGATTTGTCGCCCGCACCGACTATGGCCGCTTCGCCATCACGGTTAGAGGGGTTGACCGGGCGGAGGAGTGGGGTGTAGTGCCCCAACCGGCGATGCCGACACCGGAGATGGAGCCTTGCTTGAGCCATGGACGCTGAAGGTAACCAGGTGCTGGCCCCGCGGCAGCAGCATCGCGTATCGTCCCGGGCCGCCGTCGAGAATCGGTAAGCTAACCTCCACGCCGTCAATCTCCACCATCGCCGGACGTACATCGAGCACCGCGATCGCCCGCCCGGCACTCGCATACGCGAGGTCCACCGCGCCGCCGCGCACCGCCGCCGTCTGCAGTTCCCCGTTAAAATCCAGCACCCGCAAGGGCAGCGTGGCCGTCGCCGGCTCAATCGCCACCGGCCCCGGCGGCAGCCATAACGTCCGCTCTTCGGCCACCGGCCACAACCGGCCGTTCACCATCGCCGCGCCCTGCCACGGAATCCCCACTCCCCGCGGCGATTCGATCACGAGCCGGTTGGCCACGTACTCCACCCGGTCCACCGCCGCGGCCGCTGATGGCAACAGCGGCAGGTCCTGGGTCAGAATCGAGTTCTCAAAGTAGAGCGCCACGCGGGCAAAAGCCTTGGCCGAAAGGTTTACCAGTTGAAACAGCTCCGTTCCGGTCTGTTGTTTGGTCGGGTAGACGTCCTGGTAGCGTTCGACGATGTTGATGTCAATCGCCAGCTTTTCCCGGTGCGTGGTGAGCGGCTTGTACTTGTCGGCAATCTGCGGATACCGCTGCGGACCCAGATGCCAGATGGTGGCCGGGTCTTCGATCAGAAAGGTGAAGTCGTGCGTGTCGAGCAGGGGCAGCAGGCGGCCCGCGTCGGCGCCGATCAACTCGCGCATGCGGGTGTCGAAGCGGTCATCGACGTGGGTCAGCACGATGTCGAGATGGGGTTTCTGCCGCCGTTCGGCCTCGAGGCGCGCCAGCCACTCCTCTTGCATCTGCTTGGCCAGATGGGCCCGAAAATCGAGCCAGACCGCCCGCAGTGCGTGCTTGCGATCCTTGACGATGGTCAGCGGGTCGACGCCGTGCGCCTGAGAAAACGCGGCCCGGGCGTTGTCGTTGAAGGGGGTGAAGCGGGCCGGGTTGTCGATTCCCTCGAGCGATTCAAAGTACAGTTCGGCCAGGTTGACGCCGTCCCAGTCGAAGCGGCGCACGAGCGCTGACAGACCCGCCGCGACGGCGCGCACGCAGTCGGGATTCTGCAGGTTCATTAGCTTACGCCAGTCGAGATGAGCGTCCTGCAGCAGGGCGGTCTTTTCCCGCCATTGGGGATGCTGCTGCCAGAACTGCTCGCTGACGTGGGGTAGTTCGACCCAGGCGTAGACGAGAATCGCCCGCCGGTGGCACGCCTCGATGAGCTTGCGGAGATAGTCGTCGCGACCGGGATCGGGTTCGTGATAGTGCCAGGCGGCCACGTGCAGGGCGCCGATGCCGGCCCGCCGCCACCGCTCGGCGAAGTAGTCCGGATCGACGCGCAGACGGTAGCTCGAATCAAAAAAGGCCCAGAGCCGGCCGGTGCGGTAGGGCGGTTGCAGTCCGAGGTCCACCAGCGCCTGGAGAGCGTAGGGAAAGCGCTCATGACCCTGCTTACCCGGGCCGACGGCGAGCCACAAAACCGCGCCCGCACCGTGGCGAAGCCCGGCCATCAGCGGCATCCTGCTCCAGCGCTCGTGCGCGTAGACCTTGGCCGCGGCCGGCAGCGTGAAGCGGGGGAGGTCGAGCGACTCCTGCCAGATGATCGGCAGCTTCGGATCGGCGACGTCTATCACGCTGCGCGTGGTGACCCGCTGCCGGCTCGCCACGATGCCGAGCGCCTCGGCCAGCGGGCTATCGCCTTCGAGGATCACCAGTGCGCCCGCGGCGATCCGGGGCATCCAGACGGCCGGATCGGCCGACGTGCCGGCGGGCAGCACGAGCAGGCGGGAAGGGCCATCGGCCGCCGGGGTCAGGCCGATCGAACTCAGCACCGCCGGCCAGGAGGTGGGTTCGTCGCCCACCACGTGGTAGGCGTAGCGGAACTCGGGCCGTACGGCCCCCAGGAGCCCCACCGCGAAAAGAAGACTAACGAGTAACCGCATACCAGAAACCTGCCCGGATATCGAGATAGTTGGGACGCCGCGGATTGCCGGTGTTCACAAGGTGCACACCGCGCAGCGCCTGCACGGTGAAGAGCATCGAAGGCGGCATGGCGGCCCAGCGGAACCGGACACCCGGGCCGGTTTCGGCGGTGTTGGCCCAATACTGCCGCTTCAGATCCGCATTGAGGTTCATCGACCAGAACAGCTGCGTCCGGAAGGTATTCCGGTCCTCGCTGCCGCCAAAGTTGCGGCCGAGCTTGTTCTGCGATTGAAAGATCGTGTTGTTGTCAAAGCGGCTCATGTACACCGCGTCGTTGCCGGATTCGGCAAACCAGCCCGGCTTGTTGTTGAGAATGGTCGGGCCGTGGAAGCGGGTCAGGCTCAGGCCGGCCCGGTAGTCCGGCATGGCGCGGGGGACGTCGGAGCGCCGGATATAACTCAGGGCCGTACCGGCCTCGGCCCAGCCGAACAAGCCGCGGTAGACCGGCGTGGAGACGCCGAGACCGACAATCAGGGCGCTTTCCGAGAAGTACATGGGGCTCGCCGCCGTCATCTGCGCGCGGTCGAGGCGGCCGCTGCGGGCGTCGCCGACAAAACGGGCGGAGAAGTAGGGCCGGAGAGGCCCCTTCACCTTCCATTCGGTCTTCAACTGGCCGTAGGCGAAAACATCCTGCCAGCGGGAGCTGAACAGAGGAAACATCCAAAAAGTGGTTTGCAGACGAGCCCGGGCCGACTGGAGGTTTTCGAAGGCTTTGTTGGCTTCGAGGGCCACTTTGGGATCGGGGCTGCGCCGGGCGAGGTCAAACCAGCGGACCGCCACCTGGTCCTGCCGGGTAATGTTGTGGGCCCAGCCGAGCTTCAACATTACCTCAAAGTCGAGCGGGTCCGTCTCGTGGGCGATGGCCAGGTATTTCAGAGCATCGCGCAGGTAACCTTTTTCGAGCGACCGTTGGGCCAGTTCTTTGGCTTCCACACGGCGGGCCGCCTGCGGGGTCTCCGGGCGTTTGCGCAGGCTCCGCGGCAGTTTCAGCACCTCCCGCACGCGGTCGGCGAGTTCGCCTTCGTCGCCTTTGAGCACGCGGTCGAGCAGCGGCATGGCGCCGGTCAGATCGTTGCGGTTGATGCGGAGGAAACCCAGTTGGGCGGTGGAAAGCAGGTCCTGGGGCGCAGACGTGACAATGCGGCGGAACTCGTCTTCCGCCTCGGTCTTGTTGCCCATCTCGAGCAGCAGATAGGCCAGTTCGCGGCGCAGTTCGGTGTTGCTCTCATCGAGCGAGAGCGCCTTGCGGAACTCGTAGACGTAGGGATAGCGGGCCGGCAGCAGTTCGCGGGCCGCCTCGGCGACGCGTGGTTCGGCACCCCGGCTGGCGGCGAGCAGCGCGGCAAAAGCATCTTCGGCGCGGCCCAGCGACTTCCACACGCGGCCGAGATCGAGCAGAAAGGCGCGGATGGTAGGTTTCAGGCGCCAGGCGCGTTCAAAGTGCGCGGCGGCCAGGACGAGTTCCTCCCGCTGCTCGGCCAGCTTGGCCAACTCTTCATGGCCGGAGTAACTGTCGGGCAGCTCGGCAACGGCCTGCTTCCAGCGGGCGATGCCGGTGCGGAGCGGGAGATCGATGTTTTCAAAAGCCTGGGCGGCGGTCTGCCGGCTGGCGGGGTCGCTGGAGTGGCGGATCCGGTCGAAGACGCGCCGGGCGGCGATGGTCTCTTTGGTCTCGTGCGCGAGAAAAGCGTATTCGAGGGCGACGTGGGAGTCGGCCGGATCGAGTTCCATGGCGCGGCGGAAGTGATCGCGGGCGGCGATGGTCTCGCCGACTTTGAGCAGGGTGTAGGCAAGATCCTTGCGAATGGCAGGACGGTCGGGGGCCAGCCGGACGGCTTCCTCAAACCGGCGAATGGCCTCGTCGAACTGGCGGTCCCGGAGCGCCGCGTAGGCTTTTTCGAGGACGGGGTAAGACGAATCCGTGGCCCGGGCGCCGGACAGGGCGGCCAGCCAAAGAATGATTACTCTTGTTTGCACGGCTTCCTGTCCGGTAGTGCTGCCGGTGCCACAATTCTCTCAGTCAATAATGGAGTATGAGTTTTCCGGGCGTCGATTACTTTCTGGTGGATTCCGCGCTAAGCGACGACGAGCTGTTGGTTCGCCGCTCGACCCGGGAGTTTGTGGAAGCGCGGGTGACGCCCGGCATCAAGGATGCCTACCGCCAGGGTCGTTTCCCTCTCGATCTGGTACCGGAGCTGGGCCGGATGGGATTTTTCGGCGCCAATCTGTCCGGTTACGGCTGCGCGGGCATGACGAATGTGGAGTACGGCCTCGTGATGCAGGAGCTCGAACGGGCCGACTCCGGACTTCGCTCGTTTGTGAGCGTGCAGGGCGCGCTGGTGATGTATCCCCTGCACGCTTACGGTTCCGAGGAGCAGAAGCAGCGCTGGCTGCCCCGGTTGGCCACCGGCGAAGCGATCGGCTGCTTCGGGCTGACCGAGCCCGATTTTGGCTCGAACCCCAGCGGCATGAAGACCCGCGCCCGCCCGGAAGGCGGCGACTGGATTCTCGATGGCGAAAAGACCTGGATCACCAACGGCTCCCTCGCCGATGTCGCCCTCGTCTGGGCCCGCACGCCCGAAGGAATCCGGGGCTTCCTGGTCGAAAAGGGCACCCCGGGATTCACCGCCGCCGACCTCCACGGCAAGCTCTCCATGCGGGCGTCGGTAACCTCCTCTCTACATTTGACGAACTGCCGGGTTCCGGCAACGGCGCTCCTGCCCGAGGCCAGAGGGCTCAAGAGCGCCCTATCCTGCCTGACCCAGGCCCGCTTCGGCATCGGCTGGGGCGTCCTGGGCGCCGCCATGGAGTGTTACGAGGTTGCCCGGCAGTACGTCATCGTCCGCAAGCAGTTCGATGACCGCCCGCTGGCTTCCCATCAACTGGTCCAGGAGAAGCTGGCCAATATGATCACCGAGATCACCAAAGGCCAACTGCTGGCTCTGCACGCCGGACGGCTCAAAGATCAGGGCAAATTAGACCCGGCCCACGTCTCCATGCTCAAGCGAAATAATGTGGCTATCGCCCTCGACTGCGCCCGGACGGCCCGGGACCTGCTCGGCGCCAATGGCATCATGGAGGACTACCCCATCATGCGGCACCTCTGCAACCTCGAAACCGTGAAAACCTACGAGGGCACCGATCACATCCACGCACTTGTTATCGGAGAACGGGTGACCGGTGTTGCAGCTTACCGGTAGGTGCCCTATACTGGTTTGAGGTAGTTCGCTTCATGCCGATACTCTTCTACTTTCTGACGGTGATTCACGTTATCGTCTGCCTGTTTCTGATCGTCGTCGTTCTTCTGCAGAGCGGCAAGGCGGCGGATCTGGCGGGTGCTTTCGGAGGTATGGGCTCGCAGACCGTGTTTGGTCCGCGCGGGGCGGCTACGGTGCTTACGAAGGCCACGACGATCTCGGCTGGAGTTTTTCTGTTCACTTCCCTTTCTCTCTCCATTGTTGCAACGCGGAGTGGTGGGGGCGGGGCTAAGTCGGTTCTGGAAACGACCAAGGATCCAGCTGCGGCGACTCAACCCGCGCAGCCGGTCGCGCCGCCGGTGGTTCCGGGTGCGGAGCCGAAGGTGGAACTCTTCAACGAACAGGGCCAGAAGGTTGGTGAGCAGAAGTTGGATCTGTCGAAGCCGAACGTCCCGGTTGAGCAGAAGAAGAAGTAAAATAGTTTTCCCCACTGCGGAGGTGGCGGAATTGGCAGACGCACTAGCTTGAGGTGCTAGCGGGAGCAATCTCGTAGGGGTTCAAGTCCCCTCCTCCGCACCATTTTCTTCGAAAGACCATCCCCGGCGGATGGTCTTTCTGTTTTCTTACCTCTTCCGTCCCGAGAGTTGTATTTCACCCCAAAAGTGAGCGCGGGGGGATGTACACTGGAGAGGAATCATGCTTTTTCGACTTTGGGCTGGCCTTTTCCTGTCTGCCTTGACGATGTTGGCGGCGGGAGAACTCTCCGGACGGCGCGCTCCGGGATTCGCTCTTCCTGACCTGAATCTGAATTATCACGACCTCGCCGATTTGCAGGGCCGCGTTGTGCTGCTGGAAATCATGCAGACCACCTGTCCCCACTGCAAGACCCTGTCGGCGAATATTGAAAAGGCCAAGCGCAAGTTTGGTAACCGGATCGCCGTCCTCTACCTGGTCAATCCGCCCGACAACCAGGGAACTGTCCAGAACTACATCGCACAGAACGGCATCACATCACCAGTCGTCTTCGACTGCGGCCAAGTCACTGCATCGTATCTCATGATCACCCCGCAGCGGCCCACGGTCAGCGTCCCCCACCTGTTTTTGATCGACCGGAACGGCTACATCCGCAGTGATTTCGCCCACTCTGAGGCGACCAAAAGCATCCTCGAAGGGAACGGCCTCGATGTGGAAATCACGAAATTGTTGAACGCCGCGCCCCTCGCGCCTAAATCTTCCGCTCCCCCCAAAAAGTAGCCCGTTAAAATTCGATAAGCTGTCAGAGACTCTCACCGGCATGCCTGCAGACACACTCACCCTTACCGACAACCGCACCGCGAAAACCTACGAAGTGGCCATTAAAGACGGCGCCATCAAGGCCACCGATCTGCGCCAGATCAAGGTCGACGCCGATGACTTCGGCCTGATGACCTACGATCCCGCCTTCATGAACACCGCGGCCTGCAAGAGCCGGATCACCTTCATCGACGGCGACAAGGGGATCCTGAACTATCGGGGCTATCCCATCGACCAGTTGGGGGAAGGCTCCTACGTCGAAACCGCCTATCTTCTCCTCCACGGCGAACTGCCCAACGCCGCGCAGCTGGCCGAATTCAACGCCGCCCTGCTCGCCCGCGTCGAAGTTCCCGCCTTCTTCGACAACTTTTTCCAGGCCTTTGAACAGTCGGCCCACACCATGTCCATGTGGATGGCCAGCCTTGCCGCCCTGTCGGCGGCAAGCCCCGGCGCCCGCAAGGTCCTCGACCCTGCCTCCCGCCACGAGTACACCCTGCGCGGGATCGCGCAGGTACTGACGCTTGCCGCCTACGCCCACCGTCGCGCCCAGGGTCTGCCGATCGTCAAGCCGAAGGCCGGCCTCGGCCTCGTTGAAAACTTCCTCCACATGCTCTTTGACCGGGAGCCGCATCCGGTTCTCGTCAAGGCGCTCGACGTGCTCTTTATCCTCCACGCCGACCACGAACAGAACTGTTCCACCTCCACCATGCGCCTTGTCGGCAGCTCGCAGGTGGACCCCTTCACCGCCCTCGCCGCCGCCTCCGGCGCCCTATTCGGCCCCTTGCACGGCGGCGCCAACGAAGCGGTTCTCAAGATGCTCCGCCACATTGAAAGCGTCGAAAACATTCCGGCGTTTATCGAAGGCGTCAAGAAGGGTGAGGGCCGGCTGATGGGCTTCGGCCACCGCGTTTATAAGAACTACGATCCTCGCGCCCGCATCGTCAAGCAGACCGCCGATGCCGTCTTCGCCATCACCGGCAAGAACCCGCTGCTCGATGTCGCTGTCGAACTCGAACGGATCGCCCTGAGCGACGAATACTTCATTAAGCGGCGCCTGTACCCCAACGTCGACTTCTATTCCGGCCTGATTTACGAGGCCATGGGCTTCCCGGTGGAGATGTTCACCGTGCTGTTCGGAGTCGCCCGCACCTCCGGATGGCTCTCCCAGTGGGAGGAGTTAATCTGTGATGACGATCAGAAGATTGGCCGCCCGCGGCAGCTCTACCTCGGCGAAGCGAGGCGCGACTACGTCCCTCTCGCAAGCCGCGGCTAGCGCGCTTTTCTTCGCTCTGTTGCCGGCTCTGGCGAGCGAGTTGCACACGGCGGCTCGCGCCGGAGACGCTCAGCGGGTCCGGGAGCTGTTGCGCTCGGGCATCCCGGTCTCCTCACACGATATGCTCGGCGGTACGGCGTTGCACGACGCCGCCTGGAGCGGCCACCGCGAGGTTATCGAAACCCTGCTGGCCGCCGGCGCCGACGTCAACGCCCGCCACGTCGAAGGCGGCTCGACGCCGCTCCACTACGCCATCATCACCAACCGCGGCCCCGTCGTCACTCTCCTGCTCGATCGCGGCGCCGACATCGCCGCCCGCGACCGCGCCGGCTCCACCGTTCTCCATCTGGCCGCCAACCGCGGCTACGACGAGCTCGTCGAGCTCCTGATCGCTCGCGGCGCCAAAATCGACGTTGTCGATGAAAGCGGCGTCACCCCGCTCGAAGAGGCCGCCTGGAAAGGCCAATCCACCATCGTCGCCCTCCTGGTCAAGCACGGCGCCAACCCCCAGCGCCGCAACGCCACCTCTCACGCCGCCCCCCTCCACGTCGCCGCCCAGAAAGGTCACGCCGAAGTCGTCCGGCTTCTGCTCGCCGCCGGGGCACCCGCCGACCTTCCGAACGGCGAAGGCGCCCGCCCCCTCGACCTCGCTCTCGGCGCCCGCAAACTCGCCGCCGCCGACGCCCTGCTCACGCACGGCGTCCAGCTCAACAAGGTGCAGGGTCGGCTCGAAGCCGCCGTTGTCGCCGGCCATGCCGATCTGGTGCAATGGCTCCTCGCTCACGGCGGCAGCGCCAACGCCCCCACCGCCCAGGGCTCCACGCCCCTCCACGACGCCGCCCTCAAAGGCCACCTCGACGTTCTCCAACTTCTCCTCGCCGCCGGCGCGCCCGTGTCCACGCTCAACGCCGCCGGCGCCAGCGCCCTGCACGATGCCGCCCTCGCAGGCCGCCGGGATGCGGCCGCCCTGCTGCTCGACCGCGGTGCCGCCCTCAACCTCCAGGACCGGGAGACCGGCGCCACGCCCTTGTTCCTGGCCGCCTCCTGGGGGCGCCTCCCGGTGGTCGAACTGCTGCTCGAACGGGGCGCCAATCGCCTGCTCCGCAACAAAGCCGGCAAGACGCCCCGCGAAATCGCCTCGGAAAACGGTTACCCCGAACTCGCGGCCCTACTCTAACCAGTTAAGGAATTCCCCATGCTGCCTGATTCTGAACTCCTCCCTATGCTCAAGCAGCGCGTCTTCAGCGCCCTGCTCGGCGACGTGCTCGACAAAATGGGCTATCTCCATCAATTCCTTCCGCCCGGCGTCCGCCCCCTGCGCGATGACATGATCCTCGCCGGCCGCGCCATGCCGGTCCTCGAAATCACCCTGCCCGAAGATGTCGCGCCCGGCCGCAAACCCTTCGGGCTGATGCTCGAAGCCCTCGACGACCTCAAGCCCCACGAAGTCTACATCGCTGCCGCCGGCCATCCGCCCTACGCGCTCTGGGGCGAGCTCATGTCCACCCGCGCCCGCCACCTCGGCGCCGCCGGCGCCGTCATGGACGGTTACTCCCGCGATACGGCCGGCGTTCTCGCCGTCGGCCTCCCGGTCTTCTCCACCGGCGCCTACGCCCAGGATCAGGGCCCCCGTGGCGAGGTCGCCGATTTTCGCGTGCCCGTCCACTTCGGCCGCGTCAAGGTCCATCCGGGCGACCTGATCTTTGGCGATCGCGACGGCGTCCTCGTGATCCCCCGGGCGGCCGAAGAGGAGTGCATCCGGCGCGCCCTCGAAAAACTCGAAGGCGAAAATCTGGTCCGCGTCGCCATCGAAAACGGCATGAGCACCGTCGACGCCTTCGCCAAATACGGAGTCATGTAGCGTTGCCCTTCCTCATCCTCGGCGCCGGCTTCACGGGCGAACGCGTCGCCCGCCGCCTGGAAGCCGCCGGCCACGCCGTCTTGCGCACCAATTCCCGCAACCTCCCGCTGCCCGATGTCTCGCTGCTCAGGGGCCTACCGGGCGACGATTGGACCGTGCTGCACTCCATTCCCGTCATCCGCACTCCGGAAGGCCCGTGGGAGGCCACGCCGCTGCTGGTAGCCGCCCTCCGTGGCAAGGTCCGGCGAATGGTTTATCTCTCCACCACCGGCGTCTACGGCGAAGCCCGCGAGGTGGATGAGACCACCCCGGTGCAGGCTCGCACACCGCGCGAAACGCTCCGCGTCGACGCCGAACGGGCCGTCGACGCCGGCCCGTGGTCAAGCTGCATCCTCCGTCCGGCCGCCATCTACGGCCCCGGGCGCGGCGCCCACGTCTCCATCCGCGAAGGCAAGTGGAAGATCGGCGGCGACGGATCGAACTTCGTCTCCCGCATCCACGTCGACGACCTCGCCACCCACGCCGTCGCCGCGCTGACCGGCGAGTTGACCGGCGCCTGGCCCGTAGCCGACGAAGAGCCCTGCACGACGCTCGCCATCACCGAATTCTGCTGCGCGCTCCTCGGCCTGCCCCTCCCGCCGGCCGTCCCCGCCCAATCCCTCGATGAAACCCGCCGGGCCGATCGCCGTGTCAACGGCGCCGCCGTTCGCGCCCGGCTCGGCATCACCCTCGAATATCCTAGCTACCGGACCGGCATCCCGGCATCCTTCAAAAAAGAAGAAGAAAATGACAGATCAAAAATATGACGCCTTCCTGCTCGTCGGCTTCGGCGGACCCGAGAAGCGCGAGGACGTGATTCCCTTCCTCGAAAACGTCCTCCGCGGCCGTAACGTCCCGCCCGAACGCATGCTCGAAGTCGCCGAGCACTACTATCACTTCGACGGCGTCAGCCCCATCAACGGCCACTGCCGCGAACTGCTCGCCGCGGTGCAGGCCGATTTCGCCGCCCACGGCCTCACCCTCCCGCTCTACTGGGGCAACCGCAACTGGGACCCTTACCTGACGGACACCGTCGCCGCCATGAAGGCCGCCGGCGTCCGGCGCGCCCTTGCCTTCCCTACCTCCGCCTTCAGCTCCTACAGCGGCTGCCGCCAGTATCGCGAAAACATCGCCGATGCCGTGGCCGCCGTCGGGGACATCGAGATTACCACCATCCGCCGCTTCTTCAACCATCCCGGCTTCATCGAGGTGATGATCGAAAGCGCTCGCGCCGCCGCCGCTTCCCTGCCCGGCGCCAAGCTGCTGTTCACCGCCCACAGCATCCCCAACGCCATGGCCGACACCTGCGCCTACGCCGGCCAGTTGCGGGAAGCCTGCCGTCTCGTGGCCGAAGGCGCCGGTGTTGCCTCGTGGGATCTCGTCTACCAGAGCCGCAGCGGCCCGCCCACCCAGCCGTGGCTCGAGCCGGACATCCTCGACGCCCTCCGCGCCGAAAAGGCCGCCGGCACCCTGGCCGTCATCGTCCAGCCGATTGGATTCATCAGCGATCACATGGAGGTCATGTTCGACCTCGACTACGAAGCCAGGCACCTGGCCGAAGAGTTGGAACTGCCCTTCCTCCGCGCGGCCACGGCCGGAACCCATCCCCGCTTCGTCACCATGGTCCGCGAACTGGTCAACGAGTATCTCCACGAAGCACCGCCGCTCTCGATCGGCCTGCTCCCGCCCCGGCCCAGCGTCTGCCCCATCGATTGTTGCCCGCGGCCGGCCGGACGGCCAAACCCCGGCGGGCTCCCCCCGGCGTCGCCGCGGAGCCGCCCCGGCGGGTAGCCACACCTCAGGTGTCGAGGCCGCGGTGTTGGAGACGGCATCTCGCGGAGCGGTGGACCGGATGCCGAGGGCGGCCAACGCAGAGGGAGCGCTGCCGCCGAATCGGCATAGAAGACGGGGGGGAACCGCAAACAGGCCATCGCACGACGGCAGGACTCCCGGCGTGGACTGCGGGAGGCGACCCGGAGGAGTATTCCCGGAGTGGGGATCGCCGTCGCAGTTGACCCGTCAGCGGCCTCCCTTCCGGCCCACCCGTCAACCCCAAAACGGGCTCTGCCCAATCAGAAAACGTACTTCAAGGCAAACTGCATTTCCCGGTTGTTCACCGCCGTCGAAGTAATCTGGCCGAACGTTGCCGAACCCAGCGTACGATCCGGCGCGGAGAACTGCGGGGAGTTCAGGAAGTTGAACGACTCCCAACGGAACTGCAGCTTGTGGCCTTCCTTGACCCGAAACTCCTTGAACAGCGCGAAATCCCACGTCTTCTGCCCTGGCGCATCGAACAGCGAAATGCCGGCGTTCCCATAGCCAAGCGTGCCTGGCAGGAAGAGGCCTTCCCCGGTCGACCCTTCAAACTTCGACCGGACGAACGCCGCCGTATTGAACCACCGGGTCACCGTGCGCTGGCTCCAGACGCGGTCCACCACCGCGTTGGCCGCAATGTGCGGCCGCTGCGCCGATGCCGGACCGGTATTCTGCGAGTCGCCATTCTGCACCACCGTCACCGGCAGGCCCGACTGCAGCACGATAATCGAGTTGAGCGACCACCCCCCGAACAGAAACCCCGTTGCGCCTTTGGCGTTCCGCATCCACGGAATTTCGTACACATTCGAATACACGAAGCGCAGCCGCTGATCGATGTTCGACCGGCCGTAATCCGCTTCCCGGTTGCGGGGATTCTGCGGAAAGTTAGCTCCGAACCCGGCACCTTCGTTCGCACCGTAACCAATGGCGTGCGCCCGCGAGTAGGTAAAGGCGATGTTGAACGTCAAGCCGCCCGAAAGCCGCTTCTCCGCGCGGCCCTGCAGGGCGTTGTAGTTGGTGGAAGCGTAGCTTTCGTTGCGGCGGATGGTGCCGAGCGGCAGCAGCACGGACGGGTTCCGCGAATCCACGTAGGATTGGAAAGGCCGCCGGCCCTGCACCGCGCCGGGGCCGGGATCGGGATTGTTCGAGTTCTGGACGGAAAGCTCCAGGTTGCTGGCAGCGCTGCCCACATAGGCCAGACCCGTCACCAGCGACTTACCCCAACTTCTCTCCAGTTCCGCTGACCACTGCCAGATATCATTGTTCCGGTACCGGGACCGGCCGCGCGAATCGAGGTAACCCAGCATCAGCAGCGCCGCGGGAGAACCGGTGACCGGCGAACCGAGGAACGGCTGCGTAATGGTCGCCGTTGGCGTGTTGCGGTCGTTCTGGAACACAGCCGATCCCGAAAACGGGGGATTCAGATTGAGAATCGAAAAGTTGTTCGTCTGCTGCGCGTTGTAAAAGTTGCCGGCGCCCAGGCGCAGCACCATGGTGTCGGTGAACCGGTAGGCGATGCCGAGACGGGGCATCAACTGCCGCTTGTTCACCTCATAGATCGGCTCGTTCACGTTGGGATTCGGAAACAGCATCGGCGCGAGAACGTTATTGACGGTCTGGATCTTGCCCTGTTCGAAGGAGAGCGTGCGAATCTTGCCCTGCGCATCATAGACGGGCCCGAAGTAGTCGTAGCGCAGACCAAAGTTGATCGTCAGCTTCGAGGTGGCCTTCCAGTCGTCCAGCCAGTAGAGGCCCCACTTCGTCTGGCGGATGAAGCCGGAGGGCGCGCCCTCGGCCGAGTTGGCGTTCAGCGGCACACCGTACAGAAACGCGGCCATCCCATCGGGAACTCCGGCGATATCGGCCGTGAAGGTCATCTGCCCCCGCGGCAGGTTCGATCCGGAAAAATCCACGATGTTGAACCGGTACACCCCGCCGAACTTGAAGTTATGGCGGCCGCGGGTGATCGCCACCGAATCGGAGGCCTCCCAAACCACTTTCTTGTTCAGTTGGACGTTCCCGCTGCCGATGCCGGTGTAACCGGCGATCGTGATGGCGGGCAATCCCTCTTCGACCGCCGTCAACGCGCGGTTGCCATCGCCCACAACGCGCAGATCGAGCCCCAGATCCCGGTGCGTGAAGTCCGTATTGGTCTGCAGTCCGCCCTGGGCCACGCGCATCCGGTTCATGCCGAAGCGGAAGTCATTCAGCATGTTGGCCGACAGAATCTTCGTGTAGCCGGTGGCAAAGTGCTGTGCCCGGTAGTCGGTATCGGTCTTGGAGACCCGCGTCAGCGGGTCATCCACAAAACGCGAGTCCACAAGCACGTAGTGTCCAAACATGCGATCGTTATCGGTGAAGCGATGGTCGCCGCGACCGAGATACTGATCCGAGTCGAGGATCTGATTGTTCGGCCCGGCCAGATTCAGCGTCGAGTTCTGCGAACGCGCCAGGGGGTCCTGGTTCGGAAAGGGCAGAAAGCCGCCTTCGGCGAAGGGGCTCGTCTTCTTGTAAGTCAGTAAGTTCAGCGAAGCCGGATTCAGCTGCGACCGAGGGATGAGATTCCCCGGCAGCGGCAGCGTCGACCCTACCCCGCGAATGGCCCGGCTCACCGCCGGATTCGGGTCGGCCGGATACCACCGGTTACCCGGAATCAGAATCTCCGAGAAGTCGCCGTTGCGCATGGCCAGCGTGGGCACGGCGGTGGCCGACGGGGAACCGCGCCGCTCCCGCCGCCCCTCGTAATTTCCCAGAAAGAAAGTCCGGTCCTTGACAATCGGACCGGAGAACACCCCGCCGAACTGGTTCCGCCGCAGCTTGTTCTTCTGCTGAGAGGCAGGCAGGAAAAAGCCGCGCGCGTCGAAGGTATCGTTCCGGAGGAACTCAAACGCGGTGCCGTGAAACGCGTTGGCGCCCGACTTGATGGCCAGATTGGCCTGCGCACCGGAATTCATGCCAAATTCAGCCGAGTAGACCGCCGACTGAATCTTGAACTCTTCGATCGCCTCAATGGAGGGCGAAAACAGCATGGCCGAGTGGTGCGAGTCCACCGCGACGACACCGTCCAGCGTGATGTTCTGGTTGGCGTCGCGCTGGCCGTTGGCCGAAATGCCGGCGATCTGGCCGGGCATGGCCAGCACGCTGGCGATCGTACCCTGACCGTTCAGCCCCATGCGCGAGGCACCAAAGTTCACCCCGGGCATCAAAGTAGCCAGTTGCGCAAAGTTTCTGCCGTTCAGCGGCAACTCCACAATCCGCTTATGTTCCACCACCGAACCGAGCGTGGCGTCCTCGGTGCGCAGAAGCACGCTTGAAGCCTTCACCTCGACGGTCTCCACCTGCTGTCCAACGCTGAGGGTAAAGTCGAAGCGGGCCTGCTGTTGTAACTGCAGCGTGATGCCGGTTCGCAGTTCGGACTTAAAGCCCGGAGAGGTGCAGGTCAACTCGTACTCGCCAATCGCCAGCAGCGGAAAAATGTAGTTTCCCGTGTCGTTGGACGTGGTCGTGCGCACATCCCCGGTGCGAATATGTTTCGCCGTAACTTTCGCCCCGGCCACTACCGCGCCGGAGGTGTCGCTCACCAGGCCCAGGATTTGGGTAGCGGTCTGCGCCAGCAGCGCACCGCCACAAAGAACCGAAACCGCCAGCAGACGCTCGAACATCGGAGATCCTCCTCAAGGCATAGGAAAACGGAATAACGACGGAGACTACCACCTTTCTTGCCCGGCATACAATCCGGCCGTTCAGCCGACTGGATTGAATCCTTCCGCTGTTTCGAATTCCCCGCAGGATCCACTCCTCCTCGCCGCCTTGCTCTTACGGCTTCGAGCCCTGCAATTCGCGGCAGAACTCAAGCGGGAGCCCGTCCGCCACGCAAGCGGCAATCCGTTTCTCGACGGCTTCCGGTGGCTTCTTCTCCGACTCTTTTCTTTCGGGCTTTTCATCAGCCGGACTCGGCGGAAAGGACGCGCCCGCGTCCCCGGTAGCCGGGGCAGGCTCCAGCGTTCCCAGCCCCGCACACACCGAGGCCGGAAGGTTCTTCAGCGCCAGACAGCGCCCCTCGAGGCTCAAAGCTTCCCCCTGGAATGGCTTCAGGACATCACCCCATGCCAACGATCGTGGAAATCCCATATCTCCCATGTGCACCGACGTGGTACCCCGGATCGTTTCCATGAACCGCTGACGCCGCTGTTGGTACTCCTGCGAAAAGAACCCCGGAGGCAGTAAGGACTGCACGACCCCAACTACCTGCGCTGCTCTTCCCGCAACCTTAAGCACCTTGCCCAACTTCCCAAACTTCGCGGGATCCGCCACCATCTCTCTCAACCGGGCGACCTGCCGGTTGATCGCCGCCCCGCGCAGATCGCTCTGTCGCCACTGCTCCATGAGCCGGGTGGCCACCGCCGTTTTCAGATCCTGCACCCGGGTGCGGTTTACATAAGATCGATAGTCCCAACCCTCCCCGAGCGCTCCGCCTAGCTGTCGATCGAGCTGATTCAGTACCTCCAAGGTCTCCTCGGCCGAGGAGACCTTGCCAAGCAAGGCCGGATAATCCCGTTCGACCAACTGGTCAAGAGCCGACACCACAATCCTTTGGCCCTCCGTTAACTGACCTGCCGCGGCGCCGGCATTATCCGGTGCCAGCCCTTCAAAAGCCAGGGCCGCCAACCCTTCGAGCGCCGCATAGACGCCGATTGCGTTGTCGTAGGCGATCTCCAGGATCCGCGGGCCAACGCTGACCTGGGGATCCTCAAAGCCCAGTGGACCGGCCAGGGTACTGTACTTTAGCCCGATCCGATAGAGGCTCCAGACATCGCAGGGTTCGGCAGCCTGCTTCTGCTCCTCCCGCAGTCGTTGCTCGAAGATCGTGAAGAATTGTTCGTAGCGCTCCGTTCCGATCAGCACACGGGATGGGGCGTCATAGGAATAGTCCCAACTTCCCTGGTCCCGACGTAGCCCCTCCTCAATCCGGCGCAACGCATCCTTCGCCGGCGCCTTGCGGTAGGAGAGAGGCGATGTAGGATCCTTCACGATACGAACGAGTCCCACCCTGCGGCCTCGCAGAGTCAAAACGCAGTCGGAGACGAAGGGGTTTGCCGGGTTGGGCGACTGCAGATGGCATACCGGTTCGCTGGAAACATGTTCGAGGTCATCGGAAGCAACCGATGAGCGGAACACATCGTCAGCGTGTTCGAAAATCAGGTCGTGCCGGATCAGATCGATGTCA
>JAINDL010000231.1 GCA_019931245.1 Bryobacteraceae bacterium CoA2 C42
CGACGCCGCCCCCTCCCGCCTCAAAGTCCCCAACCATCACGGCGGCGCCCCCGCCGGGGTGCAACTCGACGGCATGCCCAGCCTCGATGTCCTCAAAGACCTCCGCCCCATCGGCCAACTCCACGAAAGCTTCATCATCGCCGCCGGCCGCGACGGCCTCTGGATCATCGATCAGCACGTCGCCCACGAACGCATTCTCTTTGAACAGGTGCTCCGCCAGCGCGCCGCCGGACGGCTCGAAAAGCAGCAGCTGCTCATCCCCATGGTCGTCGAACTCACCGCCGGCCAGCAGATCGAATACGCCCGCATCGCTGACGAACTCGGCGCCAACGGCTTTGAGAGCGAGCCCTTTGGCCACCGCACCATCGCCATTAAAACCGCCCCCGTCGACGTCAAACCCGCTCAGATCGAGTCGATTCTCTTTGAAATCCTCGAGGTCGCCGAAAGCGAACTCCGCGGCGCCTCCCTCGACGAACTCCACCGCAACATCGCCGCCTCCATCGCCTGCCAGGCCGCCATCAAAATCAACATGCGCCTCGACCATACCCGCATGGAGTGGCTCCTCGCCCGCCTCGCCGAATGCGAGTACCCCACCAACTGCCCCCACGGCCGCCCCATCGCCCTGCGCTACTCAACGCGCGAGATCCTCAAAGGCTTCCACCGCATCTAACGCAGCGCCGCCTCAATCGCCGCCACGTTCTTGCGCGCGTAACTGCTTTCGGTCAGGTCCGGGTTTAAATCGAGCATCCGCCGAAAATGCTTCAGCGCGGCCGCGTATAATTCCACGCTCTGCTTGCTCTGCGCGCTCCGCGCATAACTCAGCGCCAGCACGTAATGCGAGTAAGGGTCCTGCGGATCGTAGCGCAGCGCCCGCTGGCAGTAACCAATCGCAGCCTCGAAGTTTTCCCGCTTCCGCTCACAGTCGCACAGCCCGAAATAGGCCATATTGCGCAAATCGGCCCACACATCCCGCTGCGCCGCCCGCTTCTTCTTCCCGATCCCCGCCAGATAACCCAATACATAGTAATTCAACTTCCCGGCCAGCTTGGCGTCAAAATCGCTCAGCGCCAGATAGCGCTGGTAATCCTCCACGGCCGGCCCGTACTGCCCGCTCATCCGCTGACTCTCCGCGAGCCAGAAATAGGCGTCTCCATTCTGCGGCGCCAGCCGAATCGCCTCCCGCGCCGACTCGATCGACTCGCCGTACAACTCCTTGATCCGCTGCGCCTGCGCCAGCAGATACCACGCCGTCGCCTGCTTCTTATCCCGGCGCACCACCTGGTTCAACTGCCGGATCGCCTCGTCATAGCTGCCGTTATCGAGCAGCATCCCCCCGAACGTCGCCCGGGCCTCCAGATAGTCCGGGTCAATTGCGAGCGCCCGGCGAAACGACCGTTCGGCCTCCTCGACGGCAAACAGATCCCGCTGCACCCGCCCCAGATATAGCCACGCCTGCGAAAATTCGGGGTCCGCCGCCACGGCCGCCTGTAACTCTACCGCCGCTTTCCTGTAACTCTCCGCCGTGCCCTTGTTATACAATTCCAGGCCTTTCTCCAAGGAGTCCAACGCCGCCTGCGGCCGCCGCCGCGGCACGCTGATCTTCAGCGTCACCGTCGACTCCTGCCCCGGATAAACCATCTCCTCCCGCGGCCCGTCCGGCTCATAACCCCGCCGCACCCCCTTCACCGCATGCGCCCCCGGCGGCAGCCCCGGAATCCGCAGCGGCTTGCCCTTGCTCACCGTCCCCACGGATTTGCCGTCCAGAAAAACCTCCACCTCGTCCATGTTCGCCTCAAGCACCCAGGTGCCGAACTTCGGCGGGGGCGCCTCCCCGGGCGAAGTCCCCGTCGGATGGAACGCCAGCAGCATCTGCGCGTCGAAGTTCCCTTTGTCCGACGTCGGGTTCTGCTGTCCCCGCGTCGCTTCCCGTACATTAGTCCGCACATACTCGGCTAACTCATCCGCCGTCACGATGCCATCCTTCGAAGCATCCGCGTAACCTTCCATCCCCCGCACGACATAGTAAGTAAAAATCCCGTGGCCCCCGCCCCAGTCCTTCGACTCGAACGATCGCTCCCGCGCCCGGCTCGCCGTCAGCGAAAACATCGACCGGTTCAGATCCAGCAGCGACCGGTTCACCACCTCCCCCTGCTCGGGCGAAATCGCCCCGCTGTGGCAGGAATCCGTCAGCAGCACCTTCCATTTCGCCTGCACCCGGCTCCCGATCACTTGCCCCAACTGCGCCATCCCGTACCCCGTGCCCGCAATGTTGTTCGGGTCCAGGTCGTAAGGCGCCAGGTACGCCTCCCCCGACCGCGGATCCACAAATCCGTGCCCGGCAAAATACACCAGCACCCGGTCCTCCGCCTGGGCCACCCCCGGCAGCCAGCCGTCAATCTCCTTGCGCAGATTCTCGAGCGTCGCCCGCGCCCCGGTTAGCTTCCGCACGTTCTCCGCCCGGAAGTTCCCACCCTCGGGGCTGATCAACACCGAGTACATCGCCTCGGCATCGCGCTCGGCAAACTCCAGCCGCGCGCTCGCCGGCAGTTTCGGGTAGTCGCCAATCCCCACCACCAGCGCATAGCTGCGCGGCACCGTCACCCCGGCCGCCGCCGGGGTAATCGGCGCCGGAGCCTTTTCGAACTTCAAATCACGGGACTTTTCCGGTCCCGGTGTCTGCGCCAGCATCCCCCCGGCCATCCACGCAACCAGCAAAACGCTTCTCATCAGCAACTCCTGTCCCAGCACCCTATCTAGCGATGCGCTAAACGAAATTGAACCGTCATCGGCCCCCCCGGCCCCGGACCCGGTGCCGCCACCACCGACGCCTGCTCCTTTTTGAGAAACAGCAGCTCGCGCGACCGCAGCCCCGGCACCTCATTCGGTTTCAAGCCCGCGCTCGTGTCCACGCACTCCCCCCGGGCCTTCCAGATGGCGTCGTCGCAGCGCGGCCGCAGATTACCAGGTACGCTGCCGGCGGCCGGCGGAGGCGGCAGCGGCTTATACCGCGGCATCTCCCCGCCCAGTCGCACCGGCGAGACAATCCAGTACACCGTATCGAACCCGGCCGGTCCGGTCAGCCGGAACGCTCCCTGGTGGTCGGGAATCAGATACTCCCGCCCCGCCTCAATCCGGTTGTCCGTGCCCGCCTCGGCTGACGGGAACAGCGTCGTTGTCGTCCCCGACGTGCCTTCGTTGATCACATACAGATAGCCCGCTGTATCGGACCGGAACCGGAAGCGCACCTGGTCCCCCTGCGCAAACACATGGCCGGGGTCCGTACTCTTCCACGCGCCTCCCTCCCGGCGTTCGAGCCTGATCTCCACCCGCTCCGGCGCCGCCAACAGCACCCCGGCCAGCGCCCACGCGCCCAACGCGCCTCGTCGTATGCACTCCGCTCCAATTCTCATACGGCCCTCTCTACCGGTGCTGCAGCCGCAGATCCACCACCAGCTTCGCCTCCGGCGCCGGATCCCGGTTGATCACATATGCCGCCGTCTCCCGCCGTTCCGGCGTCAATGGCTTCGTTTCGTCAACTTTCTCAAATACCAGATCCCGGGCCACCATCGAACTGCGCACCCGGCCCACCAGCTGATCATCAATCGGCCGGATTAGCTGCGCCAGCTGCATCTGCTTGGCCGGCGGCTTCCCCCCCGGCGGCACGGTCGGCGCCGGTGTGTTGATCTTGTAGATGATGTCTTCCAGGTTCGCTTCCGGCTTCCGCGCCAGCACCAGAAACAGCTTCTCCTCGCCCGCCTGATCGTCAAAGTAAAAGCGGCCCGTGGCCGGCACCAGATAGGGCCGGAACGGCGCGACGAAGTTACTCCCGTTTTCGACCTCAGTGGTCGGAAACAGCACGCTCCAGTTCCCGCTCGACCCGCGGGCCACCACGTACAGGTACGCCCCGGTGTTGGCCTCTACCTGGATCTTCAGCCGGTCGCCGGAACGAAACACGCTCTCAGCATCCACCTCCCGGTAGTCCGCACCCTCCCGGCTCAGTAGTATGCTGTATCGAAGACCAAGTGGCGCGGGGCCGCCCGCCGCCGCCAGCACCACGGCCGCTCCGCCCACGCCTTCCGGAGCCGGCTGCGGGGAAGGCGCCTTGGCTCGATTGGCCGCGGGGGAACCCACGCTCGGCTTGGCCCCCATTTGTGTGACTGGTTTGGCCTCCGCTTTTCGCGTAACCTGAACAGGCGATCCCGGAGCCGAAAAAAACAACTCCCGCGGAGTCAGCTCCTGGGCCATCGACAGCTCCCGCCAGCTACCGAGCAGGAGAGAAGAAAACAGTAGGTAACGCATGGATTGTCAACCTCATCGCACGACCGGCACCGCCCGGCTATGCCGCCAAGCTCTCGCCGGCGCGCTGCTGCTTACTATATTCGCGCAATCGAATGCCGTTGCCCATCAGCAGGCCGCCGATGCCGTCCGCAAGCTGAACATCGTGATCGTCGAAGGCGAGGGCGCCGTCAATAACGCTCGCCAACGCGTCGCCCGCGACCCCATCGTGCAGGTCGAAGACGAAAATCGCAAGCCCGTCGCCGGCGCCGCGGTCGTCTTCCTGCTGCCCAACCAGGGCGCCGGCGCCGCCTTCCCCAACGGCGCCCGCTCCCTCACCGTCCTGACCGACTCGAACGGCCAGGCCGCCGCCCGCGGCCTTCAGGCCAACCGCCTTGCCGGCCAATACCAACTTCGCGTCACTGCCTCCGCCAACGGCCAAACCGCTAGCGCCTCCATCGGTATGAGTAACTTCGCGGCCGCCGGTGCCGGCGCCGCCACCGGCCTCGGCGCCATGAAATGGCTGCTTATCGTCGGCGCCGTCGGCGGGGCCGCCGCCGCCACCGGCGTCGCGCTCAGCAACGGCGGCGCCGCCCCGGCCGGCCCCCGGCCCACCGTCGTCACCCCCGGCACGCCCACCGTAGGAGCACCCTGATGCATCGCCGCCTCTTCGTCCAATCCCTGCTCGGCGCCTCCCTCCCGGCCCAGGACCTCACCCTCTCCGGCCCCGTTCTCGGCTACGTCCTCGCGGAAGACCATCAGCTCCGTCCCCTCATCGGCCCCGCCGGCAGCGCCTACCTCGCTCCCTCCCTCGCCGCGCCGAGCGCCCTCCGCCAGTGGGCCGGCAGCTATGGCCTCGACGCCGATGGCCAGCTGCTCTTCGGCCGCGGCACCCAACCCCTCCGCCCCGTCGAAACCGAAGGCGGCTGGGAGCAACTCACCGGCTCCCCCCGCCCCGATGTCGCCCTCGTCCGCCGCGGCAGCCGCGTTGCCATCGCCCGCGACGGCCTCGCCGCCGCCCCGGTCGATCTCGGCCTTCCCGCCCGCCAATGGGCCATCGGCGCCCAGGCCGATGCGCTCGCCGCCGCCGATGCCGAACGCATCGCCCTCTGGCGTCCCGATGGCGCCCTCCTCTTCCAGACCCCCGCCGAAGACGTCCGCGCCCTCGCTGTCCTCCCCGGCGCCACCGTCGCCGCCGCCCTCCCCGACGGCCTCCTGATCGCCGACGCGGCCGGCCGCCGCGACCTCCTGCCCACCGGCCCCGCCGCCGCCCTCGCCCTCACCGGCGATGGCGCCACCCTCGCGCTCCTCGACCCCGCCGCCGCCAAACTCATCCTCCTCTCCCTCGCCAGCCGTCAGTGGCGCGAAGAGAAAATCCCCTTCGCCCCCAGCCACCTCAGCCCCCTCCGCGACGGCCGTTCCGTTCTGTTGACCGGCAGCCCCGCCGAGCCCCCCTGGACCCTCACCATCGACGGCGCCGATCTCACCTGGTCCCAAATCCCTCTCCCCCAGCAAGGCCAAAACTAATGCCGACCCTCCGCCTGTTCGCCGCCCTCGCGCTCGCCGCCGCCGCCTTCGCGCTGCCGAATCCCGACGGCCGCTGCCTCATCACCACCTCCCACAACCTCCCCGCCGGCGTCCTCCACGCCCCGTTCTCCCAATCCATCGCCACCACCGACTGCGACTCCCCCCTGCGTTTTGAACTCGCCGGCGGCGCCCTCCCCCCCGGCCTCTCCCTCCAAACCGAATCCGGCACCATTGCCGGCCAACCCTCCGCCGCCGGCCGCTACGCCTTCACTCTCCGCGTCGTCGACCGCGGCTCCCAGGCCCCTTCCAAAACTTTCTTCCTGCAGATCAACACCGCCCTCCAACTCGAACGCCGCCTCCTCGCCTCCGCCGGCGCCGCGGGAAGCTCCTACTCCGACCAGATCAGCGTCAGCGGTGGCATCGCCCCCTACACCTACGCGCTCACCGGCGCCCTCCCCCCCGGCCTCACCCTCAATCCCACCACCGGCGCCATCACCGGCGTCCTCGCCTCCGGCTTCACTACCCCCGCCTCCTTCACCGTCCGGATCACCGACTCCCACTCCCCCGCCAACACCCTCACCTCGGCCTTCCAGATCGTCCCCAACTCCGAGAGCAGCCTCGCCACCACCTCGCTTCCCGGCGGAACGCAAGGCTCTCCCTACTCCGCCACCCTCTCCCTGGCCACCGGCACCTTCGGATCCTACCTTCTCGCCGATGGTGCCTTGCCCGCTGGCCTTACCCTGAACCCCACCACCGGCGAGCTCAGCGGCACCCCTACCGCCAGCGGCTCCTTCTGGTTCACCATCCAGTTCCGCTGGATCGAATACTCGACCATCTACTCCGCCTGGCGAACCTATAACCTCCTGATCACGAACCTCTCCGGCCTTCAGTTCACCACCGGATCCACCCCGCCCCCGGCCGGCATCGGCACCGCCTACCGCGGCCTCCTCAGCCCCACCGGCGGCGTCGCCCCGTTCACCTACTCCCTCCTCACCGGCACTCTCCCTCCCGGCGTCACGCTCGACGCCACCAGCGGTCTGCTCCACGGTGACGTCGGCACCACCGCATCGACCTCCTTCCCCGCCACCCTCCAGGTCACCGATGCCCGCGGCGTCACCGCCAGCCAGACCTTCAACTTCCCGGTCACCGCGCCGCTCTCTTTCCCCGGTTTCAGCCTGCCCGACGGGACGGTCGGCGCGTCCTACAACAGTCCCGCCCTGTCCACCACCGGCGGCGCCGCCCCCTTCACCTTCGCCCTCGATCCGCTCTACGGGGCACTGCCCCCCGGCCTCTCCTTCAACCCGGCCAACGGCGTCTTCACCGGCACCCCCACCGCCCAGGGCGTCTACCCCCTCCGCCTCGTCGTCCGGGACAGCCTCGGCGCCTATTTGTTCGCAAACGTCTCCCTCACCATCGCCGCGCCCCTCAACTTCACCACCACCAGTCCCCTGCCTGACTACGCCTCCGCCGGCGGCACCTACTCGGTCTCCCTTGCCGCCGCCGGCGGCCTCCCAACCTACACCTACGCCCGCGTCGCCGGCGCCCTGCCCTCCGGCATTACCCTGAATCCCACCTCCGGCCTCCTGTCCGGTTCGGCCAACACCGCCGGCGCGTACAACTTCACCATCGAAGTGACCGACAGCAATTCCCGCAAAGCCACCCGCGCCTTCACGATGAATGTCGTCCCCGCCATGGCCATCACCAACGACACCCTCGGCAGCGGCACCCTGGGCCAGCCCTACTCGGTCAACATCCTGACCCAGGGTAGTGGTTCGCTCGCCCCCAGCTACTCTCTCGTGTCCGGCTCTCTTCCCCCCGGCCTGACCCTCAGCCCCTCAACGGGCCTGCTCTCCGGCATCCCCACCGTCGCCGGAACCTACAACCCCACCATCGCCATCACCATTGCTCTTGCCGCTCCGGTCACTCTGAACACCCGCACCTTCTCCCTCAACATCTCGAACCCGGTCACCCTCACCACCCCCTCCCCGCTCCCCGCCGCCGGCGCCGGCCATCCCTACTCGACCACCGTTCAGGCCTCCGGCGGCCGCCCCCCCTACAAGTTCCGCGTCGCCGATGTAGCCCTTCCCAACGGCCTTTTCTTCAACACCGACACCGGTATCCTCTCCGGCATCCCCCACACCGCCGCCAACGCGACCGTCTATCTCAGCGTCGAAGACGCCGATGGCCGGACCGCTACCCGCACCTACACTCTCCCCATCGGCCCCGCCGTTCGCTTCACCACTCTCTGGCTCCCCAACGGCACCCGCACCACCGCCTATAGCCAAACCATCGCCGCCACGGGCGGTACCGGCGCGCTCGCCTACAGTCTCGCCAGCGGCTCGCTGCCCAACGGCCTTACCCTCAGCGCCTCGAGCGGTCTCCTCTCCGGCACCCCCACCCTGGCCGGTACCTACAACTTCTCCCTGCGTGTCACCGACTCCGCAGGTATCTTCGCCACGCAGGAACTCTCCCTCGCGATTGCGGAGCCGCTCACGTTCTCTACCGCCTCGCCCCTCCCCAACGCCCCGCTCAACGCCCCGTTCTCCACCGTTTTCTCGGTTACCGGAGGCCGCGCCCCCGTCGCCTACTCCGTCATCGCCAACGCCCCCCCGGCCATCCTCGCCATGACCCCCGCCACCGGCAGTTACGGCGGCTTCCCCATCGTCCCCGGGACTTACTCCACCACCATCCAGGCCCGCGACGCCGACGGCCGCACCGTCCAGAGCGTCTTCCAGCACACTGTCAACGGCCCCCCGCAAATCACCGGAACCATCCCCGCCGCTACCGTCGGCCAGCCCTACTCCTATACGATACCCGTCACCGGCGGCCTCGCCCCCTACGAGATCCAAATTCCTGTTTATGGCTGGATGTCTACGGGAATCGGCTTCAACCCCTCGACCGGCACATTCTTCGGAACACCGACTGTAGCTGTCCGCGGCATTGGTATCTTCTTTGTCACAGATGCCACGGGCCTGTCGAGCACGCGTTCTTACCCCCTGACCATTTACAGCCCCCTCAACCTCACCCCCGCCACCCTCCCCAACGGCGCCCTCGCCGCCCCCTACTCCGCCACCGTCGCCGCCACCGGCGCCGAGGGGTCCGCCACCTTCGCCGTCACCACCGGCACCCTCCCCGCCGGCCTCACCCTCAATCCCGCCACCGGCCAGATCACCGGCACCCCCACCGCCTCCGGCGCCTCCACCTTCACAATTACCGCCACCGACAGCGTGCCCCGCACGGCCAGCCGCACCTACACCGTCACCATCAGCGGAGCCTTCGCCATCAGCACGACGAGCCTCCCCAACGGCACCGTCGCCTCCGCCTATAGCACCACCCTCACCACCGAAAACGCGATCGGGGCAGCCACCTTCGCCGTCACCACCGGCACCCTCCCCGCCGGCCTCACCCTCAATCCCGCCACCGGCCTGATCACCGGCACCCCCACCGCCTCCGGCGCCGCTGCCTTCACCCTCACCGCCACCGACTCCGCGTCCCGCACCGCCACCCGCGCTCTCACCCTCACCGTCCTCCCGCGCTTCCTCCTCTCCTCCGCCGCGCTGCCGAATGCCACCCTCGGCATCGCCTACACCGCCACTGTCGAAACCCAGGGCGCCCTCGGCACCCCCTCCTTCGCCGTCGTCCCCGGCGGATTGCTGCCCCCCGGCCTCACCCTCAACCCCGCCAACGGCCAGATCACGGGAACCCCCACCACCCTCGGCGCCAGCTCCTTCCAACTCCGCGCCGAAGACTCCGCCAACCCCGCCGAACGCAACGCAACCAAAACCTTCACCCTCACCGTCAACCTCTCCCCCCTCGGCATCACCACCGCCTCGCTCCCC
>JAINDL010000214.1 GCA_019931245.1 Bryobacteraceae bacterium CoA2 C42
GTTGGGTGGGCGCCGAGCGATGCCTCAGGAGATCTGGCAAGCCGCGTTGGCCGCCTGATCAGTACTTGGATCCACACTACTTGGATCAACACAACGACCGCGGCCGAAATCGTCGCAACTCCCAATTTGCACCAGAGCCGTCTTACCGATATCTACATGGGTGGAATTCTCCTCCACTGGTGACTTGCGCCTTTGGGGCGCACTGAGCAAAGCGGGCTAACCGTTCCCCAAGCCCACTTCGAGCAGCATCTGCCGCAAGGCGAGAATCCCCCCGGCTCCGTCCTGCCGGTGCTCCATCAGCCCGTCTTTGCCCAGAAGAATGTAAACCGGAAAACCCTTCGGCGCCACCAGGCGCACGAGGTCGGTATCTTCCGTTAACACCACCTTCGGCGAGCGCGGGCTCTTGGCGAGAAACTCTCCCACCTGCGCCCGGCTCTCCCCCACGTTCACGGCCAGCATCGTCAACCGCCCCGGCGCGTACTCTTTGTGGATGGTTTCGAGCGCCGGCTGCTCCCGCCGGCAGTAGCCGCACCAAGTGGTCCAGAACTGGATCAAAACCGGCTTGCCCTTCAACGAATTCGCGTCAAATCGTTCGCCCGTCATCGTCTTACCTGAGAACGGAGGCACCCGCTGCGCCGCCCCGAATCCGCAGGCAGCCGCGGGAAAGGTCCAGATGAAATTGCGACGATCCATCCCCTAATCCTAATCGAATACAGTAGCCTGAAACACGATGCGCCGGATTCTGCTCTGCCTTACCGCCACGGTCGCGCTCCACGCCGCCGATTGGTCGCTCGAAAAACTCTACACCCGCCCCTTCGTCTGGGGCACTTCGCCCGACCGCCTCACCTGGGCCGAAGACAAGCCGGTGCTCGTCTTCCTGTGGAACGAAGACGGCCGGCGGCACCTCGACCTCTACGCCTGGCACGCCCCCACCAAACGCCGCGTCCGCCTCACCAATCTCGAATTCGCCCGCGACGAGTTCAACCCCCTGCCCGACGAAAACGACGAACGGCTGCAGGCCAACCGCATGCCCGCCGCCGGCCTGGCCGACTTCGCCATCTCCGCCGACGGAACCCGCGTCGCCTACGTCTGGCGCGGCGATCTCTATCTCGTCCCGACCAACGGCGCCAAAGCGGAGCGCCTCACCCAAACCCGCGCCGCCGAAACCGCCCCGGCCTTCTCCCCCGATGGCGAACGGCTCCTGTTCCACCGCGCCGGCGAACTCTTTGTGCAGAACCTCCGCTCGGGCTTCCTCGCCCAACTCACCGAAGGCCCCACCGGCGCCGCGGTCTGGTCCCCGGACGGCGCGCGCATCGCCTACGTCAAGACCACGCCCGGCGCCACCCGCACCCAGGTGCTCATGAACTACTCCGGCCGGTTCGCCCGCTCACAACCGTTCCCCCGCGGCGTCGCCGGCGACGAGGCCCCGTCCTCCACCCGCTACGTGGTCGCCAGCACCGGCGGCCAACCCGTGCAGCTCGAAGACGCCTTCCCCGGCGCCCGCGCCCGCGCCGGCCTCCCCGTCTGGTCCCCCGATAGCCGCTCCCTGCTCCTCTCCACCGTCTCGGCCGACCACCATACCCGGCAAGTTCAGGTCCTCGACGCCAAAACCGGCAAAGGCAAAACAGTCTTCACCGATCGCGACGACCGCTGGGTCAGCGCCGAGTTCGAAGGCTGGTCGCCCGACTCGCAATCAGTCCTGCTCGCCAGCGACCGCGACGGCTTCATTCACCTCTGGAAGGTGCCCGCCACCGGCGGAGACCCGGTGCAGCTCACCAAAGGCCCGTGGGAGCTCGACACGGAGAGCTTCAGCTACCCGCCCCAGTGGCTCGACGGCCAGATCGTCTACTGCTCCACCGAAGCCGGCACCAACCAGCGGCAGCTCTACCGCATCGCCCCCGATGGCAGCGGCAAACGCCCGCTCACCACCCGCCCCGGCCTCAACGTCGGCGCCATGAGTAAAGATGGCCGGTTCCTCGCCGTGCGCCACGCCAACCTCACCGCGCCCTGGGACCTGTTCGTCAACGACGAACGCGTCACCACCTCCCCCCGCCCCGAGTTCGCCAGCTACGACTGGCCCCGCACCGAGTTCATCCAGTTCCCGTCCCGCGCCGACCGCGCCATCGTCCAGGCTAAGCTCCTGCTGCCGCCCGGCTACTCGCCGGCCAAGCAGTACCCCTGCGTCTTCTTCATCCACGGCGCCGGCATCGCCTCCTCCGTCCTCGAGCAGTGGGGCTCCTATCAGGAGCTCCGCTACGTCTTCAACGCCTACCTCGCCAACTCCGGCTACCTCGTCATGGATCTCGACTACCGCGGCTCGTCCGGCTACGGCCGCAACTGGCGCACCGGCGTCTATCTGCACATGGGCGGTCCGGACCTGCAGGATGTGCTCGGCGCGGTCGACTATCTCCGCGCCCGGGGCGGCGTCGACATGAGCCGGCTCGGCATCTGGGGCGTCAGCTACGGCGGCTTCATGACCAACATGGCCCTGTTCCTCTCCCCCGGCACCTTCCGGGCGGGCAGCTCCTGGGCCGCCGTCAACGACTGGGAGAACTACAATCCCGGCTACACCGAGCAGCGGCTCTCGACGCCCGCCGCCCACCCCGAAGCCTACCGCCGTAGCTCCCCCATCACCTTCTCCGGTAACCTGCGCGATCACCTGCAAATCGTCCATGGCATGGTAGATTCAAACGTACTCTTTCAGGACGCCGTGCAGTTGACCGAAAAGCTGATCCGCGAACGCAAACCGTTTGACGAGATCTTCTACCCGCAGGAAGACCACGGCTTCGTCCGGGACGAAACGCTGATCGACGCCTTCGGACGCACCGCCCGCTTCCTCGACCGGCACCTCAAGCCATGATCCTCCCCCGCTTCTATCCCATTGTCGACTCCCTTGAAGCCGCCGACGCCGTCCTGCAAGCCGGCGCCGAAATCCTGCAATGGCGTCACAAAGGGCCGCTCACCCGCCAAGCCTTCGAAACCGCCGCCGCCATCGCCGAACGCTGCCGGGGCGTGCCCTTCGTCGTCAACGACCGCGCCGATGTCGCCGTCCTGCTCGGCGCCAACCTCCACCTCGGCCAGGACGACCTGCCCCCCGTGCTCGCCCGGCAGATGGTCTATATGATCGGCCTGTCCACCCACAACGCCGCGCAGATGCAAGCCGCCAACGAGGAGCCCGTTGTCTACCACGCCCTCGGCCCCATCTTTCCCACCGCCTCGAAAGCGAACCCGGATCCCGTAGTGGGCCTCGCCGGTCTGCGCGCCATCGCCCCGCTGTCCAATCGTCCGGTGGTCGCCATCGGCGGCATCACGTTTGAAACCGCGGCCAGCGTCATCGAAGCGGGCGCCGACTCGGTGGCCGTCATCGGCGCTCTGCAACACGGCGACATCACCCGGACGGCGCGCGCCTGGATCCAGCATCTGCGCTAGCGCCGCGACTCCTCCATACTGTAGGGTGATCCCTCCATGAACTCGCCAAAGCACAGCCTGGGACTCTTCGACGCCACCACCATCGTCATGGGTTCCATGATCGGGTCCGGCGTCTTCATCGTGGCCGCCGATATCGGCCGCCAGGTCGGCTCGCCCGGCCTGATGCTGATGGCCTGGGTCGCCACCGCGCTGCTGACCCTCATCGCCGCCCTCAGCTACGGCGAACTCGCCGCCATGATGCCCAAGGCCGGCGGCCAGTATATCTACCTGCGCGAAGCCTTTGGCCCGCTCTACGGCTTCCTGTACGGATGGACGTTCTTCACGGTCATCCAAACCGGCACCATCGCCGCCGTGGCCGTCGCCTTCGCCAAGTTCCTCGGCGTCTTCGCCCCCGAACTCAGCCAGAAGGGCGTCGCCATGGTGCTGATCGTCTTCCTCACCTGGCTCAACACCCGTGGACTCCGCACGGGCGCTCTCGTGCAAAACGTCTTCACCGTCGCCAAGACAGGCGCGCTGCTCGGCCTGATCGGCGCGGCGTTCCTGTTCGGGCGCAGCGATGCCGCCATCGCCCGCAACTTCGGCGCAAACTTCTGGGCCGGAGGCTTCGACGGCCTCACCGCCCTCCGCGTGCTGGGCGTCGCCCTGGTCGGGTCGCTATTCTCTTCCGACTCCTGGAACAACGTCACCTTCACGGCCGGTGAGACCCGCGACCCGCAGCGGAACGTGCCACTCTCGCTGCTGCTCGGAGTGGGGCTCGTCTCCATTCTCTACCTGCTCGCCAACTACGCCTACCTGCTCGTCCTCCCCTTCGAGCAGATTCAAAACGCCGCGCAGGACCGCGTCGGCACCGCCGCCGCCAGCGCCATCCTCGGGCCCGTGGCCGTGCAGGTGATGGCCGCCGCCATCATGGTCTCCACCTTCGGCTGCGCCAACGGCCTCACCCTCGCCGGCGCCCGGGTCTACTACGCGATGGCGCTCGACAACCTCTTCTTTCGCCAGGCGGCCCGGCTCGACCCGCGGACCCAGGCGCCGTCGACCTCGCTATGGATTCAATGCCTGTGGGCCTGCGGCCTCACCCTCACCGGCAGTTATAGCGATCTGCTCGACTATGTTATATTCGCAGTTTTGCTTTTCTACATCCTGACGATTGTAGGAATCTTCGTGCTGCGCCGGAAGCGCCCCGAGGCCCCTCGACCCTACAAAGCGTTTGGATACCCGCTGCTGCCCGGTCTGTACATTCTCCTGGCCGGCGGTATTGAGTTGTTGCTGTTGCTTTACAAACCTAGCTTTACGTGGCCCGGGCTGATCATTGTCCTACTTGGCATCCCGGTATATTTCTGGTGGACGAAAGGGAAGGTCAACGCATGAGTCTTTTTGCAACCAAGCCGCTGTCGCGGATTCTCGAGGAATCCGAGTCCGGAGAGCATCAGCTCAAGAGAACGCTAACGGCCGGCCAGCTGGTAGCGCTGGGTATCGGCGCCATCATCGGCGCGGGCATCTTTTCGCTAACCGGGGTGGCCGCGGCCGAACACGCCGGACCGGCAGTGACCCTGGCTTTTATCGCGGCGGCGATTGGCTGCGCCTTTGCCGGGCTGTGCTACAGCGAATTCGCGACGATGATCCCGATTGCGGGATCCGCCTACACCTATGCGTACGCAACGATGGGGGAGTTGCTGGCCTGGATCATCGGCTGGGACCTCGTCCTCGAGTATGCCGTGGGCGCCGCCACGGTGGCGGTGAGTTGGAGCGGGACGCTGGTCTCGCTGCTGCAGAACCTGGGGATTCACCTGCCACCGGCCCTGATCACCTCACCCTTTCAGCCGCTCAAGCTGGCCGATGGGACCGAGGTGACCGGGCTGATTAACCTGCCGGCCGTGCTGATCGTCTGCGCCATCTCGCTGCTGCTCATGCGCGGTATCCAGGAATCGGCAAGCGCCAACAATATCATCGTGATCGTAAAAGTGGCCGTGATCATCGTCTTCATCGCCATCGGCTGGTCGTTTGTCGATCCGTCGAACCACAGCAACTACATCCCGGTCAATGAAGGCGGCAGCCGCTACGGCTGGGCCGGCATCCTCCGCGCCGCCGGGGTCATTTTCTTTGCCTACATTGGCTTTGACGCCGTCTCCACCGCCGCGCAGGAGGCCAAAAACCCGAAGCGCGACATGCCCATCGGCATCATCGGCTCGCTGCTCATCTGCACCGTACTCTTCATACTCTACGCTCATGTGCTGACGGGCATTGTGAACTATAAAGAGCTGAACGTGCCCAGCCCCATCGCCCTCGCGCTCAACAAGATGCCCTACACCTGGCTGGCCATTCTGATGAAGGTCGCCGTGC
Organism: Bryobacteraceae bacterium CoA2 C42; assembly: GCA_019931245.1. GTDB lineage: Bacteria > Acidobacteriota > Terriglobia > Bryobacterales > Bryobacteraceae. Next base: position 5,770 of record JAINDL010000214.1, read on the forward strand.
TGGCCGGTCTGACCTCGGTCATCCTCGTCATGCTGCTCGGTCAGAGCCGCGTCTTCTTCTCCATGTCCCGCGACGGTCTGCTGCCGAAGCTGTTCAGCGAGATACACCCGAAGTTCCAAACCCCGTGGCGAAGCAATCTGCTGTTCATGGTCTTCGTGAGCTGCTTCAGCGCCTTCGCCCCCATCTCGGTAGTCGGCGAGATGACGTCGATCGGTACCCTGTTCGCCTTCGTACTCGTCTGCGGCGGCATTCTGGTGATGCGGAAGACGCACCCCGATCTGCCGCGGCCGTTTAAGACACCGCTCGTCCCGGTGGTCCCGGTCCTCGGGGTCCTCGTCAACCTGGGTCTCATGGCGGGGCTGGGATGGTCCAACTGGCTGCGGCTGTTCCTCTGGATGGGCCTAGGACTCGCTATTTACTTCGGCTACAGCCGGCACCACAGCCGGTTGCGCCGCGTCACCGCTGACGGCAGTCGCTAGATTGGCCAAATCATCCGCCTGTAAATAAGGCTTCACCAGTACCTCGGTAGCGTAGTTGGCCGCCCAACTGATCGAGTCATCCTTCGACCGGCGCCGCATTGCTAGAATTGTGTGGCTCATCTTGTGCCCCCGCCGGGCCAGGATGGCGTGTCCCATCGTCGAAACACGGTAGGAGGGATCCTGTGCCGCCTTCTCGACAAAGTGCATGAATGGCTCAAGGTCCTTCCGCCGGCCGATCCCTTCGATCAGGTTGGCCCGCACACGATCGTCCGGACTCTTCGACAACGCCTCAATCCGCTCCATGTTGAACAGGTGCCGGCCCAACAACTTCGCCGCCTTCGATTCGATGCGCGGATCCGGATGACGGGAAAACTTGAGCAGGGTGACGGCGATCCGCCCGGGATCCTGAGCATCCTCCACGAGATTCAGACACCGCTGAATCTCGTGATAAGGCACCTCGGCAGGCCAGGCCCGTTCCGCCTGCAAACGCTGCAGCAGTTTCATATCGAACAACGAGTCCCGCGCCATCGCCACAGACATCAGTTCCCGCGCCTGTCCCTCAGACAGTGCACCAGGCTCCAGCAAGGCCCGGGCCACCAGGTGCGACTCCATCAGAAAGTCAGCTTGCTGCGCCTCCCCCCCCTGTAGCGTCACCATCAGATACTCGAACAGATCCGGCGGAGTGGCAAGGCTGATCCAGGACTCCATCTGACGGCCGACACTCGGAAGGCAACCGGACAGAACGGATTTCCACGTTTCGGCATTTGATGGCATGATATTACCGTCTTATCGTGCACAACCGGATTTCCTTGAACGCTTCCTGGGCTATACTCGCCAATATGAAAACTCTGCTGGCCTTATTCGCTCTCGCCTCGACCGTCTTTGCCGCACCGGATTTCAGCGGCACCTGGAAGGTCAACATCGCCAAAAGCAATTTCGGCCCCATGCCCAGCCCCGAAAAGTACACGCGGGTGATCGATCACAAAGAACCCTCGGTTAAAATTGAGGAGACGCAGGCCTCCGACCGGGGAGAGTGGAGCGGCATCCTCAACCTAAAAACCAATGGCACCGAGACAAACAGCGAAATCCGAGGCAACTCGCTGAAGTCGGTCTCGCAGTGGGAAGGCGAAGTCCTCAATACGAAGACTAAGCTCGAACTCAATGGAACACCCATTGAACTTAATGACCGCCTCTCGCTATCGGCGGATAAACAAACCCTAACGCTGCAGCGCAAGATCGACACCCCGAACGGAGTTCTGGAGCAGTCGGTCGTTTTCGAACGCCAGAACGGTACAGTAAAGTAGCTACGCCAGTCGAATTTCCCTTGCTTGATTAGCTTTTGTTCATTAACGTAAGAGAAGGTCATCTCTGTTAACCGAGATGACCTCTAGGGAATGAAAAAGCTTTTCGTCGGCAACATCTCGTTTCAATCCAGCGAGGCCGATCTACAAAACTGGTTTACCGAGCAGGGTTTTGTCCCTGTCGCCCTCGCGATTGTGCGTCATCGTTTAACCGGTGACTCGCGTGGTTTTGGCTTCGCCGAATTCGCCACTGAAACCGCGGCCCGCCAAGCTCTTCAGGCCCTCGACGGGGCCGAGTATCAAGGTCGGCGCCTGATGATCAGTGCGGCCCGCAGCGATGCCCCAACCGTTCAGGACAAGAGCGCCTCTCCCCAACCGGAGTAGTCACCGCGGCTTCGCCCCGTGCCAGAATGGAAACTGGCATGGGGGGTTATTGGCAACTTTCGCTGCGTATGCTTCTTCTGGGGGTACTCATCCCCCTGTCCACCGGCGTCACCATTGCGTTGACCGGGTACTTCATGACCCGTAATGCCGCCGACCTCGAGATGCACAGCGATGTGGTGCGGGCCCAGATTCGCGATAGCGAAGCCCGGGGCGACCGCTTCTGGGTAGCGTTTGAGTATCTGGACGAGACTTCTGCGCTCCACCGGGGTGAAGCGCTGCTGAACGGACCGGGCGCGGTGGCCGCCAGAATGGCTGGCTTCCTCGAAATCCGTTACGACCGGCGCCGCCCGGAGTTGTACTACCTCGCCACCAGTGAGCGCCATGACCTCGAGAGGTCCCTGCGGACCGGCACGCTGGTTCTGGGCTGCCTGATGATCCTGGGCAGCCTTTTCACGCTGGCCCACCGCACGGTGCACATCCTCAGCATCGTTCGGTTGCTTCACCACGGCAGCGCCGTTGCCACCAGCGTGCGCACGCACATCGTCTCTGGACTCCCGGCTGGACAGTCTCAGTTCACCTACGCCTACCAGGGAACCAACGGCCGCTGGTACGAGGGAGTGTCGCCCGTCCTGCCGGCCGAGTATCTCCATCGCTTCCCGGTCGGGCTACCCATCCTGGTCGTCTACGACCGCCAGCAGCCCCGGCGCAGCGAAGTCGATCTGTTCGGAATCCGCGCCAGACAACCCTCCGCGTAAAGCCAAACACCGGTGGGTTACAGAAAGAAGGAGAACCCGGCCGAGTACTCCATCTGCCGGATCCACCCGGAGCGATTGAACAGAGAATACGGCTTCGGCGTCTCATACCGCCGCAGGTCAAACCGGATGAGAAACATGGGATGAACTCGAATCTTCAGCCCACCGCCATAATTGACGCCAAATTTTGTCGACCCGCCCCCCTGCGTGGCCGAAGCCCCCGGCTGCACAAAGTTTGAAAAGTGCGCTCCCCCCGTCCCAAAGGGCCGTACCCGCGCCCCCTCCCGCGTCGCGTAAGCCAGAAAGTTATACATCCCCTGATGCGTCGCCATTCCCTGGCGTTGCCCCGTTGGATCAAACACCAACTGGGTCCGGTTGTAGGCGTATCCGAACTCGTGCCCCCAATGCGTATCCGAGTTGGTGGTCATCCGAAATCCCAGCCGGAACCCGCCGTCCAAACTGTACTCGTTCGGAGCCCCCGGACGCGACGCGCTGCTGCCCAGCGCCGCCCGGAAAAATTGGTGCTGGCCGCCATGCACCCCAACCTCCAGCATTTGCGCCGGACAGACGGCGGCTAGCAGGCCGATACATACTAGAAATCGCGTGGTGATAACCATTGGAAAAGCACAGTGCCCCTTAGGCATGGGATGCACACCGGCAGCTTTGCGTTGCCGGGAAGTTCTGACGTCCGGACCTTGAAACAATCGCTACAATGAAAGGGTGAAACGTCGCTGTTTTCTTGCTGGCTGGATGGCCGCCGGGACGGCTTGGGCCCACACCGCGGCCGCCACGGTGCGCGGGAAACTGGTGGCCGGACGGGTGCTCGACTCGACCGCCGGACCCATCCGCCTTTCCGGAGACGAACCGACCCTGGGTGTGTTGGACGACCCGCGTGTCATCGGCCTCGAACTCGAACTCGTGGGCCAGTCCCGCGGGCCCGGCGCCCTCGAAATCGACCCTATCCACAAAAAAGCACTCTACGCCCTCAAAGACGGCAAACGCCTCTTCGTGACATACTGGTGCGACATCTGCTCCATCCGGACCTATACCCCCGGCCAATGCTGGTGCTGTCAGGAGCAGACCGAACTCGATCTCCGCGAACGGTACGACTAACTTGCGCCCCCTTCTTTTCCTCGCTCTGCTCATGACCACTGTTCTTACGGCCGCCCGCTACGAAGCCAAGTCCGCCATCGACGATGGCATCGGCATCTACACGCTCCGCGACACCACCGCCGATGTCGTCGTCCGCATCGCGCCCTCCCTCGGAGCCAATGCCTACAGCATGAAGGTGAAGGGCCAGGAGATTCTCTATTCACCCTACGAGAAACTGAGCCAGCTGAAAGCCAAGCCCACCCTGCTCGGCACCCCGTTCCTCGCCCCCTGGGCCAACCGTCTCGACCACGAAGGCTTCTATGCCAATGGGAAGCACTACGCGCTCGACTCCAGCATCGGGAACTACCGCTTTGACGGGTTCAAACAGCCAATTCACGGCCTCTTGAACTACGCGCCCGAATGGAAGATGATCGGCATCTACGACGGGCCCGACCAGGCGTGGCTCACCTTCCGCCTCGAGTTTTTCCGCGTCCCCGCCTACATGGCGCAGTGGCCCTTTGCCCATACCATCGACATAACCTACCGGCTACAGAACGGCAGTCTCGAAGTGCACACCGAGGTGACCAACCTCTCCTTCGAACCCATGCCGCTGGTGATTGGCTACCACCCCTACTACCGGCTCACCGACTCGCCTCGCGACGAGTGGCAGGTGACCCTTCCAGCCCGCGAGCACGTCAAACTGAATGAAAAGCTGACGCCCACCGGCCAGCGCGAGCCCAACCTCTACCAGTCTCCCGTCACTCTCAAGGGCCGGCAGTTGGATGACGTTTTCACCGGCCTGGCCGCGAACGCCACCTTCTCGGTCCAGGGCAAACAACAGCGTGTCGATGTCGTCTACGGCCCCAAGTATCCGGTGGCCGTGGTTTACGCCCCCCCGGGCCGCGAATTCATCTGCTTTGAGCCGATGACCGGTATCACCAACGGCGCCAACCTGGCCCACGCCGGCAAGTATCCGGAGTTGCAGTCCATCCCCGGCGGCGGCGTGTGGAAAGAGAGCTTCTGGGTCAAGCCGAGCGGCTTTTAGTCCGGATCACCACGCCGGCAATCAGCAGCGGCTCTGGTGCAAACTTTTCGGGATGGGCGAAGATAGGGGAATGTCCCGATTGGTTTCGGTCGAAGAGCTGTTCGCCGGTCGCCATTTCGACAAGGAGATTGTCGTGTTGTGTGTACGGTGGTACCTGAGTTTCAAGCTGAGCTACCGGGATTTGGTCAGCATGATGAGCGAACGCGGCATCAGTTTGGCACAGACGACCATTCTGCGCTGGGTACAGCATTACACGCCGGAATTCGAGAAGCGGTGGCGGCGGTATGCTCGCCCGGTAGGCGGCTCCTGGCGGATGGATGAGACCTACATCAA
>JAINDL010000006.1 GCA_019931245.1 Bryobacteraceae bacterium CoA2 C42
CGGCTGACTACTCTTGAGGAGCCCGCCCACGCCACCCACTGGAGCACTCGCAGCATGGCGGAGCACCTGGGAATCAGCGACACCAGCGTCCTGCGCATCTGGCGCGCGCACGGACTCAAAACCCATCGCTCGGAACACTTCAAGGTCAGCAACGATCCCCTGTTCGCCGAGAAACTCGAGGCCGTCGTCGGGCGATACCTCAGCCCGCCAGAACACGCTCTCGTGCTTTGCGTCGACGAGAAGAGCCAAGTGCAGGCGCTGGATCGCACGCAGTCTGCCGTTGAAGCGAGGCCGTGCCGAAACGATGACTTATGACTACAAACGGTACGGCACCACCACGTTGTTCGCGGCGATGGACGCGGCAACGGGCCGGATGATCAGCCTCTGCCAGCAGCGGCATCGGCACCAGGAGTGGCTGAAATTCCTGTGTCATATTGACGAAGCGACTCCGCAGGACCGCCAGATCCATTGGATTGCCGACAACTACGCCACGCACAAACACGGCAACGTCCAACGCTGGTTAATGCGGCATCCCCGCTTCCATGTGCACTTTACGCCGACCAGCGCATCGTGGCTGAACATGGTCGAGCGGTTCTTTCGGGACGTCACCGAGAACCGACTGAAGAGAGGAGTGTTCCGGAGCGTTCTCGAACTCATCGAGGCTCTCGGCGGCTATGTAGACCACCACGATGAGGAGCCCAAGCCCTTCATCTGGACCGCAAGCGCTCAGGATATCCTCGCCAAAGTCATGCGGGCCCAGAGCGCACTGAATAACAGGCAGACGGTTTGAAGCACACCACTGGTGTTCGGCAGCGTTCATATTCAAACTGTTCGGAGGATATGTGCCGGAGTAACTGGTGTTCCTGTTCGGAATCGCGCCGGAACTTGCGTAAGTTGGCCTGATGGAGGCGGACATAGGCTTTGCGGTCGTCGACCGAAAGTAAGGTGGCGAAGGCCGGCAGTTCTTCATCGTGGAAGTCGACGTATTTGCCGACGGTGATGGCGTTCATGGAGGTGCGATTTTTGCCTTCTACGGTGACGGGACCTTTGCTTTTGCTGCCGTTTTGGCGAGCGGTTTCGGCGCGTTTTTGTTTTTCTACCTCGGTGAGGACTCTTTTTCATAGAGGTGCCCTTGTTGGGAACTTATGGCCGTTGGGCCTTAGTGAGTTCCCTGATTCCACGGTAGGGGATGCGGAGCGGCAACCGGAACGCGGGCTAGGCGGGGATGCTTGGCAGTGATTGATAGCGGGAGGCTTGTGAACTGAAATGATATCTGAATGGGTTGTGAGTCTATGAGAGCGCGGCTTTGAGTTGGGGCCGTATGATAGCCCCAACTCATTTGAGCCTGGTGCTGCGGGGCCTGTTTGAGGTCGGTTCCTTTACAAGCCTTTGCTTGCGGTTCGCCGGCGAATCGGCTATTCTGCCGCCATGAAACCCGCAAAGCCCACGCGCCGCGAAGTTCTGGAACGGTGCATCACCACCGGCTTACTGGCCGGCTCCGGCACGCTCAGCCATAACCGCCTCCTCGCCGCCTGGGAGGACGCCGAACAGCAGGCCCTCAAACCCACCTCCGCCGAAGTCCTCGGACCCTTCTTCCGCAAGGGCGCGCCCAACCAGCGGACGCTTCGCACCCCCGGCGACCCCGGCTTTCCCCTGCTCGTCTCCGGCCGCGTCCTCAATACCAAAGGCCAACTCGTCGAAGGCGCCGCCGTCGACCTCTGGCACGCCGACCACGCCGGCCGCTACGATACCCGCGGCTACAAGTTCCGTACCAAGATCACCCCGGACGCCAAGGGCGACTACGCCGTCGAAACCATCTTCCCCGGCCACTACAGCGACCGCCCCGCCCAGCACATCCACTACCTCATCACCGCCCCGGGCCACAAGCCGCTGATCACCCAGGCCTACTTCGCCACCGATCCCTTCTTTGAAGGCGACCCCGTCAAGAACTGGAACAAACGCGGCATCGCCGCCAATCGCGAACTGATCCTCCCCGTCAAACTCTTTGAAGGCCCCGCCGCGCCGCGCGCCGAAATCCGCTTCGATATCGTCCTGGAGAAAGCCTAAGTGGCCGACCGCAAACTGGCCGCCGCCGCCGTCCCCGGCGCCCTAGAATTCTCGAAGGACTCGCTCACCCTCTCCACCCTCTGCCGCGATAACACCATCCGTACCTGGTCCGTCACCACCGGCCAGCTCACTGCGGAGAAGAAGGTGCCGCCCCGCAGCGCCCTTCTCGCCGCCGACCGCTGGGCCGAACGAACCGATAAAGCCGAAGTCCGCGTCTGGGACCTTACCGCCAACCGGCAATTGCAGATCATAAACAGCGTCGCGATGAACCGCGCCCAACTCTCCGCCGATGGCCGCTGGCTCGCCGTTGCCGATACCACCGCCCGCCGCGTCGAACTCCGCGACATGGCCACCGGCCAATCCCGCCATTCGCTCGCCGATGGCATCGGCGGCGCCGCCGCCCTCCGCTTCTCCCCCGATGGCACCCTGCTCGTCAGCACGAACAACGATAACGACGTCCGCATCTGGCGCACCGCGACCGGCGAACTCGTCAAGAAAATTGAAGATCTCACCGGCGCCATGTTCGCCGCCGAGTTCACCCCGGACGGCAAGCAACTCGTCCTGGCCGGCCTCGACGAGACCGTCTACATCTGGGACGCCAAAACCTTCCAGCTTCTCCGAAAGCTCGGCGGCCACGGCGAAACCATTTCGGCGCTCGCCATCTCCCCGGACGGCAAAACTCTGGTCACCGGTGGCTTTGACGTCCTGACAGAGAAAAATCCCGTCAAGGTGCTCTTCTGGGACCTCAACAGCGGCAGGATTCTCCGGACCGTCCGCGCGCCCCACCGCGTCGCCTCGCTCGCCTTCTCTCCCAACGGCGCCTGGATCGCCATGGCTGCCGGCGAAAACGAGATCCAACTCTGGGCCCGCTAGGCCAGCCTCAGAACCACTCTTCACATCCAATCGGCTGCCCCGGCGGCGGAGGCAGCGGCTTGGCCATCGCCGGCGGCTTCCCGTCGCGCAGAAACCGCTCGATTTCCGCCACGGCCAAGGCACCCCCTTCGTACTTCATCTGCAGCAAACCGTCCAGGGCGATCGCCCGCGCCGAAGCCTGCGCCCCGCCATCCGCCACCAGCACCATCAAATGCTGCATCACCACCGTCCGCACGGCCTTCTGAATCTCCCCCTGCAGCCCGGTCTTCCGCATCGCCGACCGCGCCAGCAAAGCGCGCAGCACCTCGCCAAACCCCGGACTGCCCGGCACCCGCGCCGCCAACTGCTCCAGCCGTCCCGCCCGGTCCGGGTGCAGCAGCAGCCCGACCGTATGGTTGGCCGCCGACTCGGCCGCCGCCACCGGATCGAACGTTAAACCGGTCCGGCTCGCAAACTGCTCCCGCGTCGCCTCGTAGCCGAACGCCCGCGGCGGCAGCAGTCGCAGAATCCGTTCGGGAATCTCCAGTTCCGCCGGGTCGATCGTCGCCAGCACCGCCGCCAGCGCCCGCCGCTGTTCGGCCGGCGCCACCGGTTCCGCAATCTTCTGCCCGTCGCCGCGCAGCGCATAGCTGTAGTCCACGCCACCCAACACCTTCACCGCCGCCTCCGTCTGGTACCGGTGCAGCAGATACATCGGCACCAACCGGTCGCCCAGCGCCGACAGCGCTTCACCCTCGGGAATGTTCTCCTCGCCAAATCGCGCCAGGATCTTCCGCCGCACCGTCATCAGACGGTTCAACTCATCGACCGCATTCGCTCCGTTATCCCACAGGTGCGCCACCGGACTCGCCCCGCCCTCGTCGCGCGCATCCTGATCGCTTAGAAACCGCAGCCGGTCAAACACCAGCGGACGCCCCAGATAGCCCCAGCCGATCGCCATCTTGTCCCAATCCCCCAACCCCACGGCGTAGGCGTTGCGCAGCGTCGGCTTGCCGTCGGCGTCAAGATCGATCTGCGGATGCGGATAGTCCATCACACTCGCCCGCCCGTTGGCGCTCGCCGCGAAGTTATGCGCCAGACCCAGCGTGTGCCCCACCTCGTGCGCCGACAGCTGCCGCAGCCGCGCCAACCCCATCTCCCGCATCGCCGGGCTCACCGCCTTGCCGCGCTCGTAGGGAGCCAGCACGCCCTCGGCAATCAGATAGTCCTGCCGCACCCGCAGCGAGCCCAGCGTCACGTTGCCTTTCAAAATCTCGCCCGTCCGCGGATCGACAATCGAAGCCCCGTAGCTCCAACCCCGCGTCGACCGGTGCACCCAGTTGATCATGTTGTACCGCGCGTCCATCGGATCAGCGCCCTCGGGCAGCATCTCCACCGTGTACTGACCGGCAGGAAACGCCTGCGCCCACCACCGTGCCCCTTCGAGTAGCGCCGAACGCACCGGCTCCGGGGTGCCCGGGTCCAGATAGTAGCGGATCGGCAGCCGGTGGCGAATCGCCCACCGCTTCGTCATCGGCTCCCCTAGCGGCGTCGAGTAGTCCAGGTACGTCGTCGCGTTAAAGCTCGACCGCGGATCGAGCGCCTTCGGCTCAAAGCCGGGCCCGGGCAGCGCGACAAAACTATAGTGCTCCCGCACCGTGAACGCCTCGGCCGACGGCGAAACGCTGCCCACCAGGCCCCCCTGCGGCTCGCCCGCGAAGGTCAACAGCACCTCCACTTCCGTGTTGCGCGGAAACGACTTCGTGCGCTCGAGCCAGACGGCGCTGCGCCCCGCATCCACGCGATAGCTCCCCGCCTTGGCCCGCCGCACGGCGGCCGCCGCCTCGTGGCCATCGCGGACAAAGAATGCCGTCGCGTCCACCAGTACGCGCGCTCCCTCCTCGGCGGCCGGCGCGAAGCCCCAGTGGACGGTGCTCGCAAACGAGTCCGCCACGGCCCGCTGTTCGGCGGCCTCGGACGAGGACGAACGGTAGCGCCGGTTGGCTTCGATCAGCAAAATCTTCGGCCCCACGCGTTCGAACCGAACCACGCGGGCCCGCCCGGTCTGCCCGCGGTCCAGCCCGATGTCGTTCGAACCCAGCCCGGCCGGCAGCGAGGTGTAGAGCAGGAACTCCTCGCCCCACCGCGAAACCTCCAGGAACAGACTCCCGGACTTGGCGTCCCAATAGAGCGGAAACAGGCCGTCCATCCGGGTCATTCCCGCGGTCTTCTCCGCAATCGACGCCCCGGCAGCCAGCGCAGCCGCCATCAGTCCAGCCAAAAGAAACCGAATCATTTCGTCAGTATCGCACCGCCGCCAAGGCGCGTCACATCGACGTAGTAGGCGCCCCGCGAACTCCCGTCGGCGGCCTCGAGCCACGTCTGTAGCTCCACCGGGCCGGCCGGCAGTTGCACCGTAAACACCACAGCCGGCTGCCCGGGATCGATCGCCATCTCCTGCTCAAGACTACCCAGCCTGATCCGCGCCTTCTGGAGGCCGGCAATCGCCTTGCCCGGCGTCTGGTCCCGGTTGCCCCTGTCCGGGGTATAGGCGGCCCCCAACGGCAGATTCACCTCCGCCGGCCAGCGGCGCAGCGCGAAGCGGTAGCGCCCGGCCCGCGCCTCTAACGCCCAAAACCCGTTCGCGGCCGGACCCGCCAGAATCGACCGCTGGTTCCAGGCCGCCAGCGCCCCCGCCCCGTGCCAGTCGTGAGCGGTCAACCGCACCGGGTTCTCCCGCGCGTCGCCGATGATGATCCTTGCGTACTCCCCGGCCCGGGCGCTCACCATCTGCCACCACTTCTCATAGTCGGCCCGCAGACGCGCGACCACGGCCGGCTCGCCCGCCGCCACGTCGGTCCTCTGCCCGGGATCGGCCTGCATATCGTAGAGCTCCAACCGCCGCGGCTCCCCCGCGCCGCCCGGCCCCGAACTTACCAGCCGCCAGCGCTCGGTCATCACCGCCGCCTGCCGCCACGGCAACAGCTCCTCCTCGCGCTGCGAATCGACCACCAAGCTCCGCTCCGGCCACGCCTCGCCCCGCAGTAGCGGCGCGAGCGACCGCCCGTGCAGCGGCAGCGCGCCGGGCGCCCGCGCCGCGCCCGTCCATTCGAGCAGCGTCGGCAGCACGTCAATGTGCGCGGTCAACTGCGGCACATCCCGGCCCTGCGCCAAGCCGCCGGCCGGCCAGTGCACGAAGAACGGCACGCGATGGCCTCCCTCGTACGCCGAGCCCTTGGCCCCGCGCATGCCGGCGTTGAAGACCTGCGCCCCGGAGGCGGTGCCGTTATCGGTGGTAAAGACGAAGATCGTGTTGGCCGCCAGGCCCGTCGCCTCGAGATAGCGGCGGAGGCGGCCGATGTTTTCGTCAATGTTCTCGATCATCCCGTAGAAGCCGGGCTCTTTCAAGCCTTTGACATTCTGATAGCGCGCCTCGTTAGCCGCGGGCGCCCACATGGGCCCGTGCGGGGCGTTGGTGGGCAGGTAACAGAAGAAGGGCCGCCGGGCGCGGACGGAGTTTTCGATGAACCGCTGCGCCTGCGCAAAGAAGACGTCGGTGCAAAAACCGCTGAACTTTTCAAGTTTGCCGTTGTGGCGGTAGGTGTCGTCGAAGTAGTCATTGCCGAAGTGATCCGGCGTCTGCCAGATGCCGCCGCCGCCGTGGATGAGCACCTCGTCGAAGCCCTTGTCCTGCGGGCGGCTGGGATAGTTGTCGCCGAGGTGCCACTTGCCGAAGATGCCGGTGCGGTAGCCGGCCGCGCGAAGGGCTTCGGCCACGGTCCGCTCGTTGTGGTGCAGGATGCTCCGGCCCTGGATCGTGTGCCAGGGGCCCACCAGGTTCGAGTAGCGCCCCGTGAGAAGCGCCGAGCGGGTGGGGGCGCAGGTGGGGCTGACGTGGTAGTTGGTCAGGCGGACCGACTGCGCGTGGAGGGCGTCGAGGTGGGGCGTCCGCAGGACCGGATTGCCGTGGCAGGCGAGGTCGCCGTAGCCCTGGTCATCGGTCATCACCAGCACCACGTTCGGCCGGGCGGCTGCCGGAGGCAGCAGCGCGGAAGAGGCGGCGCCCAAAAACTGCCGGCGCGAAAACATCATCCTGACCATCTTATTCCCCCCCCGGCAAAGGCAGCACTTCGCCGCGGACCTCGCCCGCGAAGGCGCGCAAACGGGCGGCGAGACGCATGGCGACTTCGGGTTCGGCGGCCGCCACATTGTACTGCTCGGCCGGGTCCCGATCGAGGTGGTAAAGCTCCGGCGCCGCGCCCTTGGCCTGCCGGTACTTCCAGGGCCCCTGCCGAATCCCTTCGAGCGTCCGGCCGACGGCGTAAAAGAACTCCTGCCGCGGTGATGGCTGGCCGTCGCGCAGATGCGGCAGCAGGTTGTATCCATCGTAGGGACGGTCGCCGGGCAACGCCACGCCGGCGGCGGCGAGCAGCGTCGGAAGAATGTCGAGCGTCGAGGCCATCTCCATCGAGACCTGCCCCGGACGGATCACCCCGGGCCAGTGAAAGATGCCCGGCACGCGGAAGCCGCCTTCGTAGCTCGTGCCTTTGGCGCCCCGCAGTAACCCTTTCGAGCCCGTGTGCCACGCCTCCACGCCGCCGGCCAGCATGCGCGGCGGCAGGTCGTGCCACGGCCCGTTGTCGCTCGCGAAGATAATGAGGGTGTTCCGGTCGAGCTTCAGTTCCCGCAGCGTCCGGGTGATCTCCCCAACCGACCAGTCGAGCGTCTCGATCACGTCGCCATAATGGCCGGCCCGGGAGCGGCCGCGCCTGTCGGCCGGGACGCTCACCGGCAGGTGGGGCATGGCGTAGGGCAGATAGAGGAAAAATGGCTTCGTTTCGCAATTTCGAATGAAGCGTACCGCTTCGTCGGTGTAGCGGGGCGTCAGGTTCGCCTGGTCGGTTACCGGTTCGGCTGCGTCCTCGTTGCGGTAGAGGTGCAGGGGGCGTTCGGTTTTCACCCACGGCGGGATCATGTCGTTTGAATAGGGCAGGCCGAACCAGCGGTCAAAGCCGCGCCGGGTGGGCAGGTGGGCGGCGGGCTGGAAACCGAGATGCCACTTGCCGATGGCCATGGTCTGATAGCCGCGGGCCTTGAGGAGTTGCGGCAGCAGGATTTCGGAGAGCGGCAGGCCGCCGACGGTATCGGGGCCGGTGTTGCCAGGCTGGCCGGCGCGGATAGGATGGCGGCCCGTCAGCAGGCCGGCGCGGGAGGGGCTGCAGACGGAGGCCGCGGCATAAAAGGACGTGAAGCGCATCCCTTCGGCGGCGAGGCGGTCGAGGTGCGGGGTGCGGAGCGTGGGGTGGCCGTAGCAAGCGAGGTCACCGTAGCCCATGTCGTCGGCGAACAGGACGATGAAGTTTGGCAAGCGCGAGGGGAGCTGGGCAAGGGCGGCGGCCAGAAACTCGCGCCGAGTGGTTGAGGGCATAGCCAGCATTCTAACGAATACCGGGTAGACTGACTGAGAATGAGGAAGATATCGACTGGGCCGCCCAGCCCGGCAGTGCGGCTATCCCTATGGGGCTTCTTGAGCATCGCGGCGGCCCATGGACAGGTAGCGCGGAACGCACACGGCTGGTTCCAATACTTCGGCGACCACCCGATTCGAAAAGACAGCCGCTGGGGGCTGCATCTGGAGGGGCAATGGCGGCGCCATAACCTGGTGCGGAGCGGGCAGAACCTTCTGCTCCGGCCGGCGGTGAACTTCAAGATCAATGAAACCTGGGCGGTTAGCGCCGGTTACGCTTTCGTCGAGACCTACCGCTATGGCCGGTACCCTGTGGCACGCACGGCGCAGGAGAACCGGGTGTATGAGGAGTTACGCGTACGGCATGATGCAGGAAAGGTGAAGGTGCTGCACCGGTTCCGCCTCGAACACCGCTGGCTGCCGGGCGGGCTGTTTGAAGACCGTTTCCGCTATCTTCTGCGCGGCACGATTCCGCTGAAGGGCCGGAACTCGCTGATTCTGGCCAATGAAGTCTTCACTCCCACACCGCCTGAAGCCTTTCCCAAAGCGGCGGACAACAACCGGGTGATGGTGCTGTGGGGCCGCACTTTAAACCCGTTCTGGCGGGTGGAGACCGGCTACATGCTGCAGACGGTCTGGCAACGTAACGGACGGATTCGAGAAGACAACCACACGCTACTCTTGTCGCTTTGGAGCACGCGGCCGTTGCGGTAAGCGCCGGTCAGCGATGCAACTCTTCGGCCAACGTCTGGCGATCGAGGTCGCCCGTCCAGCGGGCGACCACCAAAGCCGCCACGCCGTTGCCGATGACATTGGTGATGGCGCGCGCCTCGGACATAAAGCGGTCAATACCGAGGATGAGCGCGAGGGCGGCCACCGGTACACTACCGACCGCCGACAGAGTCGCCGCCAGCACAATGAACCCGGAACCGGTGACCCCGGCGGCGCCCTTCGAAGTCAGCAGCAGCACGGCCAGCAGCGTCAACTGCTGCGTAAGCGTCATCGGGGTATTGGTCGCCTGCGCCAGGAACACGGCGGCCATGGTGAGGTAGATCGACGTCCCGTCGAGATTAAACGAATAGCCGGTGGGAATCACGAGGCCAACGGTCGACTTCCCCGCCCCCAGTGCTTCGAGCTTGGCCATCATGCGCGGCAACGCTGCCTCTGACGAAGAGGTGCCCAGCACAATCAGCAACTCCTCCCGAATGTAGCGCAGGAAGCGGAAGATACTGAAGCCGTGGAAACGAGCGATGGCGCCGAGCACCGCGAAGATGAATAGCAGGCAGGTGAGATAGAAGGTCGCCATGAGTTTGGCGAGCGACAGCAGACTGCCAATCCCGTAAGCGCCCACCGTAAACGCCATCGCGCCGAAGGCCCCAACGGGGGCAGCATACATAATGATTCTGACGATGTTGAAAAACAGCTCGCTCGCCTGCTCGATCACCTGAAACACCACGCTGTTGCGCCCGCCGATCCGCTGCAGGGCGACTCCGGAGAGCAGCGCGAGAAAAAGCACCTGCAGGATCTCGCCCTTGGCGAAGGCATCGAGAAAAGTGGTGGGAATGATATGCAGCACGAAGTCCTGCAGCGAACCCATGCGGCCCGGTTTAGCGTACTCCGCCACCGAGGCGCCATTCAGCGAGGCGACATCGACGTTCATCCCCGCGCCGGGTTGGAGCGTGTTGACGACAACAAGCCCGACGATCAGGGCGAAGGTAGAGACGACTTCGAAGTAGAGCAGCGCGAGTCCGCCCGTCCGGCCCACGCGCTTGAGATCCTCGCTGCCGGCGATGCCAAGCACGACCGTCGTGAAGATCACCGGCGCGATAATCATCTTGATCAGCTTGATGAAGCCATCGCCCAACGGCTTCATCGCCGCGCCGGAGGCCGGCGCCGTGTAGCCGAGGACGCACCCGATCGCGATGGCCAAGAGGACCTGCACGTAGAGAGATCGCATGAAGTCTTTATGATATGCTCCGGATCGATGTTCTTTCGCAATCTTTTCCTGATAGCCGTCTCGCTGCCGGCACTTTGGGCGGTGGATCCGCACTACAACATTCCGCTGTGGGAACCCGGAAAGGTCCCGCTCTCAAAGGGCGATGGTCCGCTCGACGCTCCGTTTCTCACCGTCT
This sequence comes from Bryobacteraceae bacterium CoA2 C42, assembly GCA_019931245.1. Lineage (GTDB taxonomy): Bacteria > Acidobacteriota > Terriglobia > Bryobacterales > Bryobacteraceae. The sequence continues at coordinate 10,519 of JAINDL010000006.1, forward strand.
TCAAGCCCACCGGCAAGCCGAATGGCTCGGCCGTCATCATCGCGCCGGGCGGGTCGAACATCATGCTGATGTACAACCTCGAAGGCATCGATATCGCCGAGCGCTTCAACGATTGGGGCACAACCGCTTTCGTGCTGACTTACCGTCTGAACCCGCGCTATGACGACACCGCCCGGGCGCTCGACGGCAACCGGGCCATTCGCCTCCTCCGCTCCCGCGCCAAGGAGTTCGGCATCGACCCGGAGCGCATTACCTTCGCCGGCTTCTCGGCCGGTTCGAGCATGGCCCGCAACGTCGCGGCCACGGCCACCGCCGGCGACCCCAACGCGGCCGATCCGGTCGACCGCCTGCCCTCGAAAGCCCACTCCATGATCATGGTCTACAGCGCCGGGCGGCCCATGCCGGGCGAGAAACTGGCCGACTTTCCGCCCGTGTTTCTGCTCGCGGCGGCGCACGACCGCGGAGCGGCCAACAGTTCCGCGCAGCTCTTTCTCGAGATGAACAAGGCCGGCACCGTCGTCGAGTTACACCTCTACCAGCGCGGCCGGCACGGCTTCGGCGCGGCCACGACCAGCCCCGAGTACGGCCCGTGGATGGACCAGTTGAAACACTTTTTGAATCTGAACCAGTTCTTCGGGGGGAAGCAGTAAGTGAGGCCCGGAATCATCTTTTTTCTGGCGGCGGTGGCCGCCGTCGCGCAACAGTTGCCGAAGTCGGTTAACGACGGCTACGGCGATTTTCTGTTGGTGCCGGCCGGCGCCTTCACCATGGGCGACACGACAGGCGAGGGGCTAGACCGCGAAAGGCCCGTGCATACGGTAACCCTGGACGCCTTCTACATCGGCAAACACGAGATCACCAACGCCGACTGGAAGAAGTTCCAGAACGATCCCGGTTACGAGGACAAAAAGTTCTGGCCCAATGGCTGGGTGGTGCCGAAGGATCAAAGCCCTTATTGGCACCAGGCCAATAACCACGGCGGCGGCACGCCGGGCAGCGATAACTACCCGGTGCTGGGCGTCAACTGGGACGCCGCCACGGCTTACTGTAACTGGCTCTCGGCCAAGACCGGGAAGAAGTATCGCCTGCCCACCGAAGCCGAGTGGGAAAAAGCGGCCCGCGGCACGGACAAACGTAAGTTCCCCTGGGGCAACCAGATCAGCCACGAGTACGCGAACTACGTCGGCAAGCAGCGGTTCGACACCGGCATGGAGGTCGGCTCGTTCCCGAAAGGCGCCTCGCCCTACGGCGCCCTCGACATGGCCGGCAACGTTCTCGAGTGGTGTCAGGACTGGTATCAGCGGGATTACTACAAGGATTCGCCGAAGAAGAATCCGCAAGGGCCGGCCAAGGGCGCCTACCGCGTGCTGCGCGGCGGCTCGTTCTTCTTTGAAGAGGGCGACCTGCGCGTTTCGGCCCGCAGCGGCGGCTGGCCTTCGCTCCAGGCCTGGCGTATGATCGGCTTCCGGGCGGCGCGAGAGCCGTAGCGCCCGGCGCTACACCTTTTCGGGCACAACGTAGGGCGCGCGGTAGGGCCGGGTCAACATGGCGTCGGCCGCCGCGTCGCCCACGAACTGCATTCTGGCCGGGTCGAACTGGAGTTCGCGGTCGAGCCGGTAGGAGATGTTCCCAAGGTGGCAGAGCGCCGTCGAGATGGCCGTTTCCTCCACCTCGGCGTGCAGCAACTTCGGGTTGCGCGCGCGAACGGCATCGGCAAAGTTGGCGAAATGATCGAGCTTGGGCGGAGAGTCCACGGCCGGCTCGGGCTGTTTGCTGCGGCCCAGGGTGATGACAAAGTCCGCGCCCTCTTTCAGATGGAGATGGCCCTTGGTGCCGAAAAAGTCCCACGCCATCGGCTCCGTCGTATACAGCCCGCGCAACTGGCCGACCATCGTCGAACCGTCGGCGTAAGTCCACGTCACATTCTGAGTGTTGGGAGTCTGCCCCTGGTCTTTGTAACCGAAGCGGCCGCCGGTGGACCGGACCCGGACCGGATACGTCTTCTGCATGCCCCAGCGCAGAACGTCGATCATGTGAATGCCGTTGTTTCCCAGTTCACCGTTGCCGAAATCCCAGAACCAGTGCCAGTTATAGGGAACGAGGTTGGCGTGATACTCCTGCATGGGCGCCGGGCCAACCCACAAATCCCAATTCAGGTTCGCCGGCGGCTGCGTGACCGGCTTAAAGCCCAGCGAATCCCGGCCGCCGGGGAAGAAGAAGTTCCCCTGATAGATCTCGCCGATCACCCCGGCGTGCAACAACTCGACCGCCTTGCGGTAGCGGCCCCACCACCGCCGCTGCGTGCCGCCGGCGGCAATGCGATTATACTTACGGGCCGTTTCCACTAACTTCAACCCTTCAAAGATGTTATGCGAGACCGGCTTCTCGACATAGACGTCTTTGCCGGCCTGCATGGCCCAAATGGCGGTGAGGGCGTGCCAGTGGTTGGTCGTCGCGATGGTGACGGCGTCGATGCTCTTGTCGTCAAAGGCGCGCCGCATGTCGGTATACAACACCGGCCGCTTGCCGGTCCGCGCAAAGATGGTCTGCGAGGCGGCTTCGGCGCGGGCGCCATCAACCTCAACCAGCGCGGCAATCTCCAGGTTCGGCACCGGGAGCAGTTCCTTGATATGCGCCGAACCGCGGGAGCCGACGCCCACAATGGCGACGCGCAGACGGTCATTGGCCTGGGCCCAGGATTGGGAGGCTGCGGCAGCGGCGGAGACGAGAAAGGATCGGCGAACCATGGCACCTGCTAGTGTACGCCGAATCAGCGGCGGACGGATCCTAGCCGCCTATCCGCACCGAGATCGGCATTGACGAAGGGCGCACCAACAGGGTGTACTACGGGTTGGGCCGGAACTGGGTAACCAGATACATCGGCCGCCCATGGCGGTCTGGAATCGTCGCCAACGGATGTTCCCGGAAGCCGAGTTCGGCCGAGCGGGCCACCAGACGCTCCACGGCGGCGTTCGACCGGCCCGTCCGGTCCACGTAGCGGACAAAGTAGGGGTTGACGACGGTGAGCAGATGTTCGAGCGCCGCCCGGTCTTGCGGGCGGAACTCGCTGCCGGCGTCGAGCCATTCGGGGGGGAAACCGATCGGCAGCGTGCCGCGGCCCAGGGCGCGGAGCGGCCCCATGATGCCCCACTCGAGCGGATAGATGCCGTTCGGGGCAGCCTCGGCGAGGTAGGCCCGCAGCGGTTCGGCCGCCGTCGTCCAATAGTCCTGCGGGCCGTTACGAACGATCTGCGCGTAGTATTCATTGGTGACCAGCGCCTCGGATCCCGCAATCACGGTCGCCGCGGTCAGCGCAATCCACCGCCGCCGCTGCGCCAGTTCGCCCAACGCGCAGGCGACGATCAGATGGGGCAGCGGCCATAGCAGAACCATATGGTGCGAACCTTGGCCGCCCATCGCGAAAGCGAACATCACCAGCCAACCGGAGAGCAAGGCAAGGGCGCCGAAAAAGATCGCCCGCGCATAGATCGTGCGACGGCGCCAGAGCGCCACCGCCACGGCGCCAAACAGCGCGGGAAACAGCAGGTGTTGATGCAGGTGGCCGGTCAGTCCGCTCAGCCCGACTCCGGCCGCCTCGACCCGCGTTCGGGCCGGCGGCGCCGGCGCTGCGTCCTGGCGCGTCAGGTAGTCGAACAGCGCCGAACCGTCGAGCGTGCGTTTCATAATTACGGCCCGCTGGCTGTAGGGCAGCGCTTCGGACTGCGGAGTCCAGGCCAGAGTCTCGGCGGGACGGTGGAAGTTGTAGTAGACGAACGGAGCGCCGCCCAGCGCCCCGGCCAGCACCAGGATACCCAGCCGGCGGAAGGTGAATGGGACAACCACCAGTGCCGGGTAGACGAGAAACGCGGCGAACGAATAGGCGCCCAGTAGCCAGAAAAACGTCGCCTTGTCCCACACCCCCAGCCCAAAGACAAAACCCGCCAGCGCCAACAACCACCAACTTTGCCGGCGGTGATAGACCACTAACGCCAGCAGTCCGGCGGCGAACAGAAAACGCTGCAGCACCACCGGGCCCCAGTCGAGCGTCGACGTCAGGACGTAGAGCGGGTCGAGCGCCAGCAAGCCGACCACCAGCAAGGCCACCAGATGGCCGAGGGCCAGCCGGAAAATGGCCCAGTACAACAGCAGCGTCACCGCGCTCAACGCCATCATCGGGATCCGGATCACGAACACATCGGCCGGCCAGACGGCAAACACCTTGTTCAACAAGTGTGCCTTCAGGGTACCCAGGTACGGCATGATCATCGCCGTAAACGGGCGGCCCCGGAGTTCAATCGCGTAGTGATACTCAAACGGGGGAACGACGGCGGTCGTGAACAGCACCTCATCCTGCTGCACCCCCACCTGGCGGATGAAAACGAACCCGGCGGCGAAAAACAGGAGGCTGAGCAGCAGGGCGGCGGGAAACGAAAAGCGAACCATGGGGGAGACTTACGGTTTTACCACAGGCCGGGGATGGTCGATACTGGGGAGGCGGACATCTTGTCCGCAAGCAACTCTTCGACAACCAGGGGTAAACAGTCCATGCGTCTCGTTTTGGCTCTCGCGTTGACACTGCCGTTAGGCGCGGCGGAGTACGCGATCGACTCCCGCCACAGTTCGGCCTCCTTCGCCGTCCGGCACATGATGGTCTCCAATGTCCGCGGGCAGTTCTCGAAGGTCACCGGTCGCATCGTCTACGACCCGGCCAAGGTGGAAGCCAGCCTCGTCGAAGCGTCCATCGACGTCGGCACCATCGACACGCGGGAACCCAAACGCGACGCCGACCTCAAGTCGGACGAGTTCTTCGACGTCGCCCGGTTCCCGGAGATGCGCTTCCGGAGCACGAAGGTCTGGAAGGAGGCCTCGGGCCTGAAAATGGCCGGCGAGTTAACCCTCCACGGAGTAACCCAACCGGTCGTGCTCGCCGTGGAAGGACCCTCGCCCGAAGTCAAGCATGCCAGCGGGGCAATGATGATCGGCGTCTCCGGCACAACCAAGATCAGTCGGAAAGCCTTCGGCCTGACCTGGAACCGCGTGCTCGAAACCGGCGCCGTTGTCGTGGGGGATGAGGTTACCGTCACGATTGACGTCGAAGCCTTGCGAAAGTAACGGATTAGTCATCCAGCTGTGATTCGGACGTAACTCCTGAAACCTACGATCAAGGCTGGCGATTCCGCCAAACCAGGAGATCGTATGTCCATCAAGAATCCACTCCGACTATTGCTTCTTTTCATCACCCTTTCTCAGGCTCTGTCCTTTGCGCAAACCAACTCGCCCCAGGCGAAGTTTCTCCTCCCCGAACGGCTCCGCCTGCTGCAGGGCCAACTCGTCGACATGGTCATTGAGGTCCGCAACGCCAATGCCGTGAGCAATCTCAAGGTCATGGCCGGCAGCGTCGACATCACCAGCCGCTTTGCCGCCCCGGTCAAAGCCGAACTCGACTGCGACGCCTCTTCCGACTTTGTCCTCCGCGCCAACCTCCAGTCGCTCGATACGGCGGGCGAGGTGGAGGTTTCCTTCTCGTTGACCGCGGACGGCACCACCCTTTCCGACAAACGCGTGGTGACCGTGCGGCCCTTCAGCATGGCGGGCCGCCAGCGGCGTAACGTTGTGCTTTTCATCGGCGATGCCATGGGCACCGCCTACCGCGACGCGGCGCGCCTCGTCTCCCGTTCCATCCTCGGCGCGGACGGCAAAAGCTCCTTCCGCGAAGGCTTCTTTGACAACCTCCTCGAAATGGACAAAATGCCCATCTCCGGCTTCGTCATGACCTATGGCACCGACTCGATCGTTCCCGACTCGGCCAACACGGGCACCGCCTGGGCCGCCGGCAACAAGAGCTTCCTGAACGCCGTGAACACCTTTGAGGACGGCACCGACTGCCGCTGGCGCTTCAACGGCATCGCCACCGCCGCCACGCAGCCGTTTATCCTCGACAATCCCCGCGTCGAAAACCTCTGGCAGTACCTGAAGCGCCGCTTCAACTACCGGACCGGCATCGTCACCACCGCCGCCGTCACCGACGCCACCCCGGCCGTCGAAGGCGCCTACTCCGGCTTCCGCCAGACCCGCCTTGAAATCGCCCGGCAGTTCCGCGAGAACCCCATGCTCAACGGCGCCCCGGCCTTTGACGTCATCCTCGGCGGCGGCGCCGACCCCTTCACCGCCGCCGGACGGCCCGACCGCCGGAACCTGATCGGCGAACTGCAATCCCTCGGCTACCGCTATGTCACCACGGCCACCGAGTTGAAGGCCATCCAATACGGCCAGCCGCTCCTCGGCCTCTTCAAGGGCTCGGCCACCCCGGCCCCCGGCTCAAACGGCATCACCACCGCGGCTGACGTGAACATGGACGTCGCCTACGACAAACTGAAACTGCCCCGCCCGGCCTCGGAACCGGCCGCCAACCTCGGCACCTTCACCGACCAGCCGATGCTTGAGCAGATGACCGAGAAGGCCATCGAAGTCCTCTCCACCAGCTTCTCGCAGTCACCCTTCATTCTGATGGTCGAAGCCGCCTCCATCGACAAGCAGTCGCACCCGAACCACGCCGGCGGCACCATCTGGGACACCATCGAAATGGACAAGTCCATCGGGGTCGCCCGCGCCTGGGCCGCCAAACGGACCCAGAAGGATACCTTGCTCGTCGTCACCGCCGACCATGACCAGTCCATGCACCTGATCGGCGTCAGCAATACCCCGGACGACGAGTATCTCAACCGGAACAAGAGCACCCAGGTGACCTACAGCACCCCGGCCGGCACCTCTAACTTCTCGGTCTTCGGCGACGCCTACTCCAACGCCCGCGCCGGTCTGCCGTTCAACAACGCCAGCGCCGATGCCCGGAATAACGGTGGCGCCCGCGCCATGCCCGGCTCGTTCGCTCCGGTCACCTCCGCGGCCGCCCCCGCCTCGAGCACCTACTCCACCTACTTCGGCGCCCCGGTCTACCGCCTCGACCCCGCCACCGGCTACCCGGTCAACACCGGCGCCGGCATCCGCCGCCTCGCCGTCGGCTTCCGCACCGGCGACCACACCGCCTCGAGCGTACCGGTAACCGCCGAAGGCCCCGGCGCCTTCCTCTTCACCGGCTACATGGACCAGACCGACATCTTCTTCAAGATGGCGGCGGCGCTCAGCTCCGACACCACCGACGGCGATAAGCTCGTCGACCTGCTGCGGTCGACCCAGTTTCCGCAGTCGGTAGGCAAATGAGCCGGTGCCGCACACTCCTGCTCGGAGGGGTTTTGGCCGGCTTCGCCGCCGGCCAGACCCTCCTCCCCGTGGGGGAACTCTTACGCTACTCGCTCGAGGAGACCCCCGAGCAGTTGACTCGCGGCCTCGGTCGGCCGGCGCAGACCGGCGAAGGCAGCCCCGGGTATTTCACGTGGTACTACAAAACGGATGTCCTCGACCAGCACGATTTCAGCCATCTGCTCGTCTTCCAGAAAGCCGACGGGAAGCTGGCCAGTGTGACGAGAAACTTCCATACCCCCGTGAACGTCGACGCCCTCTTCCCGGCTCGCAGTTCACGGACGCATTTCTGGCCGAGTGAGAAAGACCCGCAGTGGGCCGTGCGCGTCCGACTGCTCGGCGAGGACCGGGTGCTCCTCGCCATGGGGGTGAAGCAGGAAGGCGACACCACGACGCAGGTTGTCGTCATGCGTCGTAGTGCCCTCAGGAGTTTTTTTCCCTGGCTGCACGAGCAGCTTGGCGGGAAGCGGTAGCCGCTACCGCTTCGCCCGCTCCTCCTTCTCCTCCTCCTCCTCCTCGTCCCTCTCAATCGCCATCGGTGCAAACACCGCGTTCCGCGGCTGCGGATACGGAGTATTCCAGCCGCGAACCTGACCCCACACAATCCGGTTCAGCGTTTCCGTAGGGACCGCGTCGGGAACGTCCCAGCGCATTTTCGCTGAGGCCACCGCCGCCTGCCGCGCCGGACCGCGCAACGCCGTCACGGCCGGGTTGCGCTCAAACAGCGACTGCCGCGGTTCGACGGCCACGTACGGCGTCACGTCGGGACGGTCCGTGAAGCTCTCCCGCATATCGTGCGCAATCAAGTCGAACAGCGACATCGTCGGCAGCCCCAGAATCAGCTCGATCGTCTTCACCATCGACTGGTTCGAATAAAAAGTCGAATCCACGTGACCGCGCTTGGTATACGGGCTGATGGCCAGCGCCACCGTCCGGTGCCCGTCCACATGGTCCACGCCGTTCTGCGCATCGTCCTCGACGACAAAGATCGCCATCTTCGGCCAGAACTTCGACCGCGACAGCCCCTCGACGATCCGGCCGAGCGCCAGATCGTTATCCGCCACCATCGCCTTCGGCGACGACGCCCCCGGCGCCGCGCCGAAGGTGTGATCGGAGGGCAGTTGCAGCAGCACCAGATGCGGCATCTTCCCGCCCGTCTCCCACTGCTTCAGGTCCTTCAAAAAGATCTGCGCCCGCACCACATCCGGAATCGAGTTCGTGTAGGCCGGGTAATGCGGGGCCACGATTTTGTTGAGGCTCGCAATCGGCGCAACGGTGGTCCACTGCGTGGTCAGATCCTCGCCAGCCTTCCAGCGGTTCAGCAGCTCCGTGCGCAGCTCCCGCGGCTCCGGCCGCCGGCCCGCGTACTCGCCGTAAATCCGCACGGACTTCTGGCGCGCCAGCGCGTAATCCCACAAAAAGCCGCCCGAGGCGTAGGCAATCGGGTCGGTGCCGTCGAACGGGTAGCTGCGGCCCTCGTAACCCGGCCACAGGCAATACGCGGTTTCGCTGGCCTGCGTCAGCCACTGGTGGCCGTCGCCGGAGTTACCGCCCGTGGCGTAGAAGTTATCGAGGGTGACGAACTGCTCGGCCAGGCGACGGTGGTTGGGCGTCACCTCCTCGCCGAACATCACCAGCGACGGGTCGCCGTTGCCCCGCGGCAGATCGCCGAAAACCTGGTCGTAGGTGCGGTTTTCCTTGATGATGTAGACGATGTGCTCGATGGGCGAGGGTTCGCCGGACCGCTCCGGAATCGGCTGCGGCGCCGCCGCCGGGCGCGGCGCCGCCGCGCGGACCATCGCCATGTGGTTGTTCTCCGTTACCGCCGTCGTGTAGTTGGTCAACTGCGCCGGTGCCGGCAGATCGATGACGGCCACCGAACCCCGGTTGGCGTGCACGTAGCGGCTCGTGGGCTGATCGCGCCAGCCGGAACCCGCCCCGAGCAGCGCTCCCACGGCCAGGCGCTTCCCGTCCGGGCTCAGCGCCAGCGAGTTCGGATACCACGCCGTCGGAATCGAGCCTTTCAGCACCCCGGTGGCCGCATCGATCACCAGCACCGCGTTGATGCCGCCACAGGCGACATACAGCGTCCCCTGCCCCACGACGAGCGCGTTCGGCGCGATTCCGTTCACCTTCTGCGCCCACGGCTGCAGCGAGATCGTGCGAACGGTGGCCTGCGTCCGGGTGTCGATCACCGTCACCGTGTCGCTGTTCGAGTTGGCGACGTAGAGACGGTGGTTGGCGTGATCCCAGTGCAGACCGGTTGGATGCAGGCCCGTCGCCAGCGTGTGCGTCACTTTCTGCGTGGCGATGTCGATGCGCGAAACGGTGCCGGTCGAAGCGATGCCGCGGCCGTCGACCACTACCTGGTCCGCTGTCGGCGCCAGCCCGGTCGGCGCCGTCAGGTCGCCGGACTTCGGCAGCCGGCCGCCCCAGTTGGAGACGTAAGCCGTCTTCCCGTCGGCCGCCAGCGCGGCGGCAAACGGCGCGATCCCCACCGGCACCTTCGCCAACAGTTGGCCGGAGGCCAGATCCACCACCGCCAGCTGATTGTTATAGAGCAATGGCACGGCCGCCCGCCCCGCCTGCACCGACAGCGCCCCGGCCAGCAGTTCGCCGAGCACCGGGCCAAACGGTTGCCCGTCGCGGTGCAATTGCACCTTCTTGTCCGGGGCCGGGGCCGTAAAGATCGCGCCCGCGTACTGCAGCCCCTGCAAGGCTGCCCGCCCGCGCGCCGCCTGCCGGCTCAGAACACGGTTCCCGCGCCAGTCGAGCCGGTAAACTCCGGCCGCGTGCGAAACCACCAGTTCCGCGGCGTCCCCGCCAAAGGCAACGCCGTAGACCCTCCCGGCAAACACCGTCGGAACGCCGGCCGGCGTAATCGTCTGCCGCGTGGTGACGGCCCCAGGATCAGAGACCGCCCGGACGGGACGCTCCACCGTCTGCGCCGCGCACAGACCCGCAGAAACGGTACAAAGCAACAATCGAAAACAAGCCATGTCCCAGATTCTATCCTGTCGATGTTGCAATTCCATGAGTAAATGGTGCAACCTAGTTAGTTCTCTCGCCCCCTTTTCTCCATGCGCGTACGCGTCCTCTACCACGACCACTGTTTTGACGGAACGGCTTCGGCGGCCTTATTCAGCCAGTTCTACGCCGATAGAATTGCACCCACCGCCGAGTTTGCCTACACCGGCATGGCCCACACCGCTGACCAGCAGTTCGCCGACAGCCTCTTCGACGGCGACGAAAACGCCATCGTCGACTTCAAATACGCGCCCCACCCTAAACTCACCTGGTGGTTCGACCACCACCAGAGCGCTTTCCTCAGTCCCGCCGACGCCGACCATTTCCGCCGCGAACGCCACGGCAACTACTACTTCGACCCCGCCTACACCTCCTGCACCAAGTTCATCGCCCACATCGCCCGCGACCGTTTCGGCTACGAAAACCCCTTCCTCGCCGACCTCGTCCAGTGGGCCGACATCATTGACAGCGCCCAGTACGCCAGCGCGCAACAGGCCGTCGAACTCGCCGCCCCCGCCATGAAACTCACCCTGCTCATCGAAGCGGCCAATGGCTCCGCCATCATCCACCGCATCATCGGCTGGATGCGGCGCCATACCCTCGACGAGATCGTCGCGATGCCCGAAATTCAAGCGCTCTTTCAGCCGCTCTACGAACGCCACGTCGCCTCGATCGACCTCATCCGCCAGCGCTCAACCACCGAAGGCGGCGTCATCTTCTTCGACCTCGTCGGCACCGGCATGGAAGGGTACAACAAGTTCATCCCCTACTATCTGTTTCCGGACAACGTCTACACCGTCAGCGTCAGCGAACAGCCGTTCCGCACCAAAGTCAGTGTCGGCTCCAGTCCCTGGGCCGGACCACAGGTGCGGCACAACCTCGCCACCATCTGCGAACGCTACGGCGGCGGCGGCCACCCCAAGGTTGGCGCCATCAGCTTCCCTACCGGCGCCATCGCAGAGGCCCGGCAGGCGGCCCACGAAATCCTCGCCGAACTGCAGCGCTAGCGCTGCGGCATCAGGTACCAGCGGTCTGCGTTGGCATCCTTCGGCGCCGCGGCGGGTGGCGTCGAAGGAGCCGGCGTTCGCGGCGGAGCCAGCGTCAAAATCGCCACGTTGCCCCCGCCCGCATCCGGAACCAACATCCGCTGCCGCACTACCTTACCCCGCAGCAACTGCGGCTCCATGCTCACCGCCCCCCCTCCCGGCGCCACCCCCACCGACTGGTCCTGCTTGTGGACCATCGCCCGCAGAATCGTCTCGGTCAACCCCTGCCGCGCCAGCGAGGCCAGCGCCTCGGCACTCGTGTCAAACCGCGTGTTCTTCTGCTCAATCAACTCCAGCAGAAAACGCTCCCCCAATCCCGCCTCAGCCAGTAAAACAACTCCCTCGTTGGTCAACAGATTCCTGGGCAGCCCCCCAGGCCTCGCCGCCGGATCGGCGGCAAAAGAAACGCTCGTCAATACAAGAACGGAGAGTATCGCTCGCATGGAAAACGTATCGGCAGATAAATCTTATTCACGAGACTTTTTCGGACGATAAATCCCCTGAGTGATGTGGCGTTCTGTTCTTCCTCGTCCCGGCCTACCGGCCGCCTTACTGCTGGGCTTGGCCCAACTCGGGGCCATGGATCTTCGGCTGATCAATCCAACCCTCCCCGTGGCCCGCGTCGGCTCCCCTTACCAGCCCGGCCCTCTGCTGATCGAAAGCAGCGGCCGCTGTCCCGACGGAAACATCGGCATCCGGCTCGTTGACGGAGGTCTGCCCGCCGGTCTCTCCCTCAACGGCGGCGGCTACCTGCAGGGAACCCCCAGACAGCCCGGCCGCTACGGATTCACCGTCGAACTTCGCAATGCCTGCTCCCGCGCCCTCGAGCAGCTTGTCCTCGAGGTCGGCGTCACCCCCATGCTCTGGGTCTCGACGCCCACGCTCACCTTCTCCTGCGAGCGCGGCGGCCGTCCGCCCGAACCGCAGCGCGTCATGGTCTACGGTAACCAGCCTGGCCTCGCCTATCAGATGTCGGCCGCCGGCGCCCCCTGGCTTGAAGTCCGGCCCCGCCGCGGCATGCTCCCACCACCCGGCTCCGCCCTTGAAAGTGATGCCGTCGACCTGTTCGTCCACCCGGAAAAGCTCGATAGCGGCGACTATCACACCACCTTATTCACCCACGCCTTCGGCGCTACCGCCGCTGCCTCCACCACCGTCCACCTGACCGTCAAACCGGCCGGCACCGGCTGGGATGGCGTCCGCACTATGCCCATGCTCGAACCGCCCGCGTCACCGGCTTCGATCCCCATCGTGATCGTGCCTCCGGCCGTCCTGCAGCCCCCCCAACCGCCCGCGCCCAAGCCCACCAGGCGAAAGCCCGTCGCGGCCGCAAAACCCCCGCAACCGAAGCCAATCCCGGTTCCAATCACCCGCTCCCGCATCGTCCCCGTGCCCAAGGTCACCCTCCCGGAAGCCAGCAAAGGTCCGTCCAAACTACTGGGCGATCCCGAAATCCTGGAACCCGGCAAGCCAATGCCCTCCCAAAAGAAACCGCCCGCCGAACACTAAACCATCCCGCGGCACCGTCAGGCGCGTCTCCACCTTCGCCGGCAGTTCCGTCTCCGCCAACGCCCGCCGAAAGAGTCTAGTGCAGAAGTCGAGCAGCGCCGCCGCGATCACCTCACCCTCCTTACTGCTGCTCCCTCCGCGCAGCCAACGCCTGCTCTCGCTCGCTCACCCGGACCCGCCGAACAGTACACCACCCCGAAGCAGTTCGACTGCTGCATCAGCAGCCGCAACTGCGGAATCGGCGAAGGCAGACCGGAGCGGAATCGAGGCGTAGACGTTCGGGTCTTCCACCAACGCCACCGTCGCCATCGGCGCACCGCAGCGTGGCAACGCCGCGACCGCTCCCTTGGCTCCGCCGCTGCCCCCGAACCGATCACCATCGACCCACCCTGCTCCGAGCTTCGTCGGGGAGCAGGAAACACCAAGCAAAACAACCAGAAAAGGAACTTGTCGCATCGCTACTTGCAACTAAATCTCCACCGCCGCAAAATCCCCCGCAACCCAACCTCCGCCACCCGCGTCTTCCCTGCGTAGGGACCACGCTTGACTCCGCCATCCCGTAGGAGCAAGATCGAATCTAGGAGATTCTCATGAAAACGCTACTCTCGCTCGTTTCCATTGGTTCGTTGCTGGCAGCCAGTGCCGTCGCGCAAATGGCCATTTCCGCGAAATCCGGACTGATCTCCTACATCGAAGGCCGCGTCCTCCTCGGCCAGGAGCAGGTCGTCGTCAAGATGGGCGGTCGTCTCACCGAAATGAAGCCCGATCAGACCCTGCAGACCGAAGAAGGCCGCGCCGAAATCCTCCTCACCCCGGGCGTCATTCTCCGCCTCGGCGAAAACTCCGCGGTAAAGATGATCGCCAACCGCCTCGAAGACACCCGCGTCGAACTCACCGCCGGTTCTGCCGTTGTCGAGGCTACCGAAATCGATAAAGCCCATGCCGTCACGCTCCTGGTCGGCCAGGCCGCCGTCGGCCTCCGCAAAATGGCGCTGCTCTCCCTGAACGCGCAGTCCGGCGTCAAAATGTTCAAAGGCGAGGCTCAGGTCATCGCCGGGGGGGAAGCCCAGATCCTGCGCGAGGGCCGCCAGATCACCGCGGCCGCCCCCTTCGTGGCCACCCGCTTTGACAAGAACGCCACCGACCCGCTCTACCGTTGGGCCAGCCGTCGCGGCGAAATCGTCGCCATGGCCAACATCGCCTCGGCGCGCACCCTCGAAACCGGCTTCCGCTCCGGCTCCGGTCTCGGCTCCGGGTTCCTGCAGGGCAGCTGGATCTACAACCCGTTCTTCGGGATTTTCACCTACCTGCCCGCCTCCGGCATGCTCCGCAGTCCCTTCGGCTTCTTCTACTACAGCCCCGGCCTCGTGAACCGTTACTACAATCAGGTGCTCCAGGCGGCTCTGCCCGTCCCAGCCCCCGCGATCGGCGGCGCCATGGGTGGTCCGCGTTTTGACAACAACCTCGGCTATGTCGTCAACAGCCGCGGCGGGATGGCCGCCGGCACCTCGGCCCCCGTCAGCGGCGGCGGCGGTGCTCCGGCCGCTGCCGCCCCGGCGCCCTCGCGCGGCGACGCCGGCGGCGGGGTACGTGGCGGCGGCGGCGGCGGCAGCGCTCAATAAAGCCGCAGCGTCCGTTCAAAAAATCGGGTAGTCGTTTCGAGTAAATGGCGTCGTGCGGGTCCCACGACGCCATGACTTTTTTGCTGGTAGAACATCACCTCAAACTGGTGATTCGCTTTCTGTAGCGCCTCCATCATATGCTGCGCGTTTTGAAACAGCACGTTATCGTCCTGGAAGTTATGAACCAGCAACAGCTGCCCCCGGATCTTGGCCGCATGCGTCACCGCTGAGCTCTCCCGGTAGCCCTCTTTGTTCTGCTCCGGCAATCCCATGTACCGCTCGGTGTAAATCGTATCGTACAGACGCCAGTCCGTCACCGGCGCACCCGCAATCCCCGCCGCAAACGCCTCCGGCGCGTTTGCCAGCGCGTAGAGCGTCATGTACCCGCCGTAGGACCACCCGTAAATTCCAATCCGCTTCTCATCGACGAAGCCCTGCCGTACCAGATACTCCACCCCCGCCAGCTGATCCGCCAACTCCGTCTTGCCAAACTGCCGGTGCAGCGGCGTCTCCCAACCATGCCCCCGTCCGCCCGCCCCGCGGTTATCCATCCGCCACACCACAAAGCCCCGCGCCGCCAGCGCCTGCTCCCAGTTCAGGCCCGCCCACGCATCGCGCACCGTCTGCGCGTGCGGACCGCCGTAAACCATCACAATCGCCGGATACTTCCGACCCGCCGTAAAGCCGGCCGGCTTAATCACCTGACCATAAAACTCGTGCCCGTTCGCCCGGAATCGCACCGGCTCCACCGGCAGCATCGCATACTCGCCCAACACCTTCCGGTTCGCCTCCCGCAGCATCGCCACCCGGCTCCCATCCGCCCGGTGCAGCGTCCGCGCCGCCGGCGTCTGCAGGTTCGAGTGCGTATCGACGAAAAAGGCCGTCCGCGGCGCCATCGCAATCGTGTGCGTACCCCGCTCCTTTGTCAGCCGCTCCACCTCCCCGCCCGTCAGCGGCACTCGGTACAGATGCCGTTCGAGCGGCGACTCCCGCGTGCCTGTAAAGTACACATACTTGCCGTCCATGCCCTCCACCCCGGAAACCTCCCAATCCCCGGACGTCAGCTGACGCTCCAGTTGACCGCCCGCCGAGTAAAGATACAGGTGCCGGTACCCGGACCGCTCGCTCGCCCACAAAAAACGGCCGTCGGGAAAAAACGACAGCGCATCGTGCAGATTCACCCACGCCGCGTCCTTCTCCTCCAGCACCCGCTCCACCCGCCCTGTCCCCGCCTCGGCCGTCAACAACTCCAGCCGGTCCTGCACCCGCGACAAACGCTGCACCGCCAGCTTACCGCCCCCGGGCAGCCACTGCACCCGCGCTATCAGTGTTTCGGTCGTCGGCCCCAGTTCCATCCAACGCGTCCGGCCGCCCCGCGCGGACACAACCCCCAAACGGACGCTGGCGTTCGGCGTCCCGGCCTTCGGGAACCGCTGCGGCTCAAACACCGCCTGCACCGCGGAACCATCCACATGCGGATGCACCGTCTCCCCCGCGACATCAAACTGCAAAAAAGCAACCGATCGCGAATCCGATGACCACCACCACGCCCGCCCCAGATCCAACTCCTCCGGATACACCCAGTCCAGCTTGCCGTTCCACAACGTCTCCGACCCATCCCGCGTCAGCCGCCGCTCCCGCCGCGCGGCCACCTCCGCCACGTACAGGTCCGGCCCCCGGCGAAACCCCACCGCCCGCCCATCCGGCGACAGATGCGCGTCCTCTTCGGCCTCCGGCGTCGCCGTCAACTGCGTCCACTGCCGCGATGGCACATCCAGCAGAAACAGGTCCCCGCCCTGCGCAATCAGCAGTCGCCGCGAATCGGCCGACCACTCCGGCCGCGCCGCCGCTACCCGACGGTTCTGCCAGCCAAACGGCCGCTGTCCCGGTTTCGGTTTCGTCGCCTTCGCCTCAATATCCGCCAGCGTCGCCAACTCCGTCGTCTGCCCGGTCGCCGCGTCAAGCAGTCGCAGCGCCTTGCCCTCCACCAACAGCAGGCGGTCGCCCTCCGGATTCCAGATCGTCGCCGGCAGCGAGTCCGGCCGGTAGGCGAAAACGGCATCCAGCGTCACGGACTTGGGCTGGGCGGCCAGAAGGGAGCAAACGGCGATGCCGGCGAAAAAACGCATGCCTTCATGATGCCCGATCAGGACCGGCGGCGGCGAATCAACACCCCGTCGTGCTCATAAACGGTCTCGTAAAAGGGATCCTCACGGACGGCCGTCCGATAGGCCGCCGGATCGAACGGCATCACCAGCAGGTAGTCGATGCCGGCATCGAGCGCCAGACCGGTCGGATCGGGCAGGTCCCGCGGACTCACCGCGCGCCGCCACGTCGCCGCATGCAGCAGCGCCCCGTTGGTAGCCAGAAACAGCGCCGCAGGCGGCGTCTTCCCTTCAATCCAGAAGTAGGCCTGATTCCGAATCGGATACATCGCCCGGTGCCGCTGAACCTCGCCCACCATGGCGGGCAGCGCCGTCAAGCCCGCCAGATACGCCGTACCCAGCAAAATCCGGTCCAGCGGCAGCGTCGCCAGCCCCGCTATCAGCGCGGGCCCCAGCGTCAGCACGAAAAAGTGCCCAGGAGAAAACTGCACCGCCACAGCATGTGCGGCCGCAAAACAACCCAACGCCGAAAGCTGCTGCCGGCTGCCCGTTCGCCAAACCGCGGCCCACACCGCCACCAGCAAACCCGTGCGCACATCGAACGCGGCATACTCCAGCCCGAACCCCGGCGGCCGGCCGGCATACCAATCCCGCAGCGGCGAGACCGTCCCCGCCGCATTGAGCTCCACATATACCCGCCAGGCCAGCGCGGTCGCCAACAACGCCACCGCGTAGACCGCCGCCTGCCCGTAACGGCGCCGCAGCACCACGTAAACCACCACGCCCCCCAGTCCGGGCAGCAGAGTATCGCTCGTCAGATAGGACGCCGCACCCGCCAGCGCCCCCAGCAGCGTCGCCGCCCACGAATCCTGTTCCATCACATACACCGTGACGAGGACCAGCACCAGCGCCAGCAGATCCGGCGCCAAGTTGGCGCCCCCCTGCACAAAAAGCGGAAACGCCCCCAGCGGCAGACACACCAGCGCCGCCGTAAGGGAGTCAAACCGCTGCTGCCGCCCCCAGAAATAAACCAGCGCCAAGGCGCACGGCGCCAGCAGCCACAGCAGCAGGCTCAACAACATCCGGCTCTGCACAAACGGCGCCAGCAGCGCCGGAAAGCCCGGCGGAAACCGCGTCAGCATCGGCTCGCCCGGCACGCTCGTCGCCCGGTAGCCCCGCCCCTCGCCCAGCGCCATCGCCGCGTTGTAATAAGTGCCGTCCTCCTCCCGCGTCCCCAGTTGCGGAAGCTCCCACGCCGCCGCCGCCATCCACATCGAGGGCAGCAGCGCAACCACCAGCAACACCCACACAAGAAAACGAGACATGCAGAGAAGAAATAGAATACCAGTATCCATGCAGATCACTTTTCGCGGCGCCTGCCGCACCGTCACCGGCTCAAGCCACGAACTCCAGCACGCCGGCAAACGCATTCTCCTCGACTGCGGCCTGTTCCAGGGACGCCGCGCCGAAGCCAACGAAAAGAACCGCTGGTTCGGCACCCCGCCCAACGAAATCGACGCCGTCGTCCTCTCCCACGCCCACATCGACCACAGCGGCAAACTCCCGAAACTCGTCCAACAGGGCTTCCACGGACCCATCTTCACCACCCCCGCCACCGTCGACCTCTGCAAGGCCATGCTCGCCGATTCCGCCTTCATCCAGGAAAAAGACGCCGAGTTCCTCAACCGCCGCACCTCCCGCAAACGCCGCCTGCAGCCCGACTGCCCAGACTGCGACATCGAACCGCTCTACACGATGGTCGACGCCACCACCACCTTCCCCCTGTTCCGCTCTACCGCCCTCCATCAGCGCACCGAAGTCGCCGCCGGCTTTCACTACACCGCCTACGAAGCCGGACACATGCTCGGCTCCTCGTTCGTCCTCGTCGAAGCCGGCAACACCCGCCTGCTCTTCTCCGGCGACATCGGCCGCAGGAATCTACCCATCATCCACGACCCCGAACCCCCGCCTCCCGCCGACTACCTCATCATGGAGAGTACCTACGGCGACCGCCTCCATCAACCCATGGAACACGCCCAGTTCAAACTGGCCGAAATCATCAACCGCACCGCCCAGCGCGGCGGCAAGATCATCGCCCCCGCCTTCGCCGTCGGCCGCACACAGCAGTTGGTCATGCTCATCAACCAACTCATGCGCGAACGCAAGATCCCCGAAATCCCGATCTTCGTCGATAGTCCCCTCGCCGTCAACGTCACCGACGTCTTCCGCGCCCACACCGAATGTTATGACGCCGAAACCGCCAAGTTCATGGAAGACCACGACGACCCCTTCGGCTTCCACCGCCTCCGCTACATCCGCGACGTCGAGGAATCAAAGGCTTTAAACTCCCTCCGCATGCCCTGCCTCATCCTCTCGGCCTCCGGCATGGCCGAAGCCGGCCGCGTCGTCCATCACCTCTCCAACAGCGTCGGCGACCCCCGCAACACCGTCCTCATCACCGGCTTCCAGGCGGAAAACTCCCTCGGCCGTAAACTCCTCGACGGCCAGAAAGACGTCAACATCCTCGGCGAACCCCACCGCGTCCGCGCCGAAATCTACAAGCTCAACGAACTCAGCGGACACGCCGACCAACGCGAACTGCTCGAGTGGATGGAGCCCGTCGTCAAAGGACTCAAACACGTCTTCCTCGTCCACGGCGAACCGCTCCAGCAACAGACGCTCGCCACCCTGATCCGCAGCATGTACAACGTCCCCGTCACCATCCCGCAAACCGGCGAGGTCTTCCCCTGCTAGCCGCCCGGTAGTGATAGCATAGGCCCCAGTCATGGGTCGGTTCAGCCTCGGCATCGTGTTCGCAGCGGCCCTCCTCGCGCAGCAGGACGCCGCCTCCCTGCTCGAACAGAAGTGTCTCCACTGCCACGGTGGCACGCCGCTCGGCAAGCTCGACCTGCGCACCCGCGAAGCCGCCCTCCGCGGCGGCGAACACGGCGCCGCCATCGTCCCCGGCGCCGCATCCACCAGCAAGCTGATCCGCATGGTCAGCGGCCTCGACACCCCCCGCATGCCCCTCGGCGGCGCCCTCAGCCCGGCCGAAATCGACCTGCTTCAGCGCTGGATCACCGCCGGCGCTCCCTACCCCGGCCGCCCCCTCACCGCCCAACAGAAACTCACCGTCACCCCGGAACCTCCCCTCCGCGATGCCGACCGCAACTGGTGGGCCTTCTCCCCCATCCGCGCCCCCGGCGGCTCCATCGATCAATGGCTCAACCAGGCCCTCGCCGGGGCCGGCATCACCCCCGCTCCCCGCGCCCCCAAAGCCACCCTCGTCCGCCGCGCCTATCTCGACCTCCTCGGCCTCCCCCCCACCCCCGCCGAAGTCGCCGCCTTCGTCCATAACCCCGACCCCCAAGCCTGGCCTAAACTCATCGACCACCTCCTGGCCTCCCCCCACTACGGCGAACGCTGGGGCCGCCACTGGCTCGACCTCGCCCGCTACGCCGATTCGAACGGCTACGAACACGACTTCGACCGCCCCCACGCCTGGCGCTACCGCGACTACGTCATCCGCGCCTTCAACGACGACAAACCCTACCACACCTTCCTCACCGAACAACTCGCCGGCGACGAAATCCCCCACCCCACCTACGACTCCCTCACCGCCACCGGCTTCCTCCGCGGCTACGCCAAAGTCGGCTTCCGCGAAAAGGACAACCCCGAATTCCGCTACGAGTACCTCGACGACATCATCGCCACCATCGGCCGTGGCCTCATGGGCCTCACCGTCCAGTGCGCCCGCTGCCACGATCACAAGTTCGACCCCATCTCGCAAACAGACTACTACCGCATGCAGGCCGGCCTGTTCGGCTACGTCGAACTCGACCACCCCCTCGTCCCGCCCGCCGAAGCCCAGGCCTGGCGCGCCGGCAACGCTCGCATCGACCAGGCCATCGCCGCCCTCCGCGACCAACTCCGCTCCCTCGAAGCCCCCTACACCGCCCGCATCCTCCCCGAAAAGTACAAACGCTACCCCGCCAACGTCCAGCAGGCCATCGCCACCCCCGAAGCCGAACGTACCCCCGGCCAGGTCCTCCTCGCCAACCGGGTCATCCGCACCACCCGCGCCACCCCCGCCGAAATCGACCGCCTCTGCACCCCCGCCGACCTCGCCGCCCGCCGCCGCCTCCAGCAGGAGATCACCGCCCTCGAAAAGCAGCGCCCCCCCGCCCCGCCCCTCGCCATGGGCGTCACCGACGGCGACTACCGCTTCACCCCCGACGGCCCCGGCGACGAACCCGCCCCCGGCAAAGGCGTCCAGGCCACCAACCTGGTCGGTTCCTTTTTGCACGAAGGCCCCGGGCGCTATACCGCCCCTCCCTCCTTCCTCCTCATCCGCGGCGACCGCCACGCCCCCGCCGAACCCATCGGCCCCGGCTTCCCCCGCATCGCCGACCCCGCCTCCCGCCCCACCGCCCTCCCCCCGCCCCACGGCAAAACCTCCGGACGCCGCCTCGCCCTCGCCCACTGGCTCACCGCCCCCGAACACCCGCTCACCGCCCGCGTCATGGCCAATCGCATCTGGCACCACCACTTCGGCCGCGGCCTCGTCGCCAGCCTCGACAACTTCGGCCGCATGGGCGACCGCCCCACCCATCCCGCCCTCCTCGACTACCTCGCCACCGAGTTCCGCACCCGCGGCTGGAGCATCAAAGCCCTGCACCGGCTCATTATGACGAGCGAGGCCTACCAGCGCGATTCCACCGGCGAATCCGGCGCCGCCGCCGACCCCGCCAACCGCCTCCTCTGGCGCTTCCCCATGCGCCGCCTCGAAGCCGAAATCGTCCGCGATCAGGTCCTCGCCGTCAGCGGCGCGCTCAACCGCACCCTCGGCGGCCCCGCCGTCTTCCCGCCCCTCCCCGAAGAGCTCCTCGCCTCGAGCACCAAAGGCATCTGGCATCGCCAACCCGACGGCCCCGAAACCTGGCGCCGCAGCGTCTATGTCTACCGCAAACGCGGCCTCCCCTTCCCGCTGTTTGAAATCTTCGACCTGCCCGACCAGAACATCGCCTGCGGCGCCCGCAACGTCTCCACCGTCCCCACCCAGGCCCTCTACCTGATGAACGATCCCTTCCTGCTCCGCCAGGCTACCCTGTTTGCCGGACGCATCCGCGAA
Organism: Bryobacteraceae bacterium CoA2 C42; assembly: GCA_019931245.1. Lineage (GTDB taxonomy): Bacteria > Acidobacteriota > Terriglobia > Bryobacterales > Bryobacteraceae. Next base: position 32,216 of record JAINDL010000006.1, read on the forward strand.
GCCGGCGGCGACCCCGTCGACCACGCCTTTCAACTCGCGCTCGCCCGGGCCCCCCGCCCCGAAGAACGGGCCGCCGTCGACGGCCTCTCCCTCGAAGCGCTCGCCCAGGTAATCTTGAACCTCAACGAGTTTCTCTATCTACGGTGACCCTCATGAACCGGCGGCAACTTCTCCTCACAGCGGGCGGCGGCCTCGGCGCCCTGGCGCTCAACTCTCTCGAAGCCGCCACCCACCACCCCGCCAAAGCCAAACGCGTCATCTCCCTGTTCATGAGCGGCGGCGTCAGCCACCTCGACACCTTCGACCCCAAGCCCGCCCTCGCCCGCTTCGCCGGTCAGCCACTGTCGGGTAAAGGCGACATTGTCGTCCGTCAAGGACACCCCGGGCCGCTCATGCCCTCGCCCTTCGCCTTCCGCCGCCACGGACAAAGCGGCCTCGAAGTCTCCGAGCTATTCCCCAAACTCGGCGCCCTCTGCGACGAATACGCCCTCATCCGCAGCGCTTTTTCGAAATCCAACGACCACGTCCAGGCCCACTACGCCCTCGCAAGCGGCCAGATCCGCATGGGCTTTCCCTCCCTCGGTGCCTGGGTCTCCTACGGCCTCGGCTCCCTCAACCAGGACCTCCCCGGCTACGTCGTCCTCTACGACCAGCGCGGCGGCCCCTTCGGCGGCCCCGCCAACTGGACCGCCGGCTTCATGCCCGCCGCCTACCAGGGCACCGTCTTCCGCGCCACCCACGAACCCATCCTCGACCTCCAACCGCCCCCCGGCGTCTCGGCCGCCGAACAGCGCCGGCGACTCGCCGCCCTCCGCCAACTCAACAGCCTCGACGCCGCCCGCGCCCCGTCGAACTCCGAACTCGCCGCCCGCCTCGACAGCTACGAACTCGCCTTCCGCATGCAAAGCGCCGCCCCGGAAGCCGTCGACCTGTCGAGCGAATCCCCCGCCACGCGCCGGCTCTACGGCCTCGACGAAGCCCACACCGAACCCTTCGGCCGCCAGTGCCTCATGGCCCGCCGCCTCGTTGAACGCGGCGTCCGCTTCGTCCAGCTCTACCACGGCGGCCTCGGCAACCAGAACCTCGATACCTGGGACGCCCACGAAGACGTCAAAACCAACCACACTCGCCACGCCGCCGCCACCGACACCCCCATCGCCGGTCTCCTCTCCGACCTCAAGGCCCGCGGCCTCCTCGCCGATACTCTCGTCCTCTGGCACGGCGAGTTCGGCCGCATGCCCATCTCCCAGCGCGGCCTCGGCCGCGACCACAACCCCGGCGTCATGTCCCTCTGGATGGCCGGCGCCGGCATCCGCGGCGGCCAGGTCATCGGCACCTCCGACGAGTTCGGCTACAAAGCCGAAGAGCAGCCCGTCAGCGTCCACGACTTCCATGCGACCATCCTTCATCTGCTGGGCCTCGATCACACCCGGCTCACCTACCGCTTCAACGGCCGCCAGATGCGCCTGACCGACGTCTACGGCACCCCGGTGCCGCAACTGCTATGACCCGCACCTCCGCACTCACCCGCCGCCCCAAACCCGCCCCGGCCGGCCCCGTATCCACCCGACCCATGCCACCAACCAACCCCCACGGCACTCCGCTGCCGCAACTGCCATGACCCGCGCCTGGGCCCTCGTCGGCCTCCTCTGGATCGCCTTCTGCCTCAACTACATCGACCGGCAGGTCGCCTTCTCCATCTTCCCCGCCCTCCGCCGCGAACTCGGCTTCTCCGCCGCCGAACTCGGCTGGGTCGGCACCGTGTTTATCTGGAGCTACTCCCTCGCCCTCCCCTTTGCCGGCAAACTCGCCGACCGCACCGACAAACGGCGCATGATCGCCGCCAGCCTGCTCCTCTGGAGCCTCGCCATCTGGGGCTCGGCCTCGGCCGCCAGCGTGGGTTCGTTTTTGGCCTGGCGGGCCGTCATGGGACTCACCGAAGCCCTCTACTTCCCCGCCGCCGCCGGCTTCATCGCCAGCATCCACACCGGCCCCACCCGCAGCCGCGCCCTCGGCCTCCACCAAAGCGCCCAACTGTTCGGCGGCGCCCTCGGCGGCTGGTACGGCGGCTGGAGCGCCGACGGCCCCGGCTGGCGCTACGGCTTCACCACCCTCGCCCTCATCGGCATCCTCTACGCCTTCCTCCTTGGCTTCGTTTTGCCAAAAACCACTCGCGCCGACGGCGAAGGCGCCCCGGTCGGCACCCTGTGGACTCCGGTCTTCTCCTGGATGATCGCCGCCTTCTTCGGCTTCTGCGGCGTCCTCTGGATGCTCTACGCCTGGCTGCCCAGCCACCTCGGCGAACGCTTCGCCCTGTCGATGACCGAAGCCGGCTGGCGCGGTACCGTCTTCCTGCAAGGCAGCTCCTTTGCCGGCATCCTGCTCGGCGGATTTTACGGCGACCGCACCGGCCGCCGCCTCGAACTCGCCGCCCTCGGCATGCTGCTCAGCCCCGTCTTCGGCTACTTCGTCTTCGCCGCCCCCACCATGGCCGGCAGCGTCGCCGCCACCGTCGGCTTCGGCCTCGGCGCCGGCCTGATCATGTCCAACCTCTTCGCCGCCGCGTTCGCCCTCGTCGGTCCCGGGCGCCACGGCTGGGCCGCAGGCCTCCTCAACATGGCCGGCGGCATCTCGGGCGGCCTCGGCATGCTCCTGGCCGGCTACTCGAAAGACAGCGCCGCCTACGTCGGCCTGCTCACCTTCGTCGCCGCCGCCGGCCTCCTCATTCAGGCTCGACGACTACCAGGTGCTGCCGCGCCCCCACGTTCGTAAGCGTCTGCCGCTTGCCGCTCGGCCACTCGATCTCCACCTTCGCCGCCGTCGCCGCCTTGCCGAGCCCAAACGTCAACGCCAGGTCCGACTGGCTGCAGTAGCTCGCCCCGCTCGTTACCGTCTGCCACTGCTTGCCAATCCGCACCACCGCCCCCAGCGCGCTCCGGTTGCTCTTCCGGCCCTCCAGCCGCAGCGAAAGATAGTTATTCCCGTTGCCGCCATCGTTTCGGAGCAGCACCGCCGGCCCATGATTGTTCGTCACCACCACGTCCAGGTCCCCGTCCCGGTCATAGTCGGCGTAGGCCGCCCCCCGCGCCACGTACGCCGTCGTCAGCCCCGCCGCCTTCGTCACGTCCGCAAACCGCCCGTTGGCTTCGTTTCGAAAAAGCAGGGGGAGCTGCCGGAACTGGATCTTCGGCTGCACCCGGCCGATCTCTTCGTCAATGTGCCCATTGGCCGCAAAAAGATCGGCCCGGCCATCAAGGTCGTAGTCGAAAAAGAACAGCCCGAACGTCAGGCTCAACAGGCTCGACCGGCCAATGGTCGACCGCGGCGCCTCGTCCACAAACAGCCCGTTGCCTTCGTTGTGGTAAAGGCCCAGCATCTGATTCGAAAAGTTGCCTACAGCCAGGCTCGCCCGCCCCGATTCGTCGTAATCCCGCGCCGCCACCCCCATCGCGCCCCGCGCCACGCCGTCTTCGGAAAATGCCACCCCAGCCGACACGGCGATATCGGTAAACGTCCCGTTCTTGTTATTCCGATAGAGCCGGTTGGGCTGCGTGTCGTTCGCCAGGAAGACATCGGGCCAGCCGTCGTTGTTGACGTCGAACACCGCAATGCCCAACGCCTTCGAGTTCGCATCGGCCAGGCCCGCCTTCGCCGCCGCGTCCTCGAAGGTTCCGTTCCCCCGGTTGCGGTACAGCTTCGGCGCCACGCCCTTGTAGGACTCCGGCGTGCAGTAGGACTTCGTATTCCCGTCCATCGAGCAGAACAGATCGCCCTTAGCCGTCCACTGCACATAATTGGCCACCAGAATATCCGCGTGGCCGTCCTTGTCGTAGTCGAGAAACGCAACGGAGGTGCCGAAGTTGGCGTTCTGAATCCCGGCCGTCTTCGTCACGTCCCGAAACCGGAACCCGCCCTCGTTGCGGAACAGCCGGTCGCCCTCGAGCGCCGTCACGTACAGGTCCGTCCGACCGTCGTTGTCGTAGTCGGCCGCGGCCGCGCCCATCCCGAATAGCTCCATCGCCACGCCGCTCGCCCCCGTCACGTCCGTGAAAGTGCCGTTCCTGTTGTTGCGGTAAAGCGCACTCAGCGACCGTCTGCCCTTCGGCGCCCAGTCCCGCGAGTTCACGAGAAACAGGTCCGGGTAGCCATCGCCGTCGGCGTCAAACCAGACGGCCCCTGCCCCCATCGTCTCAGGGAGCCAGCGTTTGCCCGCTCGGCCGCTGTTGTGCACGAAGTTGAGGCCGGCCGCCTTCGTCACTTCGAGGAAGCGGACGGGGCTGGGCTGCGCGCTGAGGAGCATCGTGGCGATGCAGGTGACGGGTAGGAGTCGACGGAGCATGGGGTAAAGGGATGGACTCGTGTTCGTGGATCATCTGGCGCTCGTTGTTGTCTTCAGCGCTCTGTTGCCGGTGCTTCTGCGTAATCGCCTGCGCCGATTCGTCGGCCTTGAAACGGCGAAACAACTTCTCCTCGCGTTCGGCCTTGGCCGCATCGCCGAGGCCGCGGTAGGCCAGCATCAGCGTGTAGTGCGCCGGCACGTCTTCGGGGTCAATCGCGAGCACCTTCTCAAGCGCGGCAATCGCCTCCGGATAGCGGCGCTGCAAAAACAGCAGCCGTCCAATCTGGTTCTGCGCCACGCGGTCGCGTGGATACTGCGCCACGACGCGGTCGAGGCTGGCAAGCGCGGCGTCGTAGTCGCCATCGGCCTTGTGGACGAGCGCCTCAAAAAAGTGGATCCGCGCCAGGGAAGCGTTAATGGCGCGCGCCTTGGCCAGATAGGGCTTGGCCGCTTCGGTCTCCCCCTCCTGAATCAGCGCCCGGGCGACGTTCAGCCAGCCATCGGCGTAGCCCGGCTCCGCCTCGGTGACTTTCTTGAAGGCATACTCCGCGCCCTTCAGATCACCCTGCAGCAGCAGGCCGATTCCCCAGTCGTTCCACCGCTCCCGCGCCGCCCGGCTGGGGACGGATTTCCACTGAGTAGGCCCGGCGCCCAGCGCGAGTTCCACCCGCGAGGTGGCCAGGGTGACGATAGGCAGCACCGGAATCTCATCCTTGATCCGGCCCGACACATTGGCGGGGATATTGGCTTTGTCAAAACTATACTCCCGGCTGTCATGATCGAGCCCCGCCGACCCCGCCCCGGCCTTTCCGGCAAAGGCGTACTTGTTATAGAAGTGCGAAAACTTGCGATAGTTCAGCTTGGCGGTGAACGTGAGCGGCCCCCGCGCTTTTTCCGGAATCTTCACGCGGTAGTGTACCGTGTCGGCAGCACCCGGCGGAATCGCGCGGACATAGAACGCACTGCGCGCCTGCCAGGCGTTGCGCTTGTTGATCGGGTTGCCTTCTCCATCGAGCAGGAACGAACGGTAAAAATGCGCCCCCGGCTCCACAGCCCCGTCCTCCTCGAGCGCCCCGGACCAGAAAATCGTCTTCCCGTCGGCGTCCTTGCCCTCCAGCTCAAGCCAGATATCAAACGAGTCAATCGTGCCGCCCGGGAAGAAGTGGCCAATCTTGCGCGTCCGCACCACCACGTCGAGCCGTACGGTCTGCCCCGCAGTAAACGTCGCGCCCGATTCGTTCAGCGGCGCCGCCAGTTCGCCAACCTCCCGGATCATCAACGCGCCTCCCGCCTCGGCCTCTTCGCCCACCACGTTCAACGACGCCGCCATCGGCGCCTCGGAACTCCGGCGCCGCATCTGCGGCCCGCCATCCTTCTGCACCGGCGCGGCGGCAAAGATATCCACCGAGATAAAGCCCGAGGTCAGAAACTGCCGCGTGACGTCCAACTGCTCCTGGTCTTTGTTGACGTGCGCCACCGCCATGTTCGCCCCCGGAAACCGGTGGTTATGAATCTTGCCGTCCCGGTTACCCGGGTCCTGCGAGTCGACGAGCGGCATGTGGCAATCGGTGCAGGTCGAGGTCTTGGGCGGATAGTAGAAGCTGCGCGCCCCTTGGCCCGAAACCCCCGAAGCCTGCCAGTTATCGTAGTCGTTGAAGCCGCGGAGCCACCGGTAGTTGTTCACCGGAACATCGAGATGCACCTTGTGGCAGGACGAACAGAACTCGGCCGAGTCCTGCTTCATGAACGGCTTCAGAAACGTGCGGCGGTGGGGCTCCGGGTCGAGATAGGTCAGGAAGTTATCGATCGCTCGAACGTAGCGGTTCCGGCTCGACGCTAACTCGTGCAGCGGCGGATACTCCATCGTGAAGCCGCCGTTGCCCATCGATCCCTCCACCGCCGTAATCGAGTGGCACGAGACACAGCCGAGCCCGTTCTGCGCCTCGGGGGTATCGATCTGATCCTTGATCGGCTTATCGAAGCGCCCGTTGAAGAAGACAGCGTGGTCGTGACAGCTCGCGCACCACTTACTACCCCGCGTCCCGCTCAACTCCTGCATGTGCTCAATCGACTTCCGGTAGTACTGGTTGTTAAAGCTCGCAAAGTGGTGCACCGAGCTGTCCCACTGCTTGTAAGCGTCCACGTGGCACTCGCCGCACAGCTTCGAGTCCATGAAGAAGTCCGAAGGAATCGTCCCTCCCACGTTGGTCTTGGCCGAACTCGGCCAGAAGGGACTCTGCGGGCCGCCCCCCTCCTCCTCCATCGCCACGGGAACCACCTTCGGGTTCAAGATCCGCTTTACCGGCTGCGGTGCCAGCGGCGCCAGCAGCAGCGCCACCGCCGGCACGGCCGCATAGCGCAGCAGATGCTGGCGGAAGTGATAAATCGCCCAGAGCGCGGCCACGGCCCCCAGCGCCATGTGCACCCACAGCAGGCGGTTGTTCGCCGTGATCGCCCCGGCGTAAGTCAGCCACGCGCCGGTACCAAACACAGCCACCGCAAACAGCTGCAGCGGCCGCGGCAGAAAACGAAAAGCGAGAAGAAACACCAGCGCCCCCAGCGCCAGATGCAAGAGCACGTTCGCCATGTAGAAAATCGTGGGCGAAGCGAACGCACCAATGTAGGCGGTGTTGGCCAGCAGGGCCACGAAGAGAATCGCGCTGAGTTTCTTCATCGGGAACTGGTGAGCGGCCGCAACAGGCGCAGGGCCGGACGAGTGAGAGACTCGCGGATCCAGGCGCCGTCAGGGACCATCTCGCCGTATTCTTTCATGGCGCGGAAAGGCAGCGGAATAGTAGATTTCGAGTATGCCGTGTTGGCGTCCTGGTCCTTGGCCCAGCCCTGCACCTGCAGCAGGAAGCTCCGGCGAAAGCCCGGCGCCGGCGGAGCGAGCGCCGGGAACCGTAGCCGCAATTCGTCGCCCGAACCCATGACCACCAGCCGGTCGTCGGGCCCCTGCAACAGCGGCGACACCGCGCCGTAGCGGGTGTAGAAGCCCGGGGTCGGGTTCCACATCGAAGTCGTCCGCGCCGGCTCATAGGCGAACCGCTCCGGCTGCAGCCGCTGCGGATGCACGGTGACGGGCGAGAAGCCGCGGAACTGGAGTTCGGCCGTGGCCGTGAGCGTCTGCTGCCGCACGGTGGGCGCCTGCGTCTGCTCGCTCAGGAAGATCTCATCCCAGTAGAGCGCCAGGCCCGAGACAATGCGCACCTCCCGGCTCGCCGAAAGCCACTTGCCGCTGAGATCCACGACGATCGTCTTCGGCTTACCGGCCGGCATCCCCATGTCTTCGATCACGGTCTGCCATTCCCCCTTTGCGTTCTTCACCTGCAACCGGGGCATCAGCACCCCCTCCGCCGACGCCTGCGCCGCGCGCAGAAACGTACTGCCGTCGGCCCAGTCCACCCAGCCGGACAGCACCAGAATCGCCCGCCCATCGGCGGCCGCCGAACCAAAATCGAGGTCCACGTGCGACCGCTCCGCCAAACCGTCCATGGTTCGCCGGAACCCATCTACGTACTGCGCATCGCGGGCCAGCAGCCGTGGCAGTACATCACGCCCCCGGTGGTCGCGCGCCGCGCGCGGACGCACCGCCCGCTCCACGCCAAACAGCCGGAACTCGGGAAACGGCGGCGCCTTGAACTTGTCGTTCGTGTACAGCTCCGTCCCCGCCGAATGGTCCACGGCAATCAGCTTGATCTCGTCCAGATAGGCCACCTCGGCCAACTCCTCGGTCAGCCGCACCTCGTAGTGGCCATCGCGCGGGACGAGCGCCGAACCGGGAATCTGAATATACTCATCGTGGTCCACCGGGAAGTAGCTGCCGTCGCCGGACGCAGCCCCGAGCGGCGCCACCCCGAGCACGTCGGTGATGTACTCGAACTCGCGGCCGTTCCACGTCCACACCATCGGGCAGGAGCCGGACAGCCGCTGGGCCTCTTTAAACTCGTGCGCCTTGTTGGCGGCGATGCGCGTCTCGTTCTGGATGAGGCCGTTGGCCCAGGTGATCCGAATCGCATCCGCCTCTTTGTACTGCCGGAGGTTGAACGAAATCGGGTTGCCGTCGTAGAGCCGCTTCTGATACAGCCCGCCAGCCTTCACCTCGATCTCCGACCCTGGCGCATGCGCCAGGTTCTTCACCCCGGTGAGCCGGATGCGGAGCCAGTTGGCCTTGGTCGGGGTGCGGTTCAGGGCGCGCACGGCGCCGTTGGCCGTCAGCAGCAGCAGGTCCATGCGCCCGTCGTTATCGAAGTCCGCGGCCGTCGCGCCGGTCACCCCGGCGGGCCAGTTGGCCGGGGTTGCCAGCGCCCCCCACCGGTAATTTCCTTCGTTGCGCAGAATGCCCCGCGCCGTCACGAGATCAAGCATCCCCCGGCCTTCGAGGTCCGCCGCCGTGAGTCCACCCGGACCCGCCACGGGCGTAAACTTTCCTTCCCGGTTCTTCAGGATACCGCCGGCGTGCAACAGGTCCATCTCCGCCCGGTTGGCCAGGTCGAACGCCTGCGGCAGGCCAATCGGCGGCAGCGGCTCCGCCTTGTACCGGCCGGCCAGCTGATCCCGGTAAAGCACGGCGCCCTTGTTGGGGTGGATGAGGATCAGGTCCATCCCCTTGGTCTCATACACGGCCCGGAACGTCATGCCCCCGGTCGCCGTCCCCTCGGCCAGCGGAAAGTCCGCCGTGCGGTCCACCTTCCCCGCCTCGCCCTGGTTGCGCAGCAGCTTCGTCTGCGGGCCCAGCACGAACTCATCAAGATCGTAGTCGTGGTCGTAGTCAAGCAGGATGGTCCGCGCCTCCGCCGGCGCCGCGGCCTTCTCAAACACAAACTGCAGCGGAACCGCCGCCGGCCAAGCGGGCACCGGCTCGGCGTCGTCGAGCACCTCGGAGTAGAAGTTCCATTCCATATCCTCGGGAATGGCCGAACCTTCCTGCTCTTTTTTGATCCGCTGGAAAGCGGCCAACTCGGCCGCCGCCTCCTCCTTGCGCCCGGCCTGACGATGCAGGTTGAACAGTTGGAAGTGGGGGGCGAAGATGTTGGGGTCGAGCTGCGCCGCCTGACGAAACGAAGCCATGGCGGCTTCTGGTTCGCCCTTCTGCTTCTGCAGCACCCCGAGGTTGTAATGGCCCCCGGCGTTCAGCGGAACCAACTTCACGAACTGTGCCATCTGCACAAACGCCTTGTCGGTCTCGCCGAGCCGCTTCCACTGGATCCCCAGGTTATACCAGGAGTGCGGCAACTGCGGAGCCTGCCGCTGCACCTTCTCAAGCTCCGCCATGGCCCGCTGCGTCTCGCCGTTGCGCAGGAGCGCCAGGGCGAAGTTCAACCGTTCGCGGGCCGAATTCGGCGCCAGTTGCAGGGCCTTTTGAAACTCGACAACGGCCTCTTTGCCCGTCGTCGGGTTTTCATAAAACGCCTTACCCAGGTTGCGGACCGTCGCCAGACGTTCCGCAACCGGGGCAGTGGGGGTTTGGGCCAGTAATGCGGCGATCAGGGAAAAGAGACTGAGGTAGCGCATTACTGACTATGGTACCTAGCGAACCGCGAGCGAGGTCACGTTGGCCGTAACCGTGCCCACCCGCAGCATCACGTTAGCTGGTCCGGGCGCGACGCCGGTTGGAATGTTGGCAAGCACGATGTAGATGCCCGGGTAGCCGGGAATCGTCGTCGCGCCCATCACCATCGCGTCGCGTCCGCCGATGGAGAGCGTGACCGGGGCCGCTACGAGATTGGCCGCGTCAGGAATCTGCCCGGTGGCCAGCATCGGCATGGTCTGTCCAAGGCCGGTGGTCACAAAGGCGATCGTCTCGCCGGCGCGCGCGGCGCTTTCGGGACGAACGATGGAGAAGTCGGCCACGCGCACGGCGAACGCACCCACCGCGTCAAAGAACATTGCGGGAGCCACCGGCGCGACAGTTACCTGGAAGCGGTTTGAGGCGCCGTTGGCCGAGGTCACGATCACATCGTGCGTACCGGCGGGCGCTTCAAAGGGAACCTGCCCGACGATGTAGCCCGAGGGGTTGTTGCGCGCCTCGAAGCCCAGCGTGATGATCGGCACGGGAATGCCTCCCATGGTCACCGACGTGCCGTTGGCGGCGCGGGGCAACTGCAGCCCGACCAGGCCGCCGAGCGCGGTGGGGACTTTAGCCAGATCCTCGCCAAAGATGGTGAACTGGCCGCCGGGGGCCAGCGTCCGCAGACGCGAATCGCTGACGGCGCTGATGACGTCCACAATCCGCGGCATCCGCGTGATCGCCGGAGCCAGTTGCGCGCGCACCGCGCCGCCCGCATGGACCGTCGTGTGGAGATTCAGATAGTGATTTTCAGGGTTCCGCAGCAGCGAGTTCAGCGATGTCAGGGGCTGGCCGCCCACCAGATTCACTGGCCGCCAGATGTTCCCAAAGCCGCCGGGAGAAACCACGGCGCGCTCCCCGGCGGCGATGTTGCTGTTGATGCTCACCGGGCCGTTCACCCCGGCCGCCGCGTCATGAACATGCAGCCCCGTGAACGTCGTCGCCCCCGGAAACCGGTAGTTCACATCAAAAATGAACCGCGCCGCCGTGACGTTGCCGGTTCGGTCCCGCAACGCGTAAATCAAAGCATTCCCCATCGCCGACGCATCGAGCCCCGTCACCGCCGGAACCTCATTGGCCGGCGACATCATCGTCCGGAAGCTGATCTCCTCCGTGTCGAACATCTGCGACCGGATCAGCCCACCCGGATTCGTGCTGGTATGCAGGTTGATGTAGTAATCGGCCGGCGAATCGAATAGGCCTTCGAGTGCCGTCACCTGGGCAGCGTTGGCGGCATTAACCTCCACCGGATAGACGAGATTGCCGATGCCATTCGACGGCGCCGTCACCGAGGCCGTGCCCGTGATCCCGGTATTGAAAATTACCGGTCCGTTGATGCCCGCCGCGCCGGTGTGGATGTGCAGGCCAGTGATGGTGCTATCGCCGGGGATCGTGTAATTGACGTCAAAGGTCACTACACCCGCCGCGAGCCGCCCGTTGCTGTAGGCCCTTACGGCTTCAATGGCGCCCACGCCCGAGGCCGACACGTTCGTAATGGCCGGGACCTCGTTCGCCGGCGACATCAGGCTGAGCAGCGTCGTGGTTTCCGCGCGCATCACTTGGCCGCGAATCACCCCACCCGGGAATACCGTCGTGTGCAGGTTCACGTAGTAGCCGGCCGGATTTTCAAACAACCCGCGCAGCGTGGCCACCCCCGCCGCGTTGTCCGGCAGCACCTGGGCCTGGCGGGAGAGCACGCCGCGGAAAGGAGGCGCAATGGTCACCGCGTTGGCGCCCGCGGCAATCCCCGTATTCACCGTAACCGGCCCGTTCACCCCCGCGGCGCCCGCGTGAATATGGAGCCCGGTAAAGGTAACCTCTTCGAGAAACGTGTACAGGATGACAAAGTCAACCGACCCGGACACAATCTGGTTTTGGGCATCGCGCACCACGTGAGCGTAGAGCAGCGCGGTACCGCCGGCCGCGGCCGCAACGGGTGGCACTTCGTTCTGCGGAGAAAGCGCCGCCAGAAAGGCAACGGTCTCCGACCGCTGGGCAAACGCCGAAGCCGCCAGCGCGGCAAGGAGAAGAATCAGTTTTTTCATGGAATCACCCTGGATATCCAGACAATATCCCATTTGCGGCGCGGTTACACCCGGTCGCCGTAAGAATTAACAACCTTGCGACCGCGTCCGAGCCACCGCCGCCTGCCAACCCGCCCACAGCGCCTCCCGCTCCGCCGCGGCCATCGAGGGCGTAAACACCCGTTCCGCCTGCCAGAACGACTCGACCTCCTCCACCGAACTCCAGTAACCCACCGCCAACCCGGCCAGGTAAGCCGCCCCCAGCGCCGTCGTCTCGCTATCCCGCGGACGAACCACCGGACAGCCCAGCATATCGGCCTGAAACTGCATCAGAAAGTTATTCTGCGCCGCCCCGCCGTCGACGCGCAGCTCCTCGAGCGGTGCGCCCGAATCGGCCTCCATCGCCTGCACCAGTTCACGCGTCTGGTACGCCATGCTTTCGAGCGTGGCCCGCACCAACTCCGCCCGCCCCGTCGATAGCGTCATCCCCGTCAGGCTCGCCCGCGCCTCCGCGTCCCAGTGCGGCGCCCCCAGGCCCACAAACGCCGGCACCAGATATACCCCGCCCGTATGCGCCACCGACTGCGCAATCTGCTCCGTCTCCGGCGCCGACTCAATCAGCCCCACCTTATCCCGCAGCCACTGCACCGCCGCGCCCGCAATGAAGATCGAACCCTCCACCGCGAACTGCGCCCCGCCTCCCAGGTTGGCCGCCCGCGTCCCCAGCAGACGATGGCGCGAAACCGGCCTCTCCCCACCCGTGTGCAGCAGCGCAAAACACCCCGTGCCGTAAGTATTCTTGGACAGACCCGGACGAAAACAAGCCTGGCCCGCCAGCGCCGCCTGCTGGTCGCCCGCAATCCCCGCAATCGGAATCTCGACGCCGAGCACCGTCGCCGCCATCTGCCCGCAAATACCGCTCGAAGGCACAATCCGCGGCAGCATCGCCCGCGGAATGCCGAACAGCGCCAACAGCTCGTCGTCCCAGTCGCCCGTGGCCAGGTCCATCAGCATCGTGCGCGAAGCGTTCGTCGGATCGGTCACGTGCGTCGACCCGGCCGTGAGGTTCCAGATCAACCACGTGTCGATGTTGCCAAACAGCAGGTCGCCGGCCGCGGCCCGCTCCCGCGCGCCGGGGGTATGGTCGAGAATCCATTCCACCTTCGAGCCGGAGAAGTAAGCGTCGATTACCAAGCCTGTCTTCGCCGTCACCCGGGCAGCCTCGGCCGACGCCGCCAGCGTGCGGCACCGCTCCGCCGTGCGGCGGCACTGCCAGACAATGGCTGGCGCAATCGGCGCGCCCGTGCGGCGGTCCCAAACCACGGTCGTCTCCCGCTGGTTGGTGATGCCTACGGCGGCAATCTCCTGCGGTTGCGCGTCGATCTCAGCGAGGGTCCGCCGCATCGCGTCGAGTTGGGCCGTCCAGATCTGCGCCGCGTCCTGCTCCACCCAACCGGGCTGGGGATAGCGGCACGGAATGGGCACCGAGGCCATGGCCAGCCGATGGCCTTCCCGGTTATAGAGCGCCGCGCGGGCGGACGTTGTTCCTTCGTCGAGGGAGAGAATATAACGCACTCGCCGATTATAATGGAGTCATATGTTCTTCAAGCGCGCAGCCAAAGAGATCCCGACGTTCGCCAAGAAGTTGAGCGCCGCCCAGGCGCAAGGATTCGCGAGCGAAAGCGTCACGGGCGGATACCTGATCTCCCGCAAAGGCTGCGCGGCCCTCGTGAAGGAGACCGCTGAGGGCCAGGCCGAAATCGTCGAACACGGCATTCTCAGCGGCAAGCAGGTGGCCCGCCTGATGCACGGCGGCTACCAGATGTTTTTCCTCACCCCGGACGGACACAAGCATCCGGCCCTCGCCGAGCATCTCAAAGCAGTCCACGCCTTCCGCGAAGACCTCATCGAGGCGCTCGGCGAGACCAGCCTCTACAACCAGTCGCTCGGCAGCACCTGCGCGGGGCACATCTACGACCGCGTGAAGGACCGCGACCACGGCGTGGCGAAGCGGCCCTGGGAAGGGGCCTGAGGCCCCGGCTACCAAAGCAGCTTCAGGCCGAACTGCATCTGGCGCGGATCGTTCGATTGCGTGGTGACGCGGCCGAAGTTGGCGCCCGCCGTCACCGACGTGTTCGGGCTGCCGAAGCGCACCCGGTTCACCGCGTTGAACGCTTCGGCCCGGAACTGCAGCTTCAACTTTTCGAGCACCTGGAACTGCTTGAAGATCGAAAAGTCCAGGTTGTTGATGTGGTGGTTGCGCAGGTCGCTCGTGAGCGGGCTCATGTTGCCGAGCGTGAACGGCGCCGGCTGGCTGAAGACGGTCGTGTCGAACCAACGTTCCAGCCGGTCATGCGCCCGCCCGCTCTGCGCCCCGCTCCGTCCGTTGTTGTTGGCGCGGAAGGCCTGCGTAAAGATGCCGGCCGTGTTGTTGGCGCCGATGCCAAGGTTCGCCCCCGACTGCACCGTCAGAATCCCGTTCACCTGCCAGCCGCCGGCCAGCGCATCCGCCAGACGAGACATGCTGCCGCCCACCTTCCGCCCGCGCCCGAAAGGCAGTTCATACACCCCGGAGAAGACAAGACGCTGCGGCACGTTCACGCTCGATACCGCGCGGCTCGAACGGACATCAAACGAATCCTGATGACTGGTGCCATCATCCATCGCCTTGGCCCACACATAGTTGCCTTCAAACACCATCCCCTGCGCAAAGCGCTTGCTGAAGGTCACCTGGAGCGCGTTGTAATCGGACGTCGCGCCCTGCGAAAAAATCGGGTAGATACTGTTGAACTGCGGATAAGGCCGGAGCATCTGCGCCCGCGCCACCTGCCGATTGGCAAGAATCCCCGCGCCCCCGCGCCCGAAGAACGGATTGTCCACCAGTTGGTTCAACTGCGCGCCCAGGCTCAGAAAGCGCGGGTCCACCTGGTTCAGCGAGAAGCCGCCCTCCCCGCCCCGCGAAAGCTGCCGCCCGCGGTTGCCGACGAAAGCCGCTTCGAGCAGCACGGCCCCGGGCAGCTCCCGCTGCACGGTGAGGTTGTACTGGATGGTGTACGGCGTGTTGGTATTGCTGAGCGGCGCGTCGAGATTGCTGCCGATGGCCGTCATGGCGCCTTGCGAAGCGCCGGGGACGGGCTGGAAACCGCCCGGGAAGGGATTGCTCAGGCGGTTGAGCGGGGTGATGCCGTCGAGCGTGGCCACCCACGGCGTCTCCACGCGGAAGCCGTACGGACCCACCGTGCCCTGCGCCGCGAGCGTACTCGGGCCAAACAGTTGCGCGAAGGCGGCGCGAATGGCCGTCTTGTTATCAAGCTGGTAGGCGAGGCCGAGCCGCGGCGCCCAGTTGTTCCAGTCGCCCGTGTACTGGCTGCGGTTGCTCCCATCGACACCCACAAAACGGAGACCGCCTTTGAGCCCGGGCACCGCCGTTGCCAGCGGCGAGGCCAGCGACGGGTCAAACCAGCTCATGCGGTTGAAGCGCTCCGTCCGCGGCGTGTCGAAGTCATATCGCAACCCCAGATTCAGCGTCAGCTTGCGGGTGATGCGGAAGTCGTCCTGGATGTAGAAGGCCTGATAGAAGCTCTGCGAAGCCACGTTCTTCCAGTTCTGAAACAGGTTGCCGCTCGATCCCGCGCCCAGCAGGAACGAGGCAAAGCCATAGCCCGCCGTGGCGCTCGCCGCGTTCGGATTGGGCCCCTGCGTCATACCGGCGGTGAAGCCGAAGGTGGCCGCGGCGCGGGCCTCCCAGACGTTGATGCGGAGCATGCGCCCTTCGTAGCCCATCTTGAGGGAGTGCTTGCCGGTCAGCTTGCTGAGGCTGCCAGCCAAGCCATAGTTGTTGAAGCCGCTCTGGCGATGGTCGTTGCCGCCGAGCGAGGTCTGCCCGGCCACATCGAAGCGGGGGAACATGTAGCGGTCGACCGCGGCATCGATATCGCGCGGCAGCCCCAGGCTCGACGGCACGAAGTTCAGCCCCTGGTTATCGAACAGGAAGCGGTTGCGCGCAAACGAAGCCCGCAGGTTCAGCAGCATCGTCGGCGAGAGCGTGTTGGTGTAGTCGGCAATAAAGTTCCGGCCGAAGTCGTTGTTGTTCACCCGGCCCTCCGCAATGCCGAGATCCCCGGGAAACAGCTGCGGCGGACCGTTGAAGGAGCGCCGGTAGGAGAAGCGGCCGAACAGGCGCTGGGTGTCGGAGAGGTTGTGGTCGAGGCGGACGTCGAAGTTGTTGGTGTCGATGCTGGCGGCGCCGTTGTTGTAGAAGTTGTTGCGGAAGGTGCCGGGATCGCCCGGCTGATTGGCCTGGGGAAAATAAGCCATCGTGCGGACAGCGACGGGGTCAAAGCGCGAAGCCGGAATGATGTTGCCGGGGAACACGGTCCGGATGGAGCCGCCGCCGGCCGGGTTCGGGCGCGTCGTATCGGGGTCGAAAACGTTGATGATGGAAGTGGCGCTGGCCCGGGTGTTTGAAAAATTGCCGGCGCGTTCGAGCGCCGTGGGCACCGTCGTCAGCCGTTCGGAGAAACTGCGCTCCCGCAGACCCTCGAAGGCGGTCATGAAGAACGTCCGGTTGCGCCGGATGGGGCCGCTGGCCATGCCGCCGAACTGGTTGCGCTTGAAACTGGCAAGCGGATTGCCGCGCGAATTGGCAAAGAAGTTGTTCGCGTCCAGCACGGAGTTGCGCAGGAACTCGTACGCCGACCCGTGAAACTGATTCGTGCCCGACTTATAAACCAGATTCAACACCGCCGTCACGCTCCGCCCGAACTCGGCGCTAAAGTTCTGCGCCTGCATCTTGAACTCAGCCACCGCATCGACGGACGGAAACACGGAGATACCCGTGAAGCCGTTCACCGTGGGGAAGGCCGCGCTCGATCCATCGACGAGCACATCGAACGTCCCGCCGCGGGCCCCGTTCACCGAAAAGCTCACCTGGTTATGCGCATTCCCAATGCCGCCCGTCACCCCCGGCGTCAGGTTAACGAGCGAGTACACGTTCCGCGTATTCAGCGGCAACTCGAGAATCCGCTTGTTATCCACCACCTTGCCAATCGACGACGTCGTCGCCTCCACCACCGCCGCATCGCCCTGCACGGCAATCGACTCGTTGATGCTGCCCACCTGCAGCACCACGTCGACGCGCCCCTGCTGCTGCACCCGCAGCACAATCCCGGTCTGCGTAAACGCCTTGAAGCCGGGCGCCGAGACGTTCACCTCATACGAGCCCGGCTGCAGCAGCGGCGCCGTGTACTGGCCCGCGGCGTTCGTGGCAATCTCGAGCCGGCTGCTCGTGCCCGTGTTCACCACAGCCACCTTGGCGCCCGAGATCACCGCCCCGCTGCTGTCCGTCACCGTGCCGGTTATGGTTCCGGTGGCGGTTTGCCCCGAAACAAGCGAACTTCCCGCCACCAGGCTGAGCCAAAGAGTTACGAATCGCATGAATTCCCTTGTTCGAGGCTAACAGGGAACCGTTGCGACTGCATTACAATCCCGCTTTTTTCCAAAGATCATCCACTTTTCGTTTGATCTCCGGACTCATCGTAATCACATCCGGCCACCGCCGCGTAAAGCCCTCCTCGGGCCACTTTCGCGTCGCGTCGATGCCCATCTTCGACCCCCAGTTGATCATCCGGCTGGCGTGATCAAGCGAATCAATCGGACCGGTGACAAACTCAATATCCCGCTGCGGATCGATGTTATTCAGCGCCTTCCACGCCACTTCGCTGTAGTTCTGAATATCCACGTCCTCATCCACCACCACAATGCACTTCGTGAACATCGCCTGCCCAAGGCCCCAGATCGCGTGCATCACCTTCCGGGCCTGCATCGGATAAGACTTGCGAATCTTGACCAGCATCAGGTTATGAAAAATCCCCTCGGCCGGCAGACACATATCGCGAATCTCGGGAATCTGCATGCGCATCAGCGGCAGAAACGTCCGTTCAATCGCCTTGCCCATGTAGTAATCCTCCATCGGCGGCGGGCCCACAATCGTGGTGGCGTAGATCGGATTCCTGCGGTGCGTCAGGCACGTCAGATGGAACACCGGATACTCATCTTCGAGCGAATAGTAGCCCGTGTGATCGCCGAACGGACCCTCCGTCCGCCGCTCGCCCATCTCCACGTACCCCTCGAGCACATACTCGGCGTTGGCCGGCACATCCACGTCCACCGTCAGGCACTGCACCATCTCAACGGGCTTCTTGCGCAGAAAACCGGCGATCATCATCTCATCGAGATCCGGCGGCAGCGGCAGAATCGCCGAGTACATCACCGCCGGATCCGCCCCGATCGCCACGGCCACGTCCATCCTGGTCTCGCCGGCCTTGAAGCGCCGCCGGTAGTGTTCGGCGCCCTGCTTATGCGCCTGCCAGTGCATGCCGGTCGTCCGGGCGTCGTAGACCTGCATGCGATACATGCCGCAGTTGCGTTTGCCCGTCTCCGGGTTCTTCGTGAACACCATCGGCAGGGTAATGTAGGGCCCGCCGTCCTGCGGCCAGCAGGTCAGCACC
The DNA here is from genome assembly GCA_019931245.1 of Bryobacteraceae bacterium CoA2 C42. Classification (GTDB taxonomy): domain Bacteria; phylum Acidobacteriota; class Terriglobia; order Bryobacterales; family Bryobacteraceae. The sequence goes on from JAINDL010000006.1 coordinate 50,657, forward strand.
GGCAACCGGCCCAGGTCGATCTGGTCGCCTTTCAGCACCACCTCCTGGCACGGCGCGCTGCTGACGGTCTTGGGGAAGAACGATCCCATCTCCGCCAGCTTCGGCAGCATCGACAGCTTGCCCAGCAGCCCCTGCGGCATCTGCATCTGCAGATACTCGGAGATGCGGTCGGCGATCTGTTGAAACTCCTCCACCTGCAGCGCAATCTGCATGCGCCGCTCGCTCGCCAGGCTGTTAATCAGCAGCGGCACGCTGCTGCCCTTCGGCTTTTCAAAAAGCAGCGCCGGCCCCCCGCCCTTCACGGCGCGGTCGGCAAACTCGGTGATCTCGAGGTAAGGATCCACCTCAAAAGGGATGCGCTTCAGTTCGCCGGCCTTTTCGAGAGCCGCGATGAATTCGCGCAAATCGCTATATGCCATATGATGAGTCCATGGTAAATCGGAACGCTCTGATCACCGGCGGCAGCCGCGGCATCGGCCGGGTCTGCGCCCTGCGCCTGGCCAAGGCCGGCGCGCGGGTGATCGTCGCAGCAAGAAATGTAGAGAAGTGTGAAGAGGTGGCCGCCGAAATCCGGGCCGCCGGCGGTGAGGCTCTGGCCCTGGCTGTCGACATGTCCTCCAAAGATTCGATTCAGGCCGCCTTCTCCCAAGCCGCAAAAGATTTCGGCCCCATTGGCATTCTGGTCAACAACGCCGGAATCACCAAGGACGGTCTCGCCCTGCGCATGAAGCCTGAAGACTGGAACATCGTCCTGCAGACCAACCTCAGCGGCGCGTTCTTCGCCATGCAGGCCGTCATGCAGGGCATGATGAAGGAACGCTGGGGGCGCATGATCAACATCGTCTCTGTCGTCGGCGAAATGGGCAACGCCGGACAGGCCAACTACGTGGCCTCGAAGGCCGGACTCATCGGCCTCACCAAGTCCCTCGCCCGCGAACTCGCCAGCCGCAACATCACCGTCAACGCCGTCGCCCCCGGCTTCATTGAAACCGACATGACGGCCGTGCTCACCGACGAGCAGAAGGCCGGCATGAAGGGCATCATCCCCCTCGGCCGCTTCGGCCAGGCCGACGACATCGCCGCGGCCGTCGAGTTCCTCGCCGGAGACGGCGCGGGCTACATCACCGGCCACGTGCTCGACGTCAACGGCGGCATGTACATGTAGCGGGACGAGCGGGACATCGGCGAGAATTGGAGGATGTCCAACGCCTCCGGCCAACGTTTCCGCGTCGGTCTCGTGCAGATGTCCTGCTCCCGCTCCCCCGGCGAAAACCTCGAAAAAGCCGCCGCGAAGGTCCGCGAAGCCGCCGCCCGCGGCGCCCAGATCATCTGCCTGCAGGAGCTGTTCCGCTCCCAGTACTTCTGCCGCGAAGAGAAAGCCGACCTGTTCGACCTCGCCGAACCCATCCCCGGCCCCGCCACCGCCGTCATGGGCCAACTGGCCAAAGAGCTCGACGTCGTCATCGTCAGTTCGCTCTTTGAAAAACGCGCCCACGGCCTCTACCACAACACGGCCACCGTCCACGACGCCGGCGGCGCAATGCTCGGCATCTTCCGCAAAATGCATATCCCGGACGATCCGCTCTTCTACGAAAAGTTCTACTTCACCCCCGGCGACCTCGGCTTCAAGAACTTCGAGACAAAGTACGCGCGCATTGGCGTCCTCATCTGCTGGGACCAGTGGTATCCGGAAGCCGCCCGCCTCACGGCCCTGCAAGGCGCCAGCATTCTCTTCTACCCCACCGCCATCGGCTGGCACCCGGCCGAAAAAGAGGAGTACGGCCCCGCCCAACTCGACGCCTGGCGGACCATCCAGCGCAGCCACGCCATCGCCAACGGCATCTACGTCGCCGCCGTCAACCGCATCGGCTTCGAACAGGGCCCCCACGACTCCGGCCTCGAATTCTGGGGCAACTCCTTCCTCGCCGACCCCTTCGGCCGCGTCCTTACCGAAGCCTCAAACGACCAGGAAGAGATCCTCGTCTACGAGTGCGACCCCAAACTCCAGGACGAAGTCCGCCGCAATTGGCCCTTCCTCCGCGACCGCCGCATCGACGCCTACGACGGCCTCACCAAAAGGTTCCTCGACTAATGCCCGCCACCTGGACCATGCCCGCCGAATGGGCGCCCCACGAAGGAACCTGGCTCGCCTGGCCCCACGAAAAGAGCGATTGGCCCGGCAAGTTCGGACCCATCCCCCACTTCTACGGCAAGCTCATCGCCAAGCTGACCCGCTATGAAACGGTCCACCTACTCTGCGCCAACGAACGCGCCGCCCAGGCCGCCGTTAAAGCCGCCCGCCAGGAGCACGCCAACCTCGCCGCCCTCGACCTCCACCTCGTCCCCACCGACCGCAGCTGGCTCCGCGACACCGCGCCCATCTTCGTCAAATCCACCACCGGCAAGCTCAAAGTCACCGACTGGCACTTCAACGGCTGGGCCAAGTACGACAACTGGCAGAACGACGACGCCCTGCCCGAATACATTGCCGCGAAACTCGGCCTCCCCCGCGTCCAGCCCCTCGCCCGCCAGCGCCGCGTCGTGCTCGAAGGCGGCTCCATCGACGTCAACGGCGCCGGCACGCTCCTCACCACCGAAGAGTGCCTCCTCAGCCCCGTTCAGGCCCGCAATCCCCACCTCACCAAAGCGCAGATCGAAGCCGTCCTCGCCAAGCATCTCGGCGTCACCAAAGTCCTCTGGCTCGGCAATGGCATCGCCGGCGACGACACCCACGGCCACGTCGACGACCTCGCCCGCTTCACCGACCCCCAAACCATCGTCACCGTCGTCGAAGCCGACCCCGCCGACCCCAACTACGAACCCTTGCAGGACAACCTCCGGCGCCTCCGCGAAATGACCGACCAGGACGGCCGCCCCCTCCGCATCGTCACCCTCCCCATGCCCGCCCCCGTCCGGTTCGCCGACCAGCGTCTCCCGGCCAGCTACGCCAACTTTTACATCGCCAACCAGCAGGTCCTCGTGCCGACCTTCAACGATCCCAACGACCGCCACGCCCTCAACACCCTCGCCGGCCTCTTCCCGGACCGCGCCGTCGTCGGCATCGACTGCAGCGACCTCGTCCTCGGCCTCGGCACCCTGCACTGCATGACGCAGCAGCAGCCCGCCTAATTCGCCGTCTCCCAGGAAAGCGTGAACCGGTAGGTGTCGGCGCCGCGCGCCGGGTCCCGGATCTCAACCCGTCCCGTCGCCGGATCCACCAGCTTCACCTCACCCCGCCCCCGCAGCTTTTCCACCCGGTACTGCGGGCTGTAGTAACGCGAAACCGCCCCCGTACACTGCTGGCTCACCTCCCGCTCCGGCGCCCCCACCAGCACCTCGTAAACCGGCCGTCCACCGATCAGCGAGACCCCCACGGTGCCATCCACCACCACCTCCACCGTACAACTCCCCTTCGCCATCGCCGGCCCGGCCGCGGGCGCCGCCTGCCCCGCCTGTCCCACCTGTCCCACCTGTCCCACCACCTTTCGCTCGACCGCCACAAACGCCGGCTCCGGCCCCCCCACATCGAGATACGGATTGAACACGTACTCGGTCGAAATCGGACGATCGGCGGGAAACCGCAGATTCTGCGAAAAACCGTAGGCCGGATCCGCCCCCCACTGCCCCGTCGCCAGGATCTTCCGCCGCTGCGTCGCCACGTCGTGCCAGCCCCAGAAAGGCTTCGCCTTATCCCGCCCGTGCTTCACCCCGTAAAAGCTGCCCGCCACCGCCGCCGCCCGCATCCGCGGACGCCCCCCGGCCGGCGTGTAGCTATAAAACGCGCTCAGCAGCCGCTCCTCTCCGTTCGACTCCCGGGTCGCGCGCGCCCACCAATGGTGATAAATCGGCAGTAACTCGTAACCAACCTCGCGGTCCACCCCGTGCCGCGGCCGCTCCGCCGCGCCCTTATAGACGTAAGTAATGCCGGTGTTCTGCTTCCAATCGAAGTTATTCCCGTCAAAAAACGACTTCTGATCGCCGGCCCCCAGCGCCCCGTGCCCTCCCGCTTCGAGAAACACCACCGGATGCGACCCGTCATGCAGCAGCAGCGGGCCGTCCACGTTGTGAGCCCCGCCCCGTATGCCCGCGTCGCCCGCCGTGTACGAGTAAATATTGTTGTGCGCCAGCGTCTCCATCGCCTCAATCCGGCCCAGCGCCGAACCGTCCTTCCGCACCGCGACAATCACTCCCTCGTTATCGTTCTCATGGCACGTGCCCGCCACGCAGTTATCCGAGTAATCCCGCGCGTGGAAGAAGTTGTAAATCAAAAACCAGTGCGACCGCGACTCGATCGCGGCGTAATAAACATAGGCCTGCGTCGATCCCGCCCCCAGGTTATCCCAGTTATTCCCGCCGTCCCAGTCGTTGTCGTAATCGACGCGGCAGATAGCGTCGGCCCGCCAGTCAAACCACGTCTCCTGCGCCACGTAAGGCGCGTAGTGCTCCGCGAGCTGGCGATAGGGATCGGCCATCGGACTCTCCGGCCCGAAGGTCCACTTTTCCGCGGTCTCCGGCGGCGCCGGCGCCGCCGCATCGACGACGATCTCCGCCGCCGTCCGCAACTCCCCCAGCCGAAACTCCACCGTATACTTCCCCGGAGTCTCCGGCGCATGGTACACAATCGCGTCCTTCACCGTAAACTGCCCGGAAAGCTGCCGGAACAGCGACCCGGCCAAGCCCGTCGCCGGATCGTAGAACGGTTCCGTGTCCGTCCCCTGAAACCGGAATGGCTTGGAAACCCAGCCGCCCCGCGGCGACACCACCTCGACGCTCCACCCCGCCTGCCGCAGGCGGGCCTCCTTCGTCTTCTCGCCGTCCGGCACCTGGCCATACACCTTCACCTGCAAAATCGCTTCCCTGTGCGGCCGGATGCGCAGCGCTGCCGGCGTGGCCGACACCGCCAGACGCGACGGATTTTGCCCCCACGCCGCCATCACACAGAACAAAACGAAAATACAGGAACGCATAGCCCAATTATAGGCGTGGCCCCGCCGCCAGCGCCGGGTCGCCCGGATCAAACTGCGGCCCCCCGGCGTTCCACTCCTCCAATCGAAACGCCCGCCCCAAACCATACGGCGGCGGCAGTTCGCGCACCGTCACCCGCACCTGCCCCCCCGCCACCCGAATCAGGAAATAGTGGTAAAACCAACCCTGCCGAAACCCCTCGCCCCGGCTCAACCCACGGTCGATGCTGCCCCCGCTCGAACCGATCTCGCTGTAGTGAATCCCGCCCGTCTCCAGGTGGACAAACTGGTGGCCGTGGCCCGAAAACACGTGCGTCACGCCGTGCTTCTTCGCCAGATGATGCAACGCAAACTCCCCGCTCCCCACCGCCACCTGCGGAATCCAGAACGGTTTGTGCAGAAACACCATCTTCGGATGGCAGCCCGCATGCGCCTGCAGGCTCTGCTCGAGAAACGCGAGCTGCGCCGGCGCCAACCCCTCGGTCCGGCTGTTGTCCAGAATCACGAACAGCGTATTCTGATGCACCCACGCATACTGCGGCGGGTGGCCGGCGTGCCGGGCAAACGCCGCCGCCGAAGCATCGTTCCAGATGTCATGGTTCCCGGGCGTATGCCGGATCGGAAACGGCGCCGTACCCCACAGCGCCTCCATCTCCGCCCACTGCGCCGGCGCCTTGGCGTCATCGACGCCCTCGATCGCATCCCCAATCGTCACCGCAAACGCCGGGTCCGCCAGCAGCACCTCCCGGAACACCCGGGAGTAGATCTGCGGACGCGCCGAACCCGTCCGGTCGCCGATCAGCGCAAACGTAAAATCATTTGGTCCGGCGCCGGCGGCCGGCAGCGCGGCGGCGGACAGCAACGGGAACACACGGCGGCGGGAGAGCGTAAACATAAGTGAGATTTTGGACGGACCCAGCCACTAGTCTATCGAGTGTTATCCGGCTTCTCAGCGGCGTTGGACACGATCGTGGCCACTATCTTTCCCGGCGTCCTGGCATGGCTCCTGGTAAATGGTGTCGACGATCTGTTGCTGAACCTCTTCTGGCTCTGGCTTCCCGCCAAACCGGCGCCGTCCGCCGCCCAGGCGCAACCCGAAAAAAACCTCGCCATCTTCGTCCCCCTCTGGCAGGAGCATGACGTCGTCCGGCAGATGGTCACCCACAACGTCACCGCCATCCGCTACGCCGACTATCACCTCTTCCTCGGCGGCTACCCCAACGACAATGCCACCCTCGATGAGATCCGGGCGATGGAAGACCAGTTCCCTCATGTCCATCTTTCGCTCGTCCCCCACGACGGACCAACCTCCAAAGCCGACTGCCTCAACTGGGCCTTCCAAACCATGTTGCTCTATGAAGAGCAAAGCGGCACCCGCTTCGACGGCGTCGTCACCCACGATGCCGAAGACATGATCCATCCCGACTCCCTGCGCTGGATCAGCCACTATCTGTCGAACTACGACATGGTCCAGGTGCCCGTCCTCGCCCTGCCCACCCCGCTCACCGAACTCGTCCACGGCATCTACATCGATGAGTTCAGCGAGTTTCAAACGCGGGATCTCCAGGTCCGCGAGTCGCTCGGCGGCTTCCTCCCCGGCAGCGGCGTCGGCACGGGCTTCTCCCGCCGTGCCCTCGAAGCACTCGCGCAGTCGGCGGAAAACCGGATCTTCGAACCCGCCTGCCTCACCGAAGACTACGAAAACGGCTTCCGCCTCCGCCACCTCGGCTTCCGCCAAACCTTCCTGCCGATTCGCTTCGCCGCGGGCGCCCCCATGGCCACCCGCGAATACTTCCCCCGTAGCTGGCGCGCCGCCGTCAAGCAGCGCACGCGCTGGGTTACTGGCATCGTCTGGCAGGGCGCCGAACGCCACGGCTGGCAGGGCGGCTGGCGCCAGTGGTGGTGGCACTGGCGAGACCGCAAAGGCCTCATCGGCAACCCCGTCGGCGTCCTGTGCAACCTCCTGTTCCTGTACGGACTCCTCTGGCCCGAACGCCTCCTGGCCCTGCCCGGGGCGCGGTGGCTTCCCGTAACTTTCGCCTTAGTCCTGCTCCATGCCTCCATTCGCGTCGGCATCGTCCAGCGCTTCTACGGCTGGCCCATGGCCCTCCTGTCCCCCCTGCGCATCCCGGTGGCCAACTGGATCAACGCCTCGGCCAGCCTCCGCGCCACCGTGCGCTACGCCAAATCCCGCTGGCGCCGCGAGCCCCTCGCCTGGCTCAAAACCCAACACCAGTATCCCAACCGCTTCGCCCTCGAAGCCCACCGGCCCACCCTCCCCGAAATCCTCGTCAAATCCGGCTACCTCCCCGCCAGCGCCCTCGAAGGCAAACCCGCCGGCCGCCGTCTGCAGGACTGGCTCGTTGAAACCGGCCGCCTGAGCGAAGAGCACCTCTACGAAGCCCTCGCCCTCCAACTCTGCATGCCGGTCAGTTTGGTCAGCCCGGACACCGTCTCCCGCGCCATCGCCCGCTCCCTGCCGGCCCACGTCGTGCGGAAGCATCAGATCATCCCCGTGCGGGTCGAAGACGGCCAACTGGTCGTCGCCGGTCCCGAAGCCCCGCCCGAAACGCTACCCCTCGCCCTCCGGCCCTACACCCGCCTCGGCGTCAAGTTCGAACTGGTGCCCCGGTCCACCTTCGACCAGATTCTGCAAACCCACCTCTAGCGCCGCGAGAGCCCCCAGACGGTGGTCGACCGCAGCGGAACCCCCTTCTTCACCACCGTCGAAGGAAAACTCGGCCGGTTCGGCGAATCCGGATAATGCTGCGTCTCAAAGCAAAATCCCGCTCGCCGCACATACTGCCGCTTACCCTTACCGGTCAGCTTGCCGTCGAGAAAGTTCCCCGTGTAGAACTGCACCCCGGGCTCGGTCGTCGCCACCGTCAACACCCGGCCCGACCGCGGACTATACGCCTCAATCACCTTCCGCAGCGTCCCCGCCCCGCCGTTCAGCGCCCAGTTGTGGTCGTAGCCGCCGCCAAACTGAATCTGCTGGTCCCGGGCGTCAATCCGGGCGCCGATCGCCGTCGCCTTCCGGAAGTCGAACGGCGTCCCCGCCACCCCGCGCAGTTCGCCCGTCGGGATCAGCCCGGCATCCACCGGCGTGAACCGGTCCGCATCGATCCGCACCACGTGGTCAAGAATCGTCGCCTCGCCCGACAAGTTGAAGTAGGCGTGGTTGGTCAGATTCGCCACCGTGTCCTCGCTCGCTGCGGCCAGATAGTCAATCCGCAGCTCATTCCCGGCCGTCAGCGTGTAAGTAACCGTCACATCCAACTGCCCGGGATAACCCTCCTCGCCCGCGGCGCTGCGATAGGTGAACTCCACGGCGTCCGCCTTGGCCGTAGCTTTCCATACGCGCTTGTCAAATCCGCGCAGACCGCCGTGCAACGCGTTGGCGCCATTGTTCACGGCCAGCGAATAGCTCTTGCCGTTCAACGAAAACCGACCCTTGGCGATGCGGTTCCCGTAGCGGCCCACAATCGCTCCCATGTAGGGCTGCTCCTGCAAATAGCCGGCCAGCGAATCAAATCCCAGCAGAACATCAAAGCCATCCGGCCCTGCCAGCGACACGACCGTAGCTCCGTAGGTCATGATCCGCGCCGTCATCCCGGCGGCGTTTGAGAGCGTATAAATCTCCACCGCCTGCCCGTCGGGCGTACGGCCAAAAGCCTCTTTCTTGACGGCGGCCGGCAGGCCGAGCGCGACGGCGGTGATCAACAGTGCAGTGCGAAGCATCCTGCAATTATAGTTGGGCTAGATGGTTCCGGTCGTGCCCGGCGATAATCTCGACGAGTGTGCGGAAAGTTAAATCACCCAACTCCGGATGCACCACCGGCCTGTCAAAAGTCTCCGCCGGCAACTGCCGCAGGAAACCGAGGAGCCACGCCCGGACGCTCGTAAAAACGGCCAGCGCCGCCGCCGGGTCAGCGTTCGCATAACTGTTCGCCCAACGGTCCTGGTCGAAGGGCTGCACCACGTAACTCTCCTCGGCCGCGGCCTGCCGCAGACGAAACGCAAACGCTACCTCGCAGTCGGCCAGGTGCGCCAGAATCTGTCCGTAAGTCCACTTACCCGACGCCCAGGGCGTCGCGTACCGCGCCGGGTCAATGGCCGCCAGTCGAGCCGGAGTAGCGGCCAGCACAGCCAGCGGATCCAGGTCGCCAAGGTGCTGGCCGTAGGGATTACTCATTAAATTGGCTTAGCCTCGTACAATACCGTCTCATCGTCGTAGGTCATCGCCAGGAAGTAGACCGTACCGTCATCCCGGAAATCGATGGCATTGATTCGAATCAGATAGTCCCCGTCGGGCGTCGGGCGGAAGAAGTTAATCACCTGCCGCACCTCCTCCCCGCGGCGAACGAGCAGGAAGTTGTTGCCGTTCGACTGCTGGAACAACACATCCCCGTTGCGATTGGCATCGGTAGCGACCACCGCGTTAGCCACCTGCCCGTTCGGCATCACCGACGAGTTGTTGACGAGAATCTCCCAACCGCCCGACTTCCACTCCACCAGAATCGGCCCGCCCGAGGCCACGTTCAAGCCCGCAAACAGCCGCGTCCCGCCCACGCGGGTCAAATTCGCAATCCCCGTCACCAGGTGCGTCCCGATCCGCGTCACGTTCGGCTCCGCCATCCGCGTCCACGTCTGCCCGTTCCAGTGGTGCAACACCGGCACACCCACGTTCCGGAACCGCAGCGAGGCCAACACCTGCCCCGTATCGGCCAGGCTGAACGAATCGAAACTCGAAACAATCCGGCCATCAATCGTGGTCGCCGTGGCGGCCGTTCCGCTCAGCACCAGTAACTGCCGCGCTTGGCCGTTCGACCACAGAAAGATCCGATTATCCCCGGCGCTCGTCGACGAATGGAATAACAACTCCCCATTGCCGTTCACATCAAACTGGCCAGGGTTATTCACCGTCAACGTATCAATGCGCAGCGGAAAACGCAGAATCAACTCCGGCGACCCGCCCCGGACCACCCGCCCGATGCCCACGCCCGAAATAAAATACAGATCCCCGTTCGGAGCCCGGCGCAGGTTGTAGGTCGCCCCGTGAAACCCGCCGAACCACATCGTTGTACCGAACAAACGCTCACCGGTCGCCAGCGGCACATCAAACGCCTGGCCATTCCATTCCGCCACCGAGCCGGTCGTGCCGCCCGATAACAGCTGCGGCGCCCCTTCGCGCGCACCGCCAATGAAAGTGATCAGATTCACCGGCGCCGTTACCTTCAGCATCCGGCCCGACCAGGCCAGAAAATCCGGTTCCCCGCCAATCCGCACCAACCCCATCGTCAGCGTCGTCGTCCGCACCATCAGGAAGATCTCGCCCCGGGCATTGATCGCCCCGCTCTCGATCGCCTCGACGGTGGTCGGGCCCAGCGCCGGCCGCGACAACAGAAACTGCGACTGCGGCTCGCTGCCCGGCTTCCACAGATAGACGCCATTCCCCCGGTTATTAAACGGATTAGCGAACAGCAGCGCCCCGTGGTTCGGGTGATAGGAGAGAATGCCGGTCTGGCCCGTCAACTGTAAGGAACGGATCTGATTCGTCCGGTCGATGTGGACATAGTGCGTCGTGTTGTTGTTGAGCACCACCGCGCACAAAAGTTCTCCGTTCTCGTCAACCCAGAAGGCAGGCGCGTTGGCGGAGCCACCCGCGAAACTGCGAACCGTCGAACCGGCCACGGCGTCACCCACGCCCAGCACCCGCTGCCGCGTCCCATCCGGCAGGTGGCGGAACCAAACCCGGTTAGCCCCCTGCGATAGCGAATAGTAGGCCGCACCGTCGGCCGCGATACCGAAATCGTTGTCCACCGTAAAGGCTGCGGTACCGAACGGATCAAAGCGGTCTGCTGTCGAAACCAGCAGTTCGTAGTCGCGCTGATCGTAAGACCGGAACAGCCCGGTGTAAGTCACCGGATTGTTTTCAAACCGAAACGTAGCCCGCACCAATACCGCCCCGCTCGAAGCCAGCGAGTTTCGCGTAATGAAGATGTTGCCGGTGGCCTCGGTCGCTCCCAGCGGGGTGTTGTTGGAAAACACAGGAAACACCCCATTCCGATCACCGCTCGAAAGCTGCCGCCCGTTGATGTTCGTATCCTCGTACGTCAACACCTGCCCCTTCCGCGTAATCGAATGCGAGAACAGTTCATTCGCAAAACTGGCCGAAGCAAACCGCGGAACACCCGTGGCGGTCACCACGCTCCACTCCCCCTCGCGCCAATTCAGCAGCGCCCCCGTCAACCCGCCCAGCGAGGCATTGACGAACACCTCGCCATCATCGGTCGCCCACACCATCGACGGCCGCGCCCGCAGTTCAAATTCGCCCGGCTGCTGATTCATGTTATGGAACAACCGCCGCACCCGGTACGTGCGCGGAGCATTCGTCGTCACCCGCGCCGTCACCTGCCACTGCCGCTGCAAGCCCGTCTGCACATCGCCATAGCTAAAGGTGGCCAGCACCATATTGGCCCCCTCGGCAATCGCCGACATCACCCCCTGCGGCGTAATCCGCGCCGTTTGCGTCGTCCCGTTGCGCAGGTTGGTCACCGTCCATCCCCACGCCACCCCCGGAATCACATTGCCATCGGCGTCCAGCGCCGTAGCCGAAAACTGCCGCGTGGCGCCGACATCCACGTCGGCCTCCTGCGGGTCAATGCGCACCTCGCTCGGAATCGTCTGCACCGCCGTCTCGGCCACCAGCGACCCCAGCCGCGCCACTACCCGCAACGTCCCCAAACCCCGCGCTGTCAGCAACCCACTGGAGTTGATCGTCGCAAATATAGCGTTATTGACCGACCACGTAACCACCGCGTTCTGCAGTTGATTCCCCCCCGCATCCCGCGCCACGGCGCGAAACTGCAGCGTCCGGCCCACGAGCACCTGCGACGAGTCGCTCAACACTTGCAGAGTCGCCGGGGTCTGCGCCGCCGCCGAAAGAGCCATCAACAAAAAGAACGCCAGCCGCCGCATCAGCCGAAAACCTCTTCGACGGGGCGGAACCCATGCTCCGCAGAGGGCGTGATGTAGTAATAACGGCGTCCGGAAGGCGTATCGGTAATCGACTTGGTCCAGTCAATCCCCAACGCCGAATAGATCGTCGCCGCAATATCCTCCGTGTAGATCGCCCGGTTCCCCGACCAGCCGAACTCCACGATATTCGCTCCGTTGGCATCACTCAATCCGATCGCCCGCCCGCCCCGCACCCCGCCGCCCAGCATCGCCACCGACATCACCTGCCGGTAATGGTCCCGCCCGCCGCGGCTGTTTAGTACCCCCGGCGTCCGGCCAAACTCGCCCATGATCACGATCAACGTCGAATCAAACTCTCCGGTCGCCTTCAAATCCTCCACCAGCGAACCCACCGCCCGGTCTAACTGGTTGGTCAGCGTGTGAATCGGCATCCCCTGCCCCGCGTCGAACTGGCCCACGTGCGTATCCCACCCACCTTGCGTCACGTTGATGAACGTCACCCCGTTCCGCGCCCGCACCGCATTCCGCGCCACCAGCAGCGACCGGCCCACCGCCGTATTGCCGTAGCGACCCTCGTCGTTTGCGTCAAACTTGAAAACACTGTCCACCGCCGGGTTATACATCATCGAACGCGCCCGGCTGTAGTAACTCCCATATGCCGCCATCGTGTCGTTATACGGCGCGCTCCGCAACGACTCATCGAGATCCCGCAATAGCTGAAACCGGCGCTCGAAACGCTCCTGGCTCTGCGCCGCGGTGCCAAAAAACGGGTGCGTCAGCGTCGGCACACCGGTCCGCGCCGCCGGCGGCATCATCGCCTGGTACAGGCCGCCCAGAAACGTCGCCCCCTGCATCGTCTGGTTAAACGATAAAAACGGCGGAATCAGCCCACTCGCGCCCTTCTCCCGCGAAATCACCGCTCCGATGTGCGGAATCTCCGCCATGAAGGCCGGATTCTGCGAACGGCCCGTCTGCATGTAAAACTGACCCCGCTCATGCGCCGCCTCCCAACTGGAGCAGGACCGCAACACCAGCAGATCATTCCGCAGCGCCGTCAGCCTCGGAAAGTACCGGTTCGACAGCCGCAACCCGTTCGAATAGTCCCGAATATCGACATCGGCCGGATTCCACGGACCATCCTTCGGGTCGAAGGTGTCCATGTGGCTCGGACCGCCATTCAAGTTCACAAAAATGCAGGCGTTCGCCGTACCGCGCGGCGTCGCGCCCCGCGCCGAGCTAACCTCGGCATCGGCATGGGCCCCAAGCACCGCCGCCGAGGCCGATCCAAACAAAAAGTGGCGCCGCGTATGACCGGCACAGAGAGGACGATTGATTTTCATGGGCCAGCCTCCGCTAATAGTTAAAGACAAAATCCAGCTTGTTGAGCAACGCCCACTGCAGGTCACTCAGCCATTGCGCCCGCGCACCACTTCGGTACGCCAACACTCGCGCCATCTCGCCCTCCGATGGGCCCCGAGAGAGCGTCGCCACGAACATCCGCCGGATCGCCTCCTCGTCCGAGACGGGCGAACTGTCAATCTGCAGCACCCGGTTGCGCGAACTCACCGTGGCCGTCGCATTACCCAGCGTGCGATTCACGTTCTGAGCGTCGTTCATCAGGTAGAGCAAACCCAGAATCGAAGGCTCACTGGCGCGATCAATCGCCAGCCAATTGCCCCGCCCCGCCTGATTCAGAAAATCCACCACGCGGAAATCGGTTGCCGGCTCGGTCGGATCCGGCAGCTGGTTAGCGTAAAGCAGCGTCCGGCTCAGCTCCGATGCGATCATCGGCTGTTCGGTGCGGGTGGCCGTAATCATGGAATCATAGAGCTCTTCGGCCGATAGCCGCCGCGGTTCATGCTTGGCGAAGTACTTCACAAACGCCGGCTGCCACCGCCCCTCGTACCGGCTCGAAAGCTGATAAGCATCGCTCGATACCAGCAGCCGGAACAGCGGACGGAACTGGAAGTTATTTCGGATAAAGAAGTCCGTCAAACCCTCGAGCAGCTCCGGATGCGTGTTTTGAATCGGCCAGTCCCCGGAAGGCGGCCGTTTCGGATCGGTCCGCTCAAAATCCCACGCCTCGGGCGGGTCCACAATCCCGTGCGAGAACAGATACGCCCAGATGTGGTTCACCGTCGCCCGGGCAAACTGCCGGTCCGCCGTCAGAATCGCGGCAAAATCCTTCCGCCACTCCCCCGTACGCGGCTTGGCCCCGTTCAGAATAAACTCCGGCTCCACCACCGCGCCCTGCCGCGCCGGACGGTTCCCCGGATTCGCCGGGTTCACCGAACCGGTGTAGGAGCCGTAAGTCCGGTCGTTTAGAATCACCCGCGGCCGGAACCCGATGTTATCGTCGCTCCACCGCACAAACGTCATCCGCGATAGCCACGCCGACATCCGCCAGAACTGCACCCGCGTCCGTCGAGTTAAATATAAGTTAATCTTCTCCAGATGGCCCCGCCCGTTATGGCACGAGATACACTCGGTCTTAAACCCTAAAAACGTCGTCGTAATCTTATCGGTGATATCATCCCAGGAGTCCTGCACCGGCCCCGCCAAGTCCATCCACCGGGCGTAAAACTGGGTCCCCGGCACCGTATCCACCTCCCCGGAAGCCGATAGCAACTCCCGCACCAGGGCGTCGTAGGGCCGATCAGCTGCCATCGAATTCCGCAGCCATTCATAGAAGGTGTTCCTGCCCCGCGTGCCTATGTTTTCGTGCGCCCGGGTCACCTTAAACTTATTGGCCCAGAACGTGGTCAACTGATCCGCAAAAGCCGGGGAGGCCAGCAGTTGCTCAATCAACTTCGCCCGCTTATCCGGCGCCCGGTCCGCGGCAAAAGCCTCTACCGCTTCCGGCGTGGGAATCCGACCCGTCAGATCGAGATGAATTCGCCTTACAAACTCCGTATCGGAAGAGGCAGACGCGGGACGCACATTGTCCGCCGCCATCTTCGCAAACAGATGCTGATCCACCAGATTCGACCGCGTGGTCTGCTCCCGCCCCGCCGCCGCGCCAAAGCGCGCCATCCGGCTGAAGGCCGCGTAGGACCGGTCGAGTTCCAGCAAATCAATCTGCTCAGCCCGCACCGACTCCGGATACCGCGGACAATAAGGGTCACCAGCCAACAGCTTCGCCGCCAGAGCGACCGAAAGGAGACAGGGTTTGCTCAGCATAGAGTCACTATTCGAGTGTAAGCAATCGCGAGGACAAGTCAATACCCATACCCGCCTCGCGCAGGTGGGACTGTAGTGCCGCGGATAAATGGTCCGGATGGTCTAGGCGCAGTACCGTAAATCCGGCCGCCTCCCCCGCCGCTACCCCCGCCTCCGAGTCTTCTACCACCAATGGGTTACTTACCCCCAGCCGCCGCGCCCCCTCGAGATAAGGATCCGGATGCGGCTTCAACCGCGTGACGTCTTCAAAACAGACCAGCGTCTCAAACCGGTGCAGCAGACCCGCCTTTTCGAGCACCGGCTCCAACTCCGCCCGCCCCGAAGAACTCACCACCGCAATCGGCAACGCCGTCAATCCCAGGATCAGCTCCCGCGTCGCCTCCGCAATCGGCGGATTCGCCGCCGCCTTCTGCCGAAACAGCGCCTTTTTCCGCGGGTACTCCGGCCAAAGCAGGTCGATATCGTACGGCGGATCCACCCGCCGCCGCAGCACCTCCAGCATCGCCCGGTCCGTTATCCCAATGCAGTTCGCCCGGTAGTCCTCCCACGTCAGCGGAATCCCGTGCGCCGACAGGATCTCCGTCCAGCAGGCATAGTGCAGCGCCTCGGAATCGGCCAGCACCCCGTCGAAGTCAAACAAAATTGCGTCGTATTGAGCCACTCTCTGTAGAATAACGCTCATGCTCACCTCGCCGTCGCGCTGGGTCCTCTGCGCCTTCCTGCTCGCCGGGACCACCATCAACTACCTCGACCGCCAAACCCTCAGCCTGCTCGCCCCCCTCATGCGCGACGAACTGCAGTTGAACAACGAAAAACTCGGCCTGCTCTTCTCCCTCTTCTATTACGCCTACATGCTCGCGCAGTTCCTCGCCGGCGGCCTCATCGAACGGCGCAACCTCCGGTCGAGCTACGGCGGCGCCGTCCTGCTCTGGTCCCTGGTCGGCTTCGCCACCGCCTTCACCACCGGCTTCGCCAGCCTCGCCATCTTCCGCATCCTGCTCGGCATCACCGAATCACCCAACTGGCCCGGAGCACTCAAAATCGTCTCCCGCGCCCTCCCCGAACGGGAACGGCCCATGGGCAACGGCATCTTCACGAGCGGTCAAAGCGTCGGCGCACTCCTCGCCCCCATTCTCATCCTCACCGTCGCCCAGGCCGCCGGCTGGCGGATGGGCTTTGCCGCCGTGGGTCTGCTCGGCGTTCTCTGGTTCGCCGCCTGGATCTGGTTCACCCGCCGCCCGGAGTTCGCCCCCCTCTGGCCCCCGGGTCCCCCCGTCACCGTCGCGGCCAGCTACGGCGCCATCCTGCGCTCGAAACCCTTCTGGTGCGTCGCCGTCATCACCAGCACCGTGAACCCCATCCTCTACTTCAACGTCAACTGGCTGCCCACCTACTTCCACCAGCAGCGCCAAATGGCCCCGGGCTCGGACGAAATGAAGTGGATCCTCACCGCTATCTTCCTCGCCCTCGACCTCGGCTACCTCGCCTGCGGCCTCGCCTGTCTCCGCCTGCCCCGCACCCTCGTCTTCAGCGTGGCCACGGCTCTGGTCGCCTGCGCCGCCGCCGTCCCCGGCGCCCCGGACCGCACCAGTCTCATCGCCCTCCTCGCCATCTCCAACTTCGGACTCGGCATGTGGATGGCCCTGTACCTCACCTTCACCCAGGAGATCTCCCGCCACTCCATCGCCACCGCCATGGGGCTGCTCGGCGGCACCGGCAGCCTCGCCGGCGCCATCGTCATGTGGCTCGTCGGCGTAACTACCGAACGAACCCACTCCTTCGACCTCCCGCTCTACGCCATCGCCGGCGCCATCGTCCTCACCTGGCTGGCCGGCGTCACCCTCCAACGCAGCAACGCCACCACCCCGAATCTCTCATGAAATCTCTTCTCGCCGCCGGCCTCCTGGCCCCCTGCCTCCTCGCCCAAGCCCCCTACTCCTATTCCCGCGCCGGCGCCCCCAACGACATCACCACCCCCACCTCCGGCGGCGCCGTCCTCATGGGCGGCAGCCGCGACGTCCCCGAAGCCTTCGCCTGGATGATCGACCGCAGCGGCCACGGCGACTTCCTCGTCCTCCGCGCCACCGGCACCGACGCCTACAACCCTTTCGTCCTCGAACAAGGGCCTGCCCACTCCGCCGCCACCCTCATCATCCGCTCCCGCCCAGCCGCCGCCGACCCCTTCGTCCTCGAAAAGGTCCGCCAGGCCGAAGCCATCTTCCTCGCCGGCGGCGACCAGTGGAACTACATCCGCCTCTGGAAAGACACTCCCCTCGCCCGTGCCATCCAGCAACGCATCGACGCCGGCGTCCCCATCGGCGGCACCAGCGCCGGACTCGCCGTCCTCGGCCAGCACTACTTCTCCGCCGAGTTCGACACCATCACCTCCGCCGAGGCCGAAGCCAACCCCGCCAGCCCCAAAATCGCCCTCGGCCGCGACTTCCTCCGCGTGCCGCACCTCGAAGACCTCATCACCGACAGCCACTTCAGTGAGCGCCAGCGCCAGGGCCGTCTCGCCGTCTTCCTCCGCCGCATCGGCGGCAGCCGGATCACCGGACTCGGCATCGACGAACGAACCGCCGTCCTGCTCTCACCCGACGGTAATGCCCGTGTCGTCGGCGCCGGCGCCGCTCACCGGCTCAAAAACGGCCAGCCGCCCCGGAGCTATCCCTCCGGGGCGGCCTTCTCACTTCGACCACCGCGCGAATAACCAATCAAACAAATCGGTGGCGCGCTGGGCCACAGTGTCACAATTCGACCAGAGGACGTCGAAGTTGGAGACGAAATCGGACGCCTGCTGCAACAGAGTGTCCAATCCGCCTGAGGAATGGGAGAGAGAGGATAAGAAACTTTGCGATAGGTGTAACCAGGGCATCGTATACCTCCTGCTCCCAATGGCCAGCAATTCGTATGCCAACTCCAATCGCCCGCTCCCACCCCACTCTCCCCATCTTTCAACCCTCCATCCTGTCCGAAATCAGGCACCTTGGCCGATTTCCGGCAGACTAAAAGGTAAAGGCAATGCCTAATCCCACCCGCTGCTGCGCCACCCTGCCGCGCTCCAGACGCTCCGGCATAATCTGCGGTTCCAGCGACTTGCGCAACAGATCCGGCCGCGGACTGCACGTGTTCCGGTAATCCAACCGCACCGTCCAGTGCCGACTCACCCGGTAGCGCACCCCGCCCCCCACCTGCAGGCCCGTCTGAAAAATCCCTCCACCCTCAAGCGGCGGCACATTGCCAAAGCCATACGCCGCGCGAAACATACCCACGTTGTTCAGCCCAAACCGGAAAAGCCCCCGCGCTTTGGTAAACGGCGCCCCGGTCAATTGCACCAACTGCAGCACCGGCCCCGCCGCGATGTACGGACGCCAGCGGCTCTCCCGCGGCCGCAGATGCACCAGACCGTTGTAGCTGAATTGCCGCGTCAGAAAGCCGCTCCGCTGCTCGGCTATCCTCGTCAACCCCTCCAAATCCATCCGGAACTCGCCCCGCTGATAGCCAAAACTCAGCTCATGGGAATACCACCGAAACTGATTCACCGTCACCCCGCCCCCCACCGCAAACCCCGGCGCCACCCGGTTGGCCGCCCGCAGGGTCAACGTCTCATTCGGACGATGCGGATGCGCAATCCGCAGCCCTTCGGCCCCGATCGAGGAGTTACTGAACACCATCATTCCCGCCCGGAATGTCAGCTCCACCGCCGGTGGTGCCCACGTCGCCGGATCGCCCGCCACCTGCGGGCTCTTCGCCGTGCGGCCCGTAATGGTCGGCCCCACCACCGGCCGCAGCGCCGACCGCGAACGGCGATAGTGCCGCAACCCCTGCGTGACGATCGAGGCGCCCTGATACCACAAACTCCCCCGGTAAATGTCGTTGCGGAAGGTCAGCACCGTCTGCCGGGCAATCCGCGCTACCCGATTGCCCCGGTGCGGCCCCGGCGCCTCAGCCACCGCCTCGTCAAACTGCCTCGCCCCCGAACACGAGTTGAACACCAGCACCGCCGCCTGCCGGTCCGTCACCAGATTCTGGCCCGTTGCATTAAACACCGTCTCCGGCACCCAGCGCCGCGGCTCCAAACCCACCGCATCGATACATCCCGTAAACAACAGGTCGCTCACCACCTTGCTCCGCTCCCGGTCGATCTGCTCATCGATCAGGTGCGTAAACAGCTCCCGCCCCCGCGAAAAATTGATACTCACGTCCTGCGTCGCCGCGGCGGTAAACACCGGCCGGTCCAGCCAGCGCTCCTTGGTCGCATAAACGCGCAGATGATGCCGCTTGGCAAACGTGTTCAGCGCCTTGGCCCACGACTGCACCGGCGCCTCGCCGTCAAGCAGCAACAACGACATTGGCGCCTCTTTGTATTCCTGGTTTTCGGCCATCGCCCGCAGCGTCCGGTACCGCGTCGCCGCGCTCAATGCCTCCGGCATCTGCCAGCCCGCCGCCAGGAACGCCCGCTCAATAGCCGCCGGCTCGCCGGCAAAAATCAGGTTGGTAATGTCGGACTCCACCCGCCGCTCCGCCGTCTGCGTCCGGTAAGGCAGTCGCTCGAGCAGAGCGGCCGGCACCGGCGCGGGCAAACCAAGCAGCGGCGGCGGCAGCGGAGCCAGCGGCAACGGCTCCCGCAGCTCCAACAGTAGTTCCGTGCCGGCCTGCAGCCGGATCTCCGGCTCGGAGAACCGCAGCAAGGTAGCAAAAGCCGCCGTCGAAAACGCCAGCGCAATCGGATCCACGGCGGCGAACGAAGTAAGCAACCCCGAAGCGCGGAAGCCCGGCGTATTCGTCGACCGGATGCCCCGGATCCGCCCGTCGCCATCCACCCGCTCCCGCGCATTGTCGATCGTCACCACCCGCGACCCAATCGCCATCCGGACCCCCGGACCCGTCTCCAACTCCGTAAACCGCAGCGTCAGAGCCGCCGTCTCCCGCACAAAACCCACCCCCACCCGCCGCACCTCCGCCACCTCCCCCCACACCCGCGCCCCCGCCGCCACACGGTCAAATCCATCCACCCGGAACGGCGCAATCAATACACCCTGCACCCGGTCCCCCACCCGCGACGAGTACGAGTTCACCTCGTGCCGCAGTCGCACCTCCAGACACCTTTCACAATCCCGATCCGCCCCGGCGCACATCCCCGGCCCGGCGAGCAAAACGACCAGCGGCGCGAAAGATTTGAACAAGGTAAACAGCATATCGCAAGATAGAAGCCATGAGTTCCGTGCCCATCCTCCGGGTCC
This sequence comes from Bryobacteraceae bacterium CoA2 C42, assembly GCA_019931245.1. Taxonomy (GTDB): domain Bacteria; phylum Acidobacteriota; class Terriglobia; order Bryobacterales; family Bryobacteraceae. The sequence goes on from JAINDL010000006.1 coordinate 71,025, forward strand.
ACTCCGGCCCCGACCCGGCCAACGTGCAAACCTGGCGCTTTCAATCCACGTTTCACATCGGCCGCGCCACCGAGTGCGAACTGCAAATCTCCGACAGCCACGTCAGCCGCAAACACGCCCTCGTCTCCTTCCAGCAGGGCCAGTGGTGGATCCAGGACCTCAACAGCGCCAACGGCATCCTCGTCAACGGCGAACGCCTCCCCGGCGCGCCCATCAACCCCAACCTCACCGTCCGCCTCGGTCTCGAAGGCCCCTGGGTCTGGTTCGAACTCGAACCACACCCCACCCCCACCGCCTCCCTCCCCGCCCCCAGCCAGACCATGGTCCTGCGCCACTACACCGAAAAGTATCTCTCCAACACCGGCAACAACGAACCCGCCGGTCATCAGACCATGATGATCCGCAGCGCCTTTCAGCAGGTCCAGAAAAAACAGCGCTCCAAATTCGCCCTCGCCCTCGGCGCCATCGCCCTCGTCGCCTCCGTCATCGCCGGCTACGCCTACTACCAGCACCGCCAACTCAGCGAACGCAAAGCCCTCGCCCAGGAACTCTTCTACCAGATGAAGGCCCTCGACGTCGACATCGCCAGCGTCCGCACCGAAAACGTCGCCCGCTACCGCGCCCGCCGCCTCGAAATGGAAAAGAACTACGAAAAGTTCCTCACCACCCTCAAAGTCTACGACCCCAAAATGAGCGAACGCGAACGCCTCATCATGCGCGTCTCCCGCATCTTCGGCGAATGCGAACTCGACATGCCCCCCGGCTTCCAACAGGAGGTCGAAAACTACATCTCCAAATGGCAAAGCTCCGGCCGCTTCAAAGCCGCCGTCCAACGCGCCCGCGAAAACGGCTACACCCCCCGCATCACCAGCGAACTCCTGAGCCAGGGCCTCCCGCCCCAGTTCTTCTACCTCGCCATGCAGGAAAGCAACTTCGACCCCTACATCAGCGGACCGGAAACCTACATGGGCATCGCCAAAGGCATGTGGCAGTTCATCCCCGAAACCGGCGCCAAATACGGCCTCCAAATCGGCCCCCTCGCCGACCTCCGCCGCCCCGACACAAGCGACGACCGCCACAACTGGGAAAAAGCCACCGTCGCCGCCTCCCGCTATCTCAAAGACCTCTACTCCACCGACGCCCTCGCCAGCGGCCTCCTCGTCATGGCTTCCTACAACTGGGGCGAAGGCCGCGTCATCAAACGCATTAAAAGCCTCCCCGGCAACGCCCGCGAACGCAACTTCTGGCGACTCCTCACCGAGTTCCGCGCCGACATCCCCGCCGAAACCTACGACTATGTCTTCCACATCGTCTCGGCCGCGGTCATCGGCGAAAATCCCCGCCTGTTTGGCTTCGATTTCGATAACCCCCTCGCCGACCTCGAGAAACGCTAATGCCCGAACTCCCCGAAGCCGAATACATGGTCCGCCGCCTCGCCGAATGCGCCCCCACCGCCCGCATCGAGGCCGTCACCATCCTCCGCCCCAGCCTCATCGCCCCCCAATCCCCCGACGAACTCACCGCCACCGTCACCGGCCGCCGGGTCCTCGGCTACGCCCGCCGCGCCAAAAACCTCCTCCTCCATCTCGACCAGGGCTGGACCCTCCGCATCCAACTCGGCATGACCGGCCACTTCTTCTGGATCCCCGACGCCCGCCAACTCCCCCGCTTCACCCGCGTCTGGCTCGCCCTCCCCCACGGCGCCGCCTTCGTCTTTGAAGACTCCCGCACCTTCGGCAACCTCCACCTCCACCCCACCGCCGACCTCCCCACCGTCTTCGCCTCCTACGGCCCCGAACCCCTCGACCCCGCCTTCACCTGGAAGCACCTCCAAGCCAGCGCCGCCCGCTCCCACGGACCCGTCAAACCCTTCCTCCTCGACCAGTCCAAACTCGTCGGACTCGGCAACATCTGGGCCGCCGAAAGCCTCTACGCCGCCCGCCTCGCCCCCCATCGCCCCCTGCCCTCTCTCACCAACGCCGAATGGAAAGCCCTCCATAAAGCCATCCGCCAAACCCTCTCCGCCGCCATCGCCAACACCTTCCGCGTCACCGCCTCCGCCGAAGAGTTCCCCGAAGCCGACCTCCTCGCCTGCCGCGTCTACGGCCGCGCCGGCCAACCCTGCCGCCGCTGCCGCCAACCCATCGACCGCTTCGTCCAGGCCGGCCGCAGCACCTTCCACTGCCCCAACTGCCAGCGGTAAGTGCCACAATCAGGGCATGCGCGCTCTTCTCGCCCTCCTGTTGCCCCTCCTAGCTTGGAGCGCCTGCCCGGAAGTCCGCGTCCTCACCTATAACATCCACCACGGCGAAGGCATCGACGGCCGCTTCGACCTCGAACGCATCGCCCGCGTCATCCAGAACAGCCACGCCGACATCGTCGCCCTCCAGGAGGTCGACCAGCGCACCAACCGCATCCGCCGCGCCGATACCCTCGCCGAACTCGCCCGCATGACCGGCCTCCAACCCCTCTTCGGCAAATCCATGAACTACGACCGCGGCGAATACGGCAACGCCCTCCTCATCCGCGGCGCCATCCATAACCATAGCGTCCACCCCATCCCCACCTCCCCCGGCCGCGAACCCCGCTCCATCCTCCGCGCCGAAGTCCGCCTCCACCACTGCCCCCAACCCCTCCTCGTCCTCGCCACCCACTGGGACCACCAATCCCAAACCGACCGCCTCGCCGGCGCCCATCTCGCCAACCAGCTCGCCAACGCCTCCCCCTCCCTCCCCGCCCTCCTCGCCGGCGACTTCAACGCCAACCCCGCCAACCCCGCCGTTAAACTCCTCAGCGGCTCCTGGCTCATCTCCGGCGCCGCCGCCGAACTCCACACCTTCCCCGTCGAACAACCCAACATCCAAATCGACTACATCCTCGCCCGCCCCGCCGCCGCCTGGACCCTCGTCAATGCCAAGGTCCTCCCCGAAATCCTCGCCAGCGACCACCGCCCCCTACTGGCCACCCTCCGGCTGCACTAAGTACGTCTCCACCGCCCCCGCCAGCTCCCGCCGCCGCACCGTCCGCACGTGCGCGCCCCCATACCCCTCCTCCCGCGCCGCCGCCGTCCGTCCTAAAACCACCCGCCGCGGACCCACCGCCGCCACCAGATCCGGCAGGTCATAGCTCCGCAGCACATTCGGCAGCACCACATCGAAAATCTGCCGCTGAATCGGCGTCGTCGCCATCGTCCGGTAGGTCGGCGGCAGATCCTCCAGCACCAGCTCCCGCAGCCGGCCAGCCACCACCGCCGCATGCAGCATCGCCACCCCCGCGTTCCCCCGCGCCCAACCCATCCCCCCCTTCTCCCCCACCAGCCCCCGCTCCCGCAACACATCCACCCCCCGCACAAGATCCGCCATCCGCATCCCCGTCACCGTCCGCCCCACCATCAGCGCCAGCCAAATCGCCTTATCCTGCGGAAACCACTCGTTGGCGTAGCTCCCCGCCCGGTGCACCGTCTCCCCCGTCAACGCCACGTCCACCGCCAGCACCGTATAGCCCGCCGCCGCCAGCGCCCCCGCCGCCGCCGCATCCCCCGCCACCACCACCGCCGTTCCATTCGCCGCCGCCGGCCGCCACACACGCGCCGGCACCCACCGCCCCGGCTCCGCCTCATACCGCAGCCGCCCGCCCCCCAACTCCTCCACCCCCAGCGGCCCCGCATACGGCTCATACCGCGTCACCGCCCGCACCTGTTCCGCCAGCCCACCCGGCCCGCTCCCCGGCGCCGGACGAATCGCCCCCAACCGCCGCAGATTCACCGTACTCGCCGTCTCCCCGCCAATCTGCCCCGTCGCCGAAACCTGCAGATCCTCCTCCAACTCCACGGCCAACCGCGGCTCCGGCGCCGCACCCGCCTTCCCCTGCAGCCACTTCCGCATCCACCCGTAAATCGCCCCCCGCGTATCCGCCCGCATCCCGTGCCCGCCCGGCGCCGTAAACCACGCAATCTTATCCTCGGCCCCAAACCGGTTGTAGATCGCCTTGGCCTCCTCATAGGTCCGCCGCGCCCCGGCTAACGGAAAAAAGTCCTCCGTCGTCGACGCAATCAGATAAGGCCTCGGCGCCGCGGCAATCAGCAGGTCCCCGTGGTCAAACCCGTCCCGCAACTGATCCGGAAACTGCTGCTCGGCATCCTGCGGCCCCGTCCCGCCCAACTGCTCCTCCCACGCCGAAATGTAGCAGGCCGGCGCCGCCGCCTGCACCCGCGCATCCAGCGCCGCCAGATACGCCGTCAACGTCCCGCCCCCCGAACAACCCGCCACCCCCATCCGCTGCGCGTCCACCTCCGGCCGCCCCGCCAGCACATCGAGCGCCCGCATCCCGTCCCACACCATCGCCCGCGCCAGACTCTCGCCCCCCAGCAGCGACTGAATCCCCACCATCTGATGCTCCACCGTCGTCCCGCCCACTTTCGAGTCCCCCAACTCCCGATCAAAGAAAATCCGCCGCTCCCCCTGCCCCAGCGGATCATACGTCAACACCACGAATCCGTACTTCACCAACCCGATCGAAAGGCTCTGGTACAGCTCCCGCGCCTTGGCCGTCAAACTATGCCCGGTCGGCTGCACCACCGCCGGAAACGGCCCCGCCCCCGTCTTCGGCACATACAGGTTCGCCGTCACCAAAAACCCCGGCTGCGATTCAAACACAATCTTCTCGACGCGATAATCCTCCCGCTCAATCACCCCCGTCCGCCGCACGTTCAGCGGCGTCCGCTCCGCCGGCAATCCCCCCATCCATCGCAGCAGCTTCTCCCGCACCCCCCGGCCGTAAGCCCGGATCTCCTCCGGCGTCCGCAGCCCGGCCACCACCTGCCGCCGCTCGGCCAACTGCCGCTGCGCCAGCCCCTCCAGCCATGGATACGGCGACTGCCCCGCCAGCGGAATCGCCAGGAACAACACAAGAAGTGGTTTCATTGGCCTCCTAGCCTACCGCAACCAACAATTGAGTAAGATAGCCAAGTGACTCGTCGCACCTTTCTCGCTGCCACCGGCGCCGCCCTCGCCGCCCCCAACGACCGCATCAACGTCGGCTTCATCGGCGTCGGCAACATGGGCACCAGCCGCCTCAACGGCTTCCTCAAACACCCCGACGTCAACGTCGCCGCCCTCTGCGATCTCGACGACAAATACCTCGCCCGCGCCACCGGCATCGTCAAAGCCAGCCGCGGCGTCGAACCGCCCGTCCTCAAGGACTTCCGCAAACTCCTCGCCATGAAGGAGATCGACGCCGTCTGCATCGCCACCCCCGACCACTGGCACGCCATGCCCACCCTCCAGGCCTGCGCCGCCGGCAAAGACGTCTTCGTCGAAAAACCCCTGAGTTACTCCATCGGCGAGGGCCGCGCCATGGTCACCGCCGCCCGCAAATTCCAACGCGTCACCCAGATGGGCAACCACATCCACAACGACCTGCCCAACTACCGCCGCGCCGTCGAACTCATCCGCAGCGGCATCGTCGGCAAAGTCAAACGCGTCCACGTCTGGAAAACCTCGGAATCCAAAGGCCTCGGCGCCCCGCCCGACGCCCCGCCCCCCGCCGGCTTCGACTACGAAACCTGGCTCGGACCCGCCCCCCGCCGCGCCTTCAACCCCAACCGCTCCCACTTCAACTACCGCTACTTCTGGGACTACTCCGGCGGCATGTTCATCGACTTCTGGTGCCACATCACCGACGTCGCCTACTGGGCCCTCGACCTCACCGCCCCCAAATCCGTCGTCGCCACCGGCCGCCGCGAAATCGAAGACGACAACGCCGAAACCCCCAACTACCTCGACCTCGTCTACGAGTACCCCGGCCTCAACCTCACCTGGGGCCTCAACCCCATGGCCCCCGCCGGCTTTGAAGACAAAGGCATCGGCTGCATCTTCCAGGGCAGCGCCGGCAGCCTCTTTGTCGACTACGGCTCTCATCAGCTCTTCGTCAAAGGCAAACCCGTCAAAGACTTCCCCCGCCCCGCCCCCTCCATCCCCGACTCCCCCGGCCACATCCGCGAGTTCCTCGATAGCGTCAAGTCCCGCAAACTCGCCACCTGCGACATCGAGTACGGCCACAAACTCACCAAAGCCGGCCTGCTCGGCAACATCGCCTACCGCACCGGCCGCCGCATCACCTGGGACGACGCGAAAGAACAGATCCTCGGCGACTCCCAGGCCAATAAAATGGTCACCCGCAAATACCGCAAACCCTGGAAACTAGCCTGATGCTTCTCGCCGCTTTAGCCCTCAACTCCATCCTCCTGCCCGGCGGAGTAGCCATCTACTCCGGCCAGGCCGAACACCTGCTCCTCACCTCCACCCGCCGCGACCTCCTCCCCCCCGCCGGGCCCGTCATCGTCCCCGCCGGCGAAGCCGCGGCTCTCGAAGATCCCGCCAAATTCTGGCGCCTCTTCGCCCAGCTCCGCTTCCACGACTACGCCCAGAAAACCACCAAAGTCCCCGTCACCCCCCTCCCGGTCGCCCGCACCGTTCGCGGCGGCGACACCCTCACCTTCGGCCCCACCCAAATCACCGTCCTCGATACCCCCGGCTACTCCCCCGCCGCCGTCTCCTATCTCTTCGAACAGAACGGCAAACGCGTCATCGCCACCGGCGACCTCATCTACTCCGGCGGCCGCCTCCTCGATCTCTACAGCCTCCAAAACGAGGTCCCCGAAACCAAAACCCGCGGCTACCACGGCTTCGCCGCCCGCGCCGGACAACTCATCGCCAGCCTCCAAGCCGTCGCCGCCCAAAAGCCGGACCGCCTCCTCCCCGCCCGCGGCCCCGCCATCGAAGACCCGCAAAAGGAGATCGCTCTCCTGATCTCCCGCCTCCAGCGCCTCCTCGACAGCCACTTCTCCACCGACGCCCTCCGCTGGTATTGGGGCGAAGAAAGCTGGCAAACCCGCGCCAAACTCGCCATGGGCCGCGCCCCCTCCGCCCCCATGCCCATGTCCGAACAGCGCGACCTGCCCGACTGGATCATCCCCATCGGCAACTCCCGCCTCCTCGTCTCCCCCTCCGGCGCCGCCTTCCTCCTCGACGCCGGCTATCCCCAAATCATCGAAAAACTCGAAGAACTCCAAACCGCCGGCCGCTTCAAAACCCTCGAAGGCCTCTGGATCACCCACTACCACGACGACCACACCGACCACGCCAGCAAAGTCGCCAAACGCTTCGGCGCCAAAGTGCTCTATAGCACTAAAATCCAGGACATCGTCGAAAATCCCGGCCGCTACCGCATGCCCTGCCTCACCACCAACCCCGTCACCGGCGAAGTCAAAGGCGAGGCCGACTCCTGGCAGTGGCGCGAGTTCCGCATGGCCAGCTACTTCTTCCCCGGCCAAACGCTCTACCACGGCGGCCTGCACATCGAGCGCGAATCCGGCGAAAAGATCTTCTTCGTCGGCGACTCCTTCACCCCCTCCGGCACCGACGATTACTGCCTCCAGAACCGCAACTTCACCGGCGAGGACGAAGGCTATCTCTACTGCCTCCGCCTTCTTGAAAAGCTCGGCGGCAACCCCTGGCTCATCAACCAGCACGTCCTGCCCATGTTCCGCTACGACGCCGCCCGCGTCGACCGCATGCGCCTCGAACTCCGCCAGCGCGCCCAACTCCTGGCCGAACTCACTCCCCTGCCCCACGCCAACTACGCCGTCGACGAAAGCTGGGCCCGCGTCTACCCCTACGCCTCCTCCGGCGAGCCCCTCGAGCTACGCCTCATGAACCACACGAGCACCGAGCAAACCTTCCGCGTCAAATGGCACCTCCCCGCCGGCTGGACCATCGACCGCGCCGACGACACCATCCGCGTCCCCGCCCGCACCGAAGGCAAAGCCCGCCTGACGTTAAAAAAGTCCGGCGCCACCCAACTCGGCGTCCTCACCGCCGACGTCGCCTTCGCCGGCTTCGACTTCGCCCACTGGACCGAAGCCCTCCTGCAACCCTGACGCCGCCTGCATTCATCCGGAACCGTGATAGAATGCAGACAATGAATGCAAAGCATTTGACCGTCCGAAACCTTCCGCCGGAACTCGCCTCGGCCCTGGAACAAGCCCGCCAGGAAAGCGGAAAGAGCCTTAACAGCACCGTGATTAGCGTTCTCGAACGGGGTCTCGGCGTCGCCACCAGGCGTTCCAACGGTCTCGCCAAACTCGCCGGTGGTTGGACCAAGGCCGATGCCGAAGAGTTTGAACGCAATACGGCCAGCTTCTCTGACATCGACCCCGAGATCTGGCGTTGAGTCGCTACGCCCTCGACACGAGCGCCTACGGCGCCTTTTGCCGCCAGGATCCGAAGGTGGTCACCCTCATCGACGAAGCCTCCTGGATCGGCATCCCGTCCATCGTACTCGGCGAGCTTTTCGCCGGTTTTGCCAACGGAACCCGGACCCGCCAAAACCACGATCTACTGCAGTCGTTTCTGGCGCATCCCGTTGTCGAAACGCTGGCCGTCGACGACTCGGTAGCCGCCATCTACAGCGAACTGCTCACCTCCTTGCGGCAGCAGGGACCCCCCATCCCCACCAACGACATCTGGATCGCCGCCACCGCCATCCGCCACGGTGCCCCCCTCGTCACCGCCGACCAGCACTTTCATCGCGTCATCCGCCTCGCCAGCATCGTTCTCCCCCCCACCCCTTAACGTACGTCCCCCCAAAACCAAACGGCCGCCCCGCATCGAGTCAGCAGATAACTACCATCAGTTGCATGGGATGCTGCCAAGGCGCTCAAGGGACCTCCGCCGGAGAACCACCGGCTCATGACCAAGCTACGGTGCAAAATACGACGACTGAGAGTTATGACATGTTGGCGGAGAGCAACCGTTTCCGCACCGAGACCTCACCCGGGCAGCTCATGGAATGCCGTCGCGGGTCGGGCACGGACTGATGCCGATTCGGGCTTCCGCCGAATGGCCCCGGACGAGTGTCGCCCCGGACGAGTGCGGCATGGACGAATGTGGCACGGCTGAATGCGGCACCCATGCCGGTGAACCACGACGGGTCGCGACAAGCGGGTGCACGCGCAGGGCCCGGACCTCGCCGGAGTTGTCACTCCGGAGCAGCGGGAGGTGTGGCTGAGGTTTGGTATCATCAAGGGGTTCGAAAGTCGCGACGGCGAGTCGAGCGAAGCAATCCTCATCGGAATTCCTGGGCAGGGCAAAGTTGATTCACCAAATCGCCAATCCGAATCGAAGGTGCCGGACCTTGCTGCTACCCCGAATGTTGTACCTGTTGGCCGCGGCAAGCCAACTGTCCTCCCAAACAGCCGAGCAACTTCCGTTGCGTGCCGTGGAACTGACATTCCTGAAGGCCACCCCGGGGAATCGCGAGAATCTCAAGAAGTTCATTGCTCTGAACTGGTTTGCGATGGACAAAATCGCCGTGGCGCAGGGACTCATGAAAGAGTTTAAGGTGATGGATACGGGCTCTGATGATGGAGCCTGGAACGTGCTTGTCTCGGTGACATACGGGAATCCCCGCGGCTATGACGGCGTTGCCGTCGAGTTCGAAAAAATCAGAGCCAAGCACAAGGTTGTGCTGGTAAACGGCAAGCGCATGCCTGAGTTAGGAGCCGTGGTCGACTCCCGGAAGCTCTATGAAAATCCGGCCCAAGGCTCCCCGTGAAAAAGAAGGTTGCCTGCTGTGATTCCGATGGCGACCGGTTCTCCGCCTATCAAACTTTCGACTGCGAACTCTACCCTTAGCCCGCAGGTCTCCTCCCGCCCTGACCGAACACAGCCGCCCGCCACCCAATTCCGCCAGCTCACCCGATTGCCCCAAGCCCTCAAAGGGTCTCGCCCTACCCGCCCCCCGCCAGCTTCTCCATTCGCTGGTCCAGAATCCCCACAAAAACCGCCAGGAATCGATACGTCTCCCGATACCTCTCCCGGTCCACCGCCGACAGGACGTCCTTGTCTGTGTGCAACAGCCGCCACGACTTCTGATCCAGCGAATGAAAATCGATCACGGGTACTTTCTTGTCCACAAACGGATGCGAATCCGAATCGCCGACCGCATCCACGTCCATCACAGAAATCTCAATCTGTAAACTCTTCGCCACCACCGCCGCCAAATTCGTGAACGGCCGGTGCGCCCGCTTCCCCCACACCTTCAAACTCCCGGCTCCCACACTGTCGATGTTCACAAAGGCCTTCAGCCGCGTTAACTCCTCCCTCGGCATCTGCTTCACAAAAGCCTTCGATCCCACCAGCCCCGCCTCCTCATCCGTGAACGCCACGAACCAGATCGTATGCCGGTGCGGATAAGCCTTGTGACTCTGGTACAGGCTCGCCAGCAGCGATGCTCCGGTCCAGTTATCAATCGCCCCTTCGCCATCCTTCACCTTGTCGTAATGCGCCCCGACAAGCAGGATCTCCTCGCTCGAACCCGGCAGGATGCAAACTAGGTTCGGCAGCTTCGAACCCTTCACCCGGTCTTCACGAAGGCTCTCCCCGGAGCAACCAGCCTCTGTGAACATCTCCTGCATCGCAATCTTGCGATCCGGATTCAACTTTTGCACCGCCTCCAACCGGCGGTCCAAAACTACATCCGTCAACCGGTCAAAGGCGACCTTTTCGGCTGACAACACCGAAATGGCCGCCCAACTGACCAGCAACCAACGCATGCCTACAGCAGTTCCGAGTGCGAGAAGAAAAACACCGTCTCCACCGCCGCCGTCTCCGGCGCATCCGAACCGTGCGAAGCATTCCGCTCAATCGACTCGGCAAACATCTTCCGGATCGTCCCCTCCGCCGCATTCGCCGGATTCGTCGCCCCCATCAGATCCCGCCACGCCTTGATCGCCCCTTCCTTCTCCAGCACCAGCAGCACCGAAGGACCCGAAGTCATGAACGACACGAGCGAGCCAAAAAACGGACGCTCCCGGTGTACGCCATAGAAACCCTCGGCCTCTTTCTGGCTGATCGTGTGCTTCTTCATCGCAACAACCCGAAAGCCGTTCTGCTCAATCACGCTCAGAATCGCTCCGGTCTTCCCGGTCGCCACCGCGTCCGGCTTAATCATGGCAAATGTACGTTCCATTACAGTCCTAATCTTTCCTTTACCTTCTGACCAATCTCGGCCGGCGTCGCGCAAACGGTAATCCCCGCCGCCGTCATCGCCGCCATCTTGTCTTCCGCCTTGCCCGACCCGCCGGCCACAATCGCGCCCGCATGGCCCATCCGCCGCCCTTCCGGCGCCGTCTGTCCGGCAATGAAACCAATCACCGGCTTGGTCACGTTGTCCTTGATCCACGCCGCCGCGATCTCTTCGTTATTGCCGCCAATCTCGCCCACCATGATAATGGCGTGCGTGTCCGGGTCGGCGTTCAGCAACTGAATCGCATCCAGGTGCGTCGTCCCGATAATCGGGTCCCCGCCAATGCCGATACACGTCGACTGGCCAATCCCCAACGCCGACAACTGCCCCACGGCCTCGTAAGTCAACGTTCCCGACCGGCTCACCACGCCAATGTTACCCGGCTTGAAGATATGCCCCGGCATAATGCCGATCCGGCACTCGTTCGGCGTGATAATCCCCGGACAGTTCGGCCCGATCAGCCGCACGTTCTTGTCCTTCAGGAATTGCTTCACCGCAATCATGTCCCGCACCGGAATGCCTTCCGTGATGCACACAATCAGCGCCACGCCCGCGTCCGCCGCCTCCATGATCGAATCGGCCGCAAACGGCGGCGGCACAAAGATCACGCTCGCGTTCGCCCCCGTCTCCTTCACGCAATCCGCTACGGTGTTGAACACCGGCCGGTCCAGATGCTTCGTGCCGCCCTTACCCGGCGTCACCCCGCCCACCACCGTCGTCCCGTAGTTGATCGACTGCGTCGCGTGAAAGGTGCCCTGCGCACCGGTATAGCCCTGCACCAGCAGGCGAGTATTCTTATTTACGAGTACGCTCATTGTGCCGCCCTCACGACCTGCTCGGCCCCGTCCTTCATCCCATCGGCCACGCCGAAGTTGAAGCCCGACTCAGCCAGAATCTTCTTGCCCTCCGCCACGTTCGTGCCCTCCATCCGGATCACGATCGGCACGCTGATGCCGAGTTCGCGCGCCGCGTTCACCACGCCCGTCGCCAGAATGTCACACCGCAGAATGCCCCCGAAGATGTTGATGAACACGGCCTTCACCGCCGCATCGCTCAACAGAATCCGGAACGCGTTCTTGATCTGTTCCTCGTTAGCCCCGCCGCCCACGTCCAGGAAGTTGGCCGGCTCACCGCCCGCGTACTTCACAATGTCCATGGTCGCCATCGCCAAACCCGCGCCGTTCACCATGCACGCAATGTTGCCGTCCAGCTTGATGTAGTTCAGGCTGAACTTCGAGGCCTCCACTTCGAGCGGATCCTCCTCGGCCAGGTCGCGCAACTCGGCAAACTCCGGATGCCGGAACATCGCGTTGTCGTCAATGTTGATCTTCGCGTCGAGCGCCATCACGCGCCCGTCCTTCAGCAGAATGAACGGATTGATCTCGGCGAGCGAACAATCAATCTCGTCGTAAGCCTTCGCCAGCGCGATCATCGCCTTGGCCGCCGCGTTCACGCTCGCCGCCGGAATCCCAATCCCGAACGCCAGCTTCCGCGCCTGGTAGCCCGACAGGCCAATGCCCGGCTCAATCACTTCCTTCAAAATCTTCTCGGGCGTATGGTGGGCGACCTCTTCGATCTCCATGCCCCCCTCGCTCGACGCCATGAACACGTTCTTGCCGCTCGCGCGGTCAAGCGTAATTCCCAGGTAGAGCTCTTTCTCAATCGGCAGCGCCTCTTCAATCAGCAGCCGCCCCACCTTCTGGCCCTGCGGCCCCGTCTGGTGGGTCACCAACTGCATACCGAGGATCTTCTGCGCGGCTGCCACCGCGTCCTCCACCGTCTTGACGACCTTCACGCCGCCGCCCTTGCCGCGGCCTCCAGCGTGGATCTGCGCCTTGACGACGACGAACCCTCCCAGCTCTCTCGCTGCTGCCTCAGCCTCTTCTACGGTGAATGCCACCTTGCCTTTCGGCACCGGCACCCCGTAGCGGGCGAGTATGGCTTTGCCTTGATACTCGTGGATTTTCATACGCTAAACTCTAAAGTTTACCATGGCCTTTCTCCCCTTCCTGCACAAAGTCACTGAATCGAAACCATTAACCGAGCAGGAAGCCGAAGCGGCCATGCATCTCATCCTCACCGGACACGCCGCCCCCGTCCCCCTCGCCGCCTTCCTCGCCGCCTACCGCGTCGTCGGCCTCTCCGGCGAAGACATCACCGGCTTTGCCCGCGCCCTCCGCGCCCACCTCACCCCCGTCCCCGTCTCGCTCCAGCCCGGCGAAGTCCTCCTCGATACCTGCGGCACCGGCGGCGATGGCACCGGCACCTTCAACATCTCCACCGTCACCGCCTTCGTCGTCGCCGGCGCCGGCGTCAAAGTCGGCAAACACGGCAACCGCAGCGTCTCCAGCGTCTGCGGCTCCGCCGACATCCTCGAAGCCCTCGGCGTCCCCATCCACTCCGACCCCGCCCGCATGGCCGCCGATATCGAACGCGCCGGCTTCGCCTTCCTGTTCGCCGCCGTCCTCCACCCCGGCATGAAACACGTCGCCCCCGTCCGCGCCGAACTCAAAATGCGCACCCTGTTCAACCTCCTCGGCCCCCTCGCCAATCCCGCCTCCGCCTCCGTCCAACTCATCGGCGCCCCCTCCGTCCACGACGCCTCCCACCTCGCCCACGCCCTCTACGCCCTCGGCAACCGCAACGCCCTCGTCGTCCACGGCTCCGACGGCCTCGACGAACTCACCACCACCGGACCCTCCACCGTCTTCCGCATCGCCGATGCCGTCCACCAGGAAACCTGGCAGCCCGAAGACTTCGGCCTCCCCCGCGCCTCCCTCGCCGACCTCCTCGGCGGCGACCGCCTCCACAACGCCGCCATCGCTACCGCCATCCTCTCGAACCAGGACCAGGGCCCCAAACGCGACATCGTCCTCCTCAACGCCGCCGCCGCCCTCTCCCTCGCCCGCCGCCTATCCCCCCGCGATTCAATCGCCGCCGCCCGCGCCTCCCTCGACTCCGGCGCCGCCCTCGGCGTCCTCCGCGCCCTGCAAAATCGCGGGTAGCCGCTCACTAAAAACACTCCGCGCCAGCACCCGTCCGCAACCCGCCTCCGCCGCCGCCCGCCGCAGCTCCGTCTGCACGTGCGAAACAAACCCGATCATCCGCTCCCCCGGCAGCTCCCCCACCAGCCCCAACACATCCGCCCCCCGCAGATTCAAATCATCCACTATCAAATCCGCTGCC
>JAINDL010000177.1 GCA_019931245.1 Bryobacteraceae bacterium CoA2 C42
CCGTTGGAACCCGTCCAGATTAACCCGTCGGAACCCGGTCAGATTAACCCGTTTGAACCCGTCGAAACACGTTCAGACCTGTTACGTTTCCAGTCGACCCAATGAATTATTTTCTATTTTTCTATTTTTATATTTTCTCCCCCCTTTTTTCCCCCCCCCCCCAATTCCCCCCCTTCATCCCCATATTTTTTTTATTTGGGGGGGGGGGGGGGGGGGGGGGGAGGGGAGGGGGGGGCGGGGGGGGGCGGTTGTGGGGGGTTTTCGGGGGGGGGGGGGGGCGTGGGCGGCGGCGTGGATTTCACGGCGGCGAACTTTGCCGAGACGATTATCGGGGAGGCGGTGATTGACGCCTGCGATAAGTTGGCGGCGCAGGTGAACGCGCAGGCCGGGGGCGTGGCCGGGGCGCGGCAGATCGACATTGAAGGCCGGGTGGCGGCGGTGGAGGGCGGCAGCGTGTACATCAACGTCGGTTCGTCGTCGGGGGTGCAGGTGGGGGATACGTTTGCCGTGTCGCGGATTGTGAAAGAGGTGAAGGATCCGGTGACGAAAGAGGTGCTCGATGTAGTGACGGCGCCGCTGGGGACGTTGCAGATTACGACGGTGCGGGAGAAGATTGCGATCGGGGCCTTTACCGGTGGCCAGCCGCCCCAGGTGGGCGACCGGGTGGAGAAGAAGTAAGATGCGCGGGGCGTGGCTGTTGGTTTTGGTGGCGCCGATGTCGGGGCAGCCGGTGGGCTTCCTGCAGGGGTTGGAGAACCGGTTCGAGCAGACCGCGCCCCGTGGCAACGCGCCGGTTTCGGCGGCCTACCGGCAGGAGCGGCTGCGGGACGTGAACGCGTTCAATGCCTGGTTTGATCAGCAGTACTTGCCGGCTTTTCAGGCGCAGCCGGGGTGGACGCCGCAGCGGCGGGCGTTTGTCGGCCGGGCGTCGGCGTATCTGGGCGCAGTGCGCGGCCTGGCGGGTAACGATGCGGCGCTGGGGTTGGCGCTGTCGGGGGCGTTTCATCGTTTGGGCCGGATGCAGGAAGCGGATCAACGTTCCCTCGACCGGGAGGGCGCCATCCAGAGCTACAGCAACGCGGCGCTGATTCTTTCGCAGTTGGCCAATGAGAATCCGAACGATCCGAACGTGCGGGGGCAGTTGGCGCTGGTGGGCGGGCGGGTGAATGCGCTGGGCGGGTCGATTCCGATCTGGATGAGCGTGCCGGTGGGCGGGCAGCCGCGGCCGCGGGAGGAGCGCGGGATTCCGGAGGCCTATCGGCAGGCGCCGGTGCAGACGGTGGCGCCGGCGAGTGGGGAGTATCCGCGGCTCGATGAGTCGACGCTGACGGCGGCGGAGCGGACCGAGTGGCGCGAGCTGCGGGAACGCTACTACAGCGTGCTGGCCACGGTGTATGCGGCTAAGAACGCGGTGGCGCCGGTGCAGGCGAGTGTGGAGGGGCGGGGGTTGGCGCTGACGCCGGACCTGGTGAAGTCTTCGACGCGGATGAGCCTGTCGCTTGATCTGGCGCGGGAGTATCTCGAACAGAAGCAGTTTGCCGAGGCCCGGGAGAACCTGCAGATTGCCGATGGTGAGGCGCGGAAGATCTTGCGCTACGTTGGATTGTAGTGACGACACGGCGAACGTTTTTGATGGCGGCCTCGACGGCCATGGCGATGGGACAGGGGCGGGCGCCCGTGGTGGGGGAGGGCGCGCATCAGTACGAGGCGCAGCACGACTGGCCGCAGTTGCCGGCCACGCACCGGTTTGGCAACACGCACGGAATTGTGGTGGACCGGCAGGGGCGCGTGATTGTGGCGCACACGGTGCATAAAGAGAGCCAGTCGGCGGATGCGATCGCGATTTTTGATCCGGACGGGAAGTTCATCAAGAGCTGGGGCGCGGAGATGCGGGGCGGGGCGCACGGCCTGACGCTGCGGCGGGAGGGCGGCGAAGAGTTCCTCTACCACTGCGACAACGGGAAGGGGTTTGTGCGGAAGACGACGCTGGATGGCGAGGTGGTGTGGACGCTGCATGCACCGTTCATGTCCGGGGTGTACGCGAAGGCGAGCGAGTATAAGCCGTCCAATCTGGCCATTGCACCGAACGGTGATTTCTACGTCGCCGACGGGTACGGCAAGTTCTACATTCACCACTACGACGCCAAGACCAACTACATCCGGACCTTCGGCGGCACGCGGCAGTTGATGGATTTGAACAAAGACCGCGAGACCGGGCCCGGGACGACGATCTGGCCGCACGCCATCGGGATCGACACGCGGAGCGGGACGCCGCTGCTGATGGTGGGCGAGCGCGGGGCGAACTCGCGGATCCAGTATTTCGATTTGAGCGGGCGTCCGGGGCCGATCGTGAAGGACGGGGTGCGCTGGCCGAGTACGTTCGACTTTCTGGGCGATACGCTGCTGATGCCGGATTTGAAGGCCGTGGTGACGCTGTTCGATAAGCAGAACCGGCCGCTCGCGCAGCTCGGCGATGGCCGGCAGGCGGACGGCCGGACCTACGAGGGGATTCGCAACCAGGAGCGGACGGCGTTTACGCCGGGGCGTTTCGTAGCGCCGCACGCGGCCTGCTTTGCACCTAACGGCGATATCTACGTGGCCGAATGGGTGGAGGTGGGGCGAGTCACCAAGCTCAGGAAGCTGTAGTGGGCGCTATTCGGTTCCGTAGTTGATCTCGAGACGCCGCGCGGTGCGCGTGGCGGCCCAGAGCACGAGCGCGGTGAGGGCGACCAGGCCAAGCAGGGCGGCCCAGACTGAGGAGGGCGCGGCGGGCGAGAGGATCATCCGGGCCAGCGGTGGCGCCGAAGGATCGATCGGCGCCGGCACCGGACAGAGCGACTGCAGGTAGTGCAGCACGCTCAGCTTCTGCAGGAGTTCGGGCAGGAAGCCGTTGATGGATTCCCACAGGAGCATGACGATGGCCGGGATGATGGGATTGCGCAGCACGAGGCCGGCGGCGAGAAAGACGCTGCCGTAGCCGGCGCAGCCGAGCACGGCGGCCAGCACGTACCAGAAGCCGTGCGCGAGGGCGTCCATCCGCAGGTAGGGTTCGACATCGGCGGCCGTCTGGTAGCTCAGCAGCGCGCCGAAGCTCAACAGCGCGCCGCCGCCGAAGATGGCCGCGGCGGCGATGAGCCCGGCGCAGTACTTGCCGAGCACGAGAATCTCGCGACGGACGGGCGCCAGGAACCAGTAGTGGAGCGACTTGTCGATCATCTCGCCGCGGAAAAGGTTGATGAAGATACCCAGGCAGCCGAAGAAGACGGCGAGGCGGAGATAGAAGTACTGGAAGACGCCGGCGTAGACCCGGAGGTCCTGGTCGAAGGAGTTCAGGGGCAGCCGGCGGGTGTTCTTGAGGGCCCCGTTCTCAAACTGGAGCCAGACGCGGTTGCTGCCGTCGAAGTAGTGCAGCGAGCGGTGGGTGGTTTGAGCGCGTTTCCACGTGTGGTCCCGGAGCGGCGGGCCCGCGGCGGCCAGGGCGGCCGCGTCGGTGGTGCCCACGGGCAGACGGTCGAGGACAACGGCCGGGGTAGCCGGTTTGGCGGCATACTCGCGGCGGTCGTAGTTGACGCTGACGCCGCGGCCGAGGAACAGCGCGGCCGGGAAGAGGGCCAGCAGGTAGACCCACAGAGCCCGGCGCGAAAAGAAGGCCCGGCGGATCTCAAGCCGGGCGATGATGGCGATCTGGTTCACTGGCCGCCTCCAATCAGGTACTCGTAGAGGGCGTCGACGTTTTCGTCCATGGGCAGGACGCCGTCGATGACCACGCCGCTCAGGGCGATGCGCTGGATGGCATCGGCGAAGGCCGCGCGCTGGCGGGTCAGCACCCGGAGGCCGCTGCCCGCCGGGTCGATTCTGGCTTCGAGAATATCGGCCTGTTCAAACAGCAGTGCGGCGAGGCGGGCCGGTTGCCGGCACTGGAGGAGAAACTGGCTGGGATGTTCGTGGATCTCTTCGCGCACGCTGCGGATGGCGCCTTCGGCGACGATCCGGCCGTTGGCGATGAGGATGACCTGGTCGGAGAAGACATCGACCTCCTGCAGGACGTGGCTTGAGAGGATGACGTGGTGGCCGCGGGCGGCGTAGTCGCGGAACAGGGCGATGGTTTCGGCGCGGACGAGCGGATCGAGGCCGTTGAGCGGTTCGTCGAGGACGAGGACGGCGGGGTCGTGCGCGATCGCCTGCGCGAGGCGGATGCGTTGGCGCATGCCTTTCGAGTAGGCCGCGATTTTGCGCGGGGCGGCGTGGGTGAGCGCGACGGTGGCGATGGCGGCTTCGGCGCGCCGGGCGGCTTCGGCGGCGGCGAAGCCGTGGAGCAGCAGGCCGGCGCGGACGAAGTCGAAGCCGGTGAGGCCGCGCGGGGCGGCGTCGTACTGCGTGGCGTAGCCGAGGATGCGCATCAGTTTTTCGGGCGCAAACGGCGAGATGCCGCGCACGAAGACCGACCCGCGGCCGGGATGGATGAGGCCGGCCATCAGGTTCATCAGCGTGGTCTTGCCCGAGCCGTTGGGGCCGACCAGGCTCGTGATGCCGGGCGGAATCTGGAGATCGACTTTGTTGACCCCAAGCACCTCGCCGTAGAACTTCGAGACGCCGTCAAATAGAATCAGGTCGTGGCTCACGCGACCACCTCCACCGGACGGAGTCTGCGCAGCAGGACGGCGAGCAGCGCCCCGAGCAGCACGAGCACCGCGGCCAGGCACTCGCCCGCGCCGGGGGCATCGGCGGCCGTTTCCACGCCGAGCAGGGCGCACCAGAGGGTGTAGACGGTGTAGCCCGGGCTGAGCAGGGAGCCCCATTCGACGTGGAACACCTGGTTGACGATCTGCGCGGCGCCGGCCAGCACAAAGAAGAACCCGAGCACCAGCGCGCCCGCCACCACCCGCCACTTCACGTAGGCCGAACAGGTCAGGGCGACTAGCGAGACGAGCAGAATGTAGAGCAGGAAGCCGGTCACCATGCCCTGGCCGAGCGGCCAGTTGGCGGCGAGCCAGGCTGAGCCGGCGAGGCTCGCCTGCAGCCCGAACACGAACAGCCCGGGCAGCAGCGTGACGAGTGAGAGCAGGCCGAACAGCACGAGCAGGCGGGCGCCGATGTACTGTCCGAGCGAGACCGGCCGCGAAAAGTAGAGCGGCAGGGCGTTGTTGGCCAGGTCCGGGGCGATCAGTCCGGGGCCGGCGATGGCCGCCAGGAGGATGGCGAAGGTGGACTGAATATTCATGAAGGTGGCGAAGAAGTTGCCGTCGATGCGGAGAAGTTTTTGAATCGCCTCGCCGCCCCCGTTGAGGTTCGGCAGCAGGCTGGCGTGGTTCGAGAGATAGATAAAAATGGCGCACAGCAGCGGCCAGAACAGCGAGACGAGCAGCAGAACGAGAACAAAGCGCTCGGCGAGCAGCTTGGGCCACGCGTAACGGGGAACGGCGAGAAAGCGGGTGACGGGGCCGGTGAGCGGCCCGTCGTAGCGCTGGTAGCCGTGCTTAAAGACGGCCATGGGCCACCTCCGGCCGGGGCGAAGCCGGCAGATGGCCCACGGCTTTGAGGAAGATCTCTTCGAGCGTGTCGCGGCGATAGGCCAATTTGGTGATGCGCAGATTTTCGCGGGCGGTGAGGCGCCACAGGACCTCGACTTCGAGGCCGGCCGGCAGGACGATGCGCCAGACGCCGGGCGCCTCCGAGATGCCTTCGGCGCCGGCCTCGCGCAGCGCCGCGGCGAAGGAGGCGTCGCTGCCCGCGACGTGCAGCTGCACGAAGCGCTGGTTGGCCTGCCGTTCGCGGGCGAGGTCGCACTGGTGGACGATCTGGCCGTCTTTGAGGATGACGACCTCGTCGCAGACCTGTTCGACATCGGGGAGCAGGTGGGAGCAGAGCAGGACGTTCATGCCATGTTGCTCTTTCATCTCGCGGATGAGGACGAGCATGCGCTGGCGGGCGGCCGGATCGAGGCCGTTGGTGGGCTCATCGAGGATGACGAGTTGCGGGCCGTGGATGATGGCCTGGGCGAGCTTGGCCATCTGCCGCATGCCGAGCGAGTAGGTGCCGACTTTGCGGTAGCGCGCCTCGCCGAGGCCGACGTGAAAGAGCGTTTCGTGGGCCTTTTCGAGGGCGGCCGCCGCGGGCAGGCCGGAGAGTTCACCCATCAGGCGGAGGAAGGCGACGGCCGTCATGTCGGCGATGAGCGAGTCATTTTCGGGCATGTAGCCGACGCGCGTCTTGACGGCGGAGGATTGCCGGTGGCAGTCGAAGCCGAGAATCCGGGCCGTGCCGGCCGCGGGGCGGTGGAAGCCGAGCAGCGTTTGGATGAGCGTGGATTTACCGGCGCCGTTGGGGCCGAGCAGGCCGATGGCGCGGCCCGTGCCGGAGGCGCCGAGGCAGCAGGAGATGCCTTTGAGGATCTCGCGCTTGCCGAGGCGCACGCGCAACTGATCGACGGCGATGATGGGGGTCATGGTTGTGGGCCCGGCCTTTGCGCCGGAGGGGCCGGCTGACTCACCAGGAGATCGGCAAGCAGGCCCGAAAGACGAGTACGCGAGCCGAAGCGGATTTGTTCCGCTTCTCCCGTCAGGGTGAGCAGGGTGGGTTCGGGATTCGTCATGAGTTGCTGCCAGGCGGGGTTGGGCGCCAGCGCGGCCAGGGCGCCGAGAGCCGGACCGGGGTTGGCCCAGACAAAGCCCGAGTAGTGCAGGGCGCCGGAGGCGGGCAACTGGTCGCGAAACGCTGCCGAGCGGACGAGCGGGAAGCCGCTTGAGCGCGTGGCGAGCGCACGCTCAATGGTGGCGCGATCGCTGCCGTGGACGAGGTAGCCGCGGTCGAAGGTCCAGTGGAACTCGAAGGGCTCACCGGTGGCGCGGAGTGAGTACCAGGTGCGGCCATTGGCCTGCTCCTCGCGCAGGGTGAAAGATGGGGCGAGGCGCCGGATGGCGTCGGCGTACAGTTCGGGGCGGTAGGCTTCGATGGCGAGGATCCAGCCGGGCACCGGCAGCGTGGGGGTTTCGAGGGCGAAGGTGAAGTCGGTGCCGAGGGCGGCGGCCAGATCGGCGGCCTCCGGCTGGCTCAGGGCGTCGGCGAAGCCGGGGCTGCGGAGGCCGAGCCGGGCGGTGAGCTCGTCGAGCATCTGCCGGGGGTTGCCTGTGTGGGCCGAAAGGGCGAAGAGAGCGTCGGTGGAGACGTATTCGGCCGAGGCGGCGGCGACCGGCGCGGCGAGCCAGGCGGCGAGGCCGGTGCGGGGGCCGCTGAAGGAGAGGGCGATTTCGGTATCGCCGC
>JAINDL010000111.1 GCA_019931245.1 Bryobacteraceae bacterium CoA2 C42
ATCAGGTGGTCGATCATTTTGCCCTGCACGCCGGGCAGATACAACTCCTTACCAAGCTGTACACGCAGCAGGACCTTGGCTTCTACGCCCACCTGTCGCGGCCGGCGCATGGCGAACAGACTCCGTAGCCCGGGGGTCCGCCGCGATAATCTAGAGGAGACTCCTCATGCTGCGTCCTCTCTGGCTGATGATCGCGACCGGCGTTGCCCTGCTCGGGCAACCCATCGACTCCGCATTTTTTGAGGCCAGGATCCGTCCGGTGCTGGCCTCGCAGTGCTACTCCTGTCACTCGGCGAACAGCAAGGCGCCGATGGGAGGACTGGTGCTCGACACCAAGGCCGGTCTGGCCGCGGGCGGCGTCAACGGTCCGGTGGTCGTCGCCGGCAGGCCCGCGGCGAGCCGGCTGATGACAGCGTTGCGCTACACCGATCCGCATCTGCAGATGCCGCCCGCGGGCAAACTGGCGCCGGCCGTGATCGCGGATTTTGAGAGTTGGATTGCCGCGGGGGCCGTGGATCCGCGCGCGGCCACGGCGCCGGGCGGCGCGGTCGCACCTCTGCGGGGTATGAGCTTGGAGGCGGGCCGCAAATGGTGGGCCTTTCAACCGCTTACCCCGGCGGCGCCTCCGGCGGTGCGCCATTCTCAATGGCCGCGCCGGCCGCTCGATGCCTTCGTGCTGGCCAAACTCGAGGCCGGCGGCTTCACCCCTTCGCCCGCGGCGGACCGGCGGACGCTGGTCCGCCGCGCCTACATCGATCTGGCCGGCTTCAAGCCCACCTACGAGGAGGTCGAGGCGTTCGCGGCGGATCCTTCGCCCGAGGCTTGGCCCCAGCTCATCGATAAGCTGCTCGCACTGCCGCAGTACGGCGAGCGCTGGGGCCGACACTGGATGGACGTTGCCCGTTATGGCGAAGACAACGCTACCTCCGAGGCGACCAATCAACCCTACCCCTTCGCGTGGCGCTATCGCGACTGGATCATTGAGGCCATCAATCGGGACGTCCCCTACGACCGCTTCGTGAAGCTGCAGCTGGCGGCCGACCTGCTGCCGGACGCGCCACGCAGCGACTGGCGGGCGCTTGGCTACCTCGGCGCCGCGCCGGTTTACCACAAAGACCAGCGCCTGTCGGCCGACGTGATCGGCGGCTTTCTGGCCGACGACTGGGACGAGCGCATTGACGCCGTCACGCGCGGCCTGCTCGGTATGACCGTGGCGTGCGCCCGCTGCCACGACCATAAGTTCGACCCGATTCCCACCAAAGACTACTATGGGCTGGCGGGCGTGTTTGCCTCGACGGCGCGTACCGAACGGCCGCTGTTCGCCGTCGACCCCGCCGTCGAAGCCCGTTACCTGTGGGTGCAACGGCGGCTGATCGACCTGCGCTACTCGGCCAACCTGCTGACGAACGAAGCTTCGACGGTGGTGGGCAGCGAGCAGCGGGTCGCCAGATGGAAGGCCGAGATTGAGACGCTGCGGGCCGAAATGGTGGGGCTGCGCTCCCGCTATCCGGCGCTGGTGGCAAGCCTCGAGCGGTACTGGACCCCGCCGGAGCCGCGCGGTGCCGGGCCGCGGCGGCGGCCCAATCCGGCTTCGACCGAACCCTTCCTGAACGCTGTCTACGACGCGGCGCAATATGTCGACGGCTCCGATGCGCACTACACGTTTCTGCACTACCGGCCGGGCGAGTCGCGCGATGTCCCCGTCTTCCGCAATGGCAACGTGGCGAATCCCGGCGAGATCGTTCCCCGGCACTTCCTGACGGTGCTGGCGCGCGGGGACAACCGCTTTGGCCAGGGTTCGGGCCGGCGGGAACTGGCCGAAAAGATCTTCACCGATGCCGCGCCGCTGGCGGCGCGCATCATCGTCAACCGGGTGTGGGGCTGGCACTTCGGCCGGCCGCTGGCCGCCACGGCAAGCGACTTCGGCGTGCAGGGCGAGGCGCCGACGCATCCGGAACTGCTGAGCTATCTGGCGGCGGAGTTCGTGGCCCATGGCTGGTCGCTCAAATGGCTGAACCGCGAGATCATGACTTCGGCCGCCTACCAACAGGCGAACCGCTCGCGGCCGGAGATGAAGAAGGCCGATCCCGCCAATACGCTGCTGTGGCGGATGGCGCCGCGCCGCATGGAGATTGAGTCCTACCGCGACAGCCTGCTGCGAGCGGCCGGGCGGCTCGACTATACCCCGGGCGGGCCCTCGCTCGATTTGGAGGCGCCCGAGAATGTGCGGCGGACGGTCTATGGACGCGTGAGCCGGAACCGTCTCAGCGCGCTGCTCAAGAACTACGACTTTCCCGACCCGATGCAGAGCAGCGGCGGGCGGGATCTGACGACCACCTCGCTGCAGCAACTGTTTGTGCTGAACAGCCAGTTTGTGCAGGACGCGGCGGCGGCGGTGGCCCGGGCAGTAGAGCCGCTGCCGACCGCGTCGCGGCGTGTGCGGGAGCTTTACCGCCGCCTGCTGGCTCGCGACCCGGATGCGGCCGAGCAGGAGTTGGCCCGGAGCTTCCTGGTCAGCGGAACGCTGGCGGGCTATGCGCAGGTATTGCTATCGACTAACGAGGAGATCCTATGGCCCTAGCGCGGAGAGAGTGGATCCAGGCGGCGTTCGGATTGCTGGGCAATCTGGGCGTTGGGGCGGCGATGGGGCACTATACGGGCCAGCGGACGCCGGGCCGGGCCAAGCGCGTCATCAGCCTGTTTCTGGCCGGCGGTCCATCGCAGGTGGATCTGTTCGACCCCAAGCCGATGCTAGGCAAGTACCAGGGCCAGCGGCCGGGCGGCGTGGAGTTGCGCACCGAGCGGCAGACCGGCGGCCTGATGCCTTCCGCGTTCTCCTTCTCGCGGCGGGGGCGGAACGGGGTGGAGGTGAGCGACATACTGCCGCGGCTGGGCGCCGTGATCGATGAGATCAGCGTGATCCGCTCCATGTACTCGTTCAACCCCACACATACCCCGGCCTCGAGCCTCTATCACACGGGCACCATCCTGGCCAACCGGCCGTCAATTGGCTCCTGGATCTCCTACGGATTGGGCGCCGAGAATCAGAACCTGCCGTCGTTTGTCGCCCTGAACGCCAACGGCCCGGCGGCACGCTCGGCGTTTTTGCCAGCCGAGCACCAGGGGATGCCGCTCAACATCGCCGACCTCGAACCGGAAAAGATGATCCCGAATCTCCGCAACAAGCGGCTCGATGCGGAGAGTCAGCGGCGGCAGCTTGACGCCGTCCAGGCGCTGAACCGGCGCTTCCACAACACGTTCGGCGAGGATGACTATCTTGCGGGGCGGATCGCTTCGATGGAGGCGGCCTACCGAATGCAGTTCGCCGCCACCGACGCCTTTGACATCCGCAAAGAACCCGCCGAAACACGGGCGCTCTACGGCGAGACACCCCTCGGCAACGGCTGCCTGCTGGCGCGCCGGCTGGTGGAGCGGGGCGTGCGGTTTGTCAGCGTCGGCTCGGGCGACTGGGACGACCACAAAGATATCGAAGCGGCCTACAAGAAAAAGATCCCGGCCATGGACCAGGCGGCGGCGGGTTTGATTGCCGACCTGAAGCGGCGGGGGATGCTTGAGGAGACGCTCGTTGTGTGGGGTGGCGAGTTCGGCCGGACCCCGGTTTCTGAAAGCGGCACCGGCCGCGACCATAACCCCTACGGTTTCACCATGTGGGTGGCGGGCGGCGGCTTCCGCGGCGGCTTCGCCCACGGGGCGACCGATGAGTTCGGCTTCAAGGCCGTCGAGAACCGCGTCTCGATTCACGATCTCCACGCAACGGTGCTCTGGGCCCTGGGACTCGACCACACGCAGTTGACCTATCGTTACGCCGGGCGTGATTTCCGGTTGACGGACGTGTTTGGCACAGTGGTGAAGGACATTCTGGCGTAGGCGCGATGCGGATTACGGGCGTCACCGTTCATCATCTGCGCGCGCCGCTCAGCCGCCGCTTCGGCTGGTCTCTCAACTGGACGGCAGCTCGGACCGCCACGCTGGTAGAGGTCGCAACCGACGCGGGCCTGACCGGATGGGGCGACGGCTACTGGGGCGGCCAGCGATTGGTGGATCACCCGGAGGTGGTGATCGGCCGGAGTCCGTTTGCCGTGGAGGCGATCTTTGACGATCTCCGGCCCCTCGCGGGGCACCAGACACGGCGCGGCGAGGCGACGGCGGGCGGGCTCGACCAGGCGCTGTGGGACCTGTGTGGCCAAGCCACCGGCTTGCCGGTGTGCGACCTGCTGGGGCCGCGGCACCGCAGCGAGGTGCAGCCCTATCTGACGGCGCTCTACCGGCAGGACTGGCCCGACCTGGCCGCGGGGCTGGCGGAGGAGGCGCTGACCTGGCGCGAACAGGGCTGGACACGGATGAAGATGAAGATCGGCTACGACCCGGTAACCGACCTGGCCGCGGCGCGGGCGGTGCGGCGCGCCCTGGGCGAAGCGATCGGCCTGGGGGTCGATGCCAACTGCGCCTACGACGCCGGCACGGCGCTGGCGCTGGGCGCGCAGATGGAAGAGCTGAACCTGCTGTGGTGGGAAGAGCCGCTGCTGGCCGACGACCTGGCCGGATACGATCGCCTCGCCGCGGGGCTGCGGATTCCTCTTGCCGGTGGCGAGACGATGAGCACGGACCGGCTGATCCTCGACTATATCCAGCCGCGCCGCGTGGCCATTCTGCAGCCGGACCTCGAAACCGTGGGACTGACGGGCGGCCGGCGGCTGGCGCAGCTATGCTGGCTCAACCGGATTCGCCTGGTGCCGCACAACTGGGGGACGGCGCTGCGCACTGCGGCCACCCTGCACTGGCTGGCGGCAACGCCGTGCCTGACCCCGGCTCTGGCCGGCGCGGAGCTGCTCTTCGAGTTCGACCAGACCGAAAGCCCGTTCCGCGATGCGGTGCTGCGGGATGCGGTGCGGCCTTCGCGGCCCGGTGGCCCCATCGCGGTGCCGGCCGGGCCGGGCTTCGGCGTTACAGTCGATCGGGAAGCCGTGGCGGCCTTTACGGAACGGCGGACGGAGATTCGCTAGGGCGAATCCGCATTACGACAACGACCGAGACCAGCGCCACACTGGCGAAAACGGCAAAGATGGCCAGCAGCGGCACCTGCCAATCGCGCAGCAGCCCGAAGCCCCAATCGGCAAACCCGCCGCAGCTGATGCTAACCATGTTCATGAGGCCGTAGCCGGTGGCCCGCACGCGGGGACCGGTGATCTGACACAGGATGGGCATATTGTTGGCATCGAAAACGCCCCAGCCAAGGCCGAATAGGACGAGAAACGCGATCGCCACGCTCAGCTCGCCGGTAGCCGGCGCGCAGCCAACGCCCATCATGGCCACGGAGATCAACCCCATGCCGCAGGCGCTCGTGTAGATGCGTCCGCGGGCGGTCCGCCGCATCCACGCATCCGCCAACCAGCCGCCCACCAACGCGGCCGCAATCGCCGCCACCATCCAGTAAACCGTGGCCGAAACGCCCGCCTTGCCCTGGCCGAGGCCGAACTCGGTTTTGAGAATGGCGGGCATCCAATCCCGGACGATCCATCCGGCCATGGCCGGCAGGGTGAAGTAAAGAACTAACAGGAGAAAAGAGCGGTTCCGGACCAACTCCCCCAAGGCCCCGCGCGGGGAGGCGGAGGCGCCGGCGGCGGGCGCGTTGCGAAGGAGCAGGAACAGCGGTCCGGCGTAAAGTATTCCAACCAGCCCGCAAAGCGCAAACATCCCCCGCCAGCCAAAGTCCGGACTGTCGGCCGCGTAGCCGCTGAAACCACCCAAAATCACCCCGGCATAGAGGCCCATCTGGTGCAGCCCCACGGCACGCGAGCGGGTCCGGCCGGGGTGGTAGTCCGCGATCAGCGCGAGCGCGGCCGGAAGATAGAACGCCTCGCTGATGCCCATGACCGCGCGCGTCAGCAGCAGCTGCTCGAAGTTGGTCACCTGGCCCGTGGCCCAGGTAATGCCGGACCAGGCAAGCAGGCTCCCGGCGATGACGTAGCGCCGGCTGAAGCGGTCCGCCAGATAGCCGCCCACCGGGCTAAGTAGCGCGTAGGTCCACTTGAACAGCGCCAGAATCTTTCCCCAGTTCGCCTCCGTACCGATATCGGGGATGTCGGTCATCACCGAAAACTTCATGGCGGCGAGCATCTGACGATCGAGGTAGTTCAACAGCGCCACCGGGGCCAGGAGGAGCACGACGAACCAGGCATAGTGGCGGGAAAACATTTGCCGCTATCGTAACATCCGGGTCTGCCCGACAATGGAAAATATGAACTACGAGTGGCTGACCATCGAGGGCGCTGGTCCCGTGGTCACAATCGCACTGAACCGGCCGCAGCGGCGGAACGCGCTCTCGCTGGGCCTGATGCGAGAGATGCTCGACTGCCTCGATCGAGTGGCGGCGCGCCCGCGCGAGGTCCGCGCCGTGGTGCTGGCGGCGGCAGGGGAGGTCTTCTCCTCCGGCCATGACCTGAAGGAGCTGTCCGGCGGCGAGGAGGCCGCCTACCGGGAATTGTTCGCCGTCTGCAGCACTCTCATGCAGCGGCTGCAGACGATTCCGCAGCCGGTGATTGCCGCCGTGCAGGGGTTGGCCACGGCCGCGGGTTGCCAGCTGGTCTGCTCGTGCGACCTGGCCGTGGCGAGCGAGCGGGCCGCGTTCGCGACGCCGGGCGTGAAGATCGGCCTGTTCTGCTCGACGCCCATGGTGGCGCTGACGCGGGCCGTGGGCCGGAAACGGGCCATGGAGATGCTGTTGACCGGTCGCGTCATCGACGCCGCGACGGCCGCCGCGTGGGGCATCGTCAACTATGTCGTAGCGCACGAAACGCTGGCTGCCGAGGCGCACCGGCTAGCCGCTGAGATCGCCGCCGCCAGCGCGGCCACCGTGGCGATTGGCAAGCGGGCTTTCTACAGCCAGATCGACCTTGACCAAGCTGCGGCCTACGAGTACGCGAGCCAGGTGATGACCCAAAACGCGCAGGCGGCCGACGCGCAGGAGGGCATTGCGGCCTTCCTCGCCAAGCGGCCGCCTTGTTGGCGAGAGTGAGCCGCCCGGTTAGCCGTCGAGCCCCACCATCGAGCCGTCCGGCGCTACGTCGAGATGCAGCGCCGCCGGCGTTTTGCCCAGGCCCGGCATCAGACTCATGCTGCCGGACACGGCCGTGACAAAGCCCGCCCCGGCGCGCAGATAGGCATCGCTGACCGTGAACTCGAACCCTTCCGGCGCCCCGAGCAGCTTCGGGTTGTCCGTGAACGAGTACTGCGTTTTGGCCACGCAAACCGGCAGATGGCCGAAGCCTTCGGCCTCCATCTTGCGCAGCTTGCGGGTGGCGGCGGGACTGATGGTCACCGCGCCGGCCCGGTAGATTTGGGTGGCCACGCGGCGGATCTTGTCGGAGAAAGACAGTTCCGGCTCGTACAACGGACGAGCGTCGCCACCCTCGGCCGCGACGACGAGTTCGGCCAGTTCCCTGCCCCCTTCGCCACCCTGGCCGTACAGTTCGCTGACGGCGCACGGAACGTTGAGCGTGCCGCGGCAGTAGTCCACCAGCCAGGCCAGATGGGCCGGATCGTCCTTCGGAAAGCGGTTGACGGCGACAACAACGGGCACGCCGAACGAGCGCGTGTTTTCGACGTGACGGGCCAGGTTGCCGATGCCGGCCGCCAGCGTCTCCACCGTTACATCCGGGCTGCCACTCTGCGCGGCAACGGCGCGGACGCTGGCGACGATGACGGCGACCGAGGGACGCAGGCCGGTGGCGGGCATGACGATATCAAAAAACTTCTCGGCGCCCAGGTCCGCGGCAAAGCCGGTTTCGTTGACGACGTAGTCGGCCAGGCCCATGGCCATCCGGAGCGAAACCACGCTGGCGGTGCCGTGCGCGATGTTGGCAAAGGGGCCGGAGTGGACGAAGGCCGGGGTACCGTCGGTGGTCTGGGCCAGATTCGGGTGGATGGAATCGGCGAGCAGCATCAGCAGCGAACCGGTGATGCCCAGCTCCTCGGCCCGGACAAAGCGGCCCTGCCGCGTGGTGCCGACGATGACATTGCCGAGACGGCGGCGGAGGTCATCGAGCGAAGAGGACATGCCCAGAATCGCCATCATCTCCGAGGCTGCGGTGATGACGAAATTCGCCACGCGGGGCGCCCCGTTGATGCGGCCCCCGAGCCCGGTGATCACTTCGCGGAGCGAACGGTCGTTGACGTCGACCGCGCGGGGCCAGTCGATCGATTGCGGGTCGATATCGAGCGGGTTGCCATGATAGATCGAGGCATCGAGCAGCGCCGCCAGGGTGTTTTGCGCGGCGGCGACGGCGTGGAAGTCGCCCGTGAAATGGACGTTGATGCGGTCGTGGGGCAGCACCTGCGAGCGGCCGCCGCCGGTGGCGCCGCCCTTCTGGCCGAAGACGGGGCCGAGCGAAGGTTGCCGCACGGTGGCCACGGCGTGCTTGCCGATCGCGGTCAGCGCCTGCGCGAGTCCGATGGTGGTGACGGTTTTGCCTTCGCCGTGGATGGTCGGCGAAACGGCCGTGACCAGAATCAGCTTGCCGCGTTGCGGCGGTAGATCCGCGAGCAGGTCGAGACGGACCTTCGCCATGTGGGGGCCGTACGTGTGCAGGTACTGAGAGGGGACGCCGAGGCGCGCGGCAACGTCAACAATGGGCAGCATCACGATACAGAATAGCGAGAAACCGGCGGCTTCGCGCTACCTCTCGGTCGCCCGCGGGCTATCCGCCCCAAAGCTCCTTCACCATATGCTCTCCGCGCACGATGGTGGGCCGCTCGGCCCGGCCGTTGTGCGGATAGGTGAGTTGTAAATGGTCCAAGCCCAGCAGCCAGAGGATGGAGGCGTGGATGTCGGTGACGTGCGCCGGGCGCTCCGTGACGCGGAGCCCGATCTCGTCGGTAGCACCAAGGGTCTGCCCGCCCTGCACGCCGCCGCCGGCGAACCACATCGAAAAGCCCCACGGGTTGTGATCCCGCCCGTTGCCCTTCTCGTTGAACGGAGTGCGGCCGAATTCACCGCCCCAGATCACGAGGGTTTCCTCTAACATCCCCCGGCGCTCCAGGTCTTCGAGCAGCGCCGCTACGGGTTGGTCGGAGGCCTTGCACCATTTCTTATGGTTACCCTCAAGATTGGTGTGCGCGTCCCAGCCGCTACCCGAACCGCAGTAGAGTTCGACGAAACGGACGCCGCGCTCGACCAAGCGGCGGCCTAGCAGGCAGTTGCGGCCAAAGACGGCGGTCTCCGGGTTGTTCAACCCGTACAGCTCTTTGGTCTGCTCGGTCTCCTGCGAGAGGTCGACGGCCTCGGGGCCGGACTTCTGCAGGGCGTAGGCGAGTTCAAAGCTGCGGATGCGGGCTTCAAGACCGGTATCGTCCTCGCGGCCGAGCGCGTATTCGCGGTTCTGCGCCTCGAGGAAGGCCAGGCGCGCCCGCTGCCGCTCGTCGCTCTGGCCCTCGGGCAGCCTGGTGTTGAGAATCGGATTCGGCCCCTGCCGGAAGAGCGTTCCCTGGTAGACGGCGGGGAGGAAGCCGCTGCCCCAGTTCTTGGCGTTGCCGAAGGGCTCCCGCTCGTCGATCATACTGACAAAGGTCGGCAGGTTCTTATTCGCCGTACCGAGGCCGTAAGTTACCCAGGCTCCTAAACTCGGCCGCCCCGAGAGAATATCTCCCGTGTTCATCTGACTCACGCCGCCCGCATGATTCAACCCATCGGATTGACAGGACCGCAGGACGGCTAACTTATCGGCATGGCGGGCGATGTGGGGATACAGTTCACTAATCCAGAGGCCGCCCCGGCCGTGCTGCTTCCACTGGCGGGGACTCCCCATCAGCGTGTTGTTGGCCGTACCCATCGCGGTGATGACCTTGCCGAAGCTGGCCGGCATGGGTTGACCGTGCATCTCATTGAGCCTGGGCTTGGGGTCAAAGAGGTCGATGTGGCTCGGCGCGCCCTCCATGAACAGGAAGATAACGGCCTTGGCCTTGGGCTGATGATGCGGCTGGCGGGCAATCGTCGGGTCGTGCCGCGGCGCGGCGGCGGCCTCTTCGGCCAGCATCGAAGCCATCGCGATGGCGCCTAAACCGCTGCCGGCGCCGCGCAGGAGCGCCCGCCGCGTGAGATCGAACTGGGAAGGATTGGCCATTAGTCGATATACAGGAACTCACTCGCGCTGAGCAGGTTCAAACACAGATCTTCGAGCGCACCCTGGGCGCCGCCCGCCAGTTTGGTCTGCGCGGTGAGGAACTCGCGGCTGCGGCGCATCTCCGACTCGGTCGGCGCACGGCCCAGCGTGAGCCGGTAGGCCCGCTCGGCCAGCGAATCCTGGCTCTGGCCGGGGTCGTTACCCACGCGCTGCGCTAAAGCGCGTGCAAACCTTGCCGCCGCCTGCCCGTTCATCAGCTCCAGCGCCTGGTCGGCCGTCACGGTCTCTTGGCGCCGCCCGCAGCTTTCAAACGCGAGCGGCGCGTCGAAGCTTTCAAGCATGGGATAGCGAACCAGGCGCCTGGCGAAGATATAGACGCTGGCCCGGTTCTCGTCGGCGTCGCCCGTCGATTTGCGCCAATGCCGCCCCTCCTGAATCTCCGTACCAGCCGGCACACTGGGAAACACGCCGGGACCACCCATCGTGCGGTCGAGCAGGCCGGAGACCGCCAGCATCGAGTCCCGGATCGCCTCGGCTTCGAGACGCCGCCGCGGGTACCGCCACAGCAGCTTGTTCTCGCCATCGGCAGCGGCCGCCTCGGCACGGAATTCGGAAGACTGCCGGTAAGTAGCGCTCAGCACGATGCGCTTATGGAGTTTCTTGAGGCTCCAGCCATCGGCACCGGTAAATGTCGCCGTCAACCAATCGAGTAACTCGCGATGCGTGGGGCGCTCCCCCATCAGCCCGAAGTCATTCGGCGTACCGGCGATGCCCCGGCCGAAATGATAGTGCCAGATCCGGTTGACGATGACCCGGGTGGTCAGTGGATTATTCGGGTCCGCCAGGGCGTTGGCGAGCGCGGTTCGCCGGCCGCTCGAGTTCAACTCGGGCCGGGCAACCAACTTGGCCGGCGCCGGATCGAGAATGCTGAACAAACCGGGGGCCGTCTGTTCCATCGTGGCGCCGAGGGCGCCCGCGCGCAGGACGTGGGTGGCCGGCGCCTCCACGCCCTGGTCGCGCATCACCTGCGCGAGCGGCAGCGGCGCGGGAAGCAGATGCTTGTACGCGTCTAGTTCCTTGAGCAGCTTCTGATACTCGGCCTTGATTTGGGGGGTGCCTTTCTTGCCGACTACCGTGTTGTCGTCCACCTCGACCTGCGTGATGGCCTTGTGGTAGATCTGCCAGTCCATGGGCGAACGCTTCGCCGGGTCGCGGTAGAGCACCTCCTGCACGGCTTCGGGGAACCGTTCGGTGTACTCTTTGCGGTAAGCCGCGCGGGGGGCGGCGAGCAGGCTATCGATCCGGTCGAGCACTGGCTTAGCCGCGGCTTTGTAAGTCTCCATCCGCGCGTTGTAAGCAGCCACTTCGGCCGGAGAGGCCACCGGGGCGCTGTCATCAATCTTGATGTTGGCAAAAAATGCCTGCAGCCGGTAGTAGTCCCGGTGCAGCAGCGGATCGAACTTATGGTCGTGACAGCGGGCGCAGGCCAGCGTGACACCGAGAAAAGCGTAAGCCGTATTGTCGGTCAGATCGTTGAGGAGTTCCTGGCGCCGGAGGTGGATATTAGCCTGGTTAAACTCATCCTCAAACAGCCGCAGGTAACCCAGGCCCGGCAGCGCCTTGGCGTCGCCCGGGTAGAGTTCGTCGGCGGCAATCTGTTCCTTGATGAAGCGGTCGAACGGCTTATCGTCATTCCAACTCTGGATCACCCAGTCGCGGTACCGCCACATGTTCGGCCGCGTGTCGTCCTGCTTGAAACCGTCGCTATCGGCGTAGCGGACCACGTCGAGCCAGTGCCGGCCCCAGCGCTCGCCGTAGCGGGGATTCGCCAGCAGGCGGTCAACCAGACGCTCTTCGGCGCCGGGTTTGTTATCGCTCAGAAACTCCTGCGCCTCGGCGGGGGTGGGGGGCAAGCCGGTCAGGTCCAGGGTCACCCGCCGGAGAAACACCTCGCGGCTGGCCGGGGGCGAAGGACGCAAACCCTTGGCCTTCAACTTGTCATAGACAAAATGATCAATCTCGTTCCGCACCCATGGCCGGGCCGTGACATCCACCGGCGGCGGTTGGCTCGCCTTAACGGGCTGAATGGCCCACCACCGCTTCTGAATCGCGTTGAATTGCGGAAGCCCGTCGGCCCAGGCCGGAACGATCCACAACGCGGTAAGCAAGAAAGAACGGCCGGTCATGCGGGTGATCTCCTGTCGGATCAGCAAGTTACAGTGGAAATTGTTTCATAGCCGCGCACCGGCGTCAAGCCAGGATCTTCTCCGCCACCCGCCCCGCCACGTCGGTCAGGCGGAAGGGCCGGCCGCCGTAGGAGTAAGTCAGTTTCTCGTGATGCAGGCCCAGCAGATGGAGCATGGTCGCGTGCATATCGTGAATATGCATCCGGTCTTCGGTGGCGTAGTAGCCGAACTCGTCGGTGGCCCCGTAGATAAAGCCTTTCTTGACGCCCGCGCCCGCCATCCAGATCGAGTAACCGTACGGGTTATGGTCGCGCCCGTCGCCGGACTCGGCGATCGGCGTCCGGCCGAACTCCCCGCCCCAGACGACGAGCGTATCCTCAAGCAGCCCGCGCGCCTTTAGATCCGTGAGCAGCGCGGCAATCGGCTGATCCACCTGCAGCGCCGTCCGCGTATGCAGCCGGATCAACTCCGAGTGCGCGTCCCAACCGACTTCGTTGCCCGGGCCGTACTCGTGATTGATCTGAATGAAGCGCACGTTCCGTTCGGCCAGTCGCCGGGCCATCAGGCACTGCCAGCCAAAGTCGCTCGTCTCGGGCGCATCCATGCCGTAGAGTTTCCGCGTCACCTCGGTCTCCTTCGAGATATCGAACGCCTCCGGCGCCACGGTCTGCATCCGAAAAGCGAGTTCAAAGCTCTGAATGCGCGCCTCCAACTCGGCGTCCTGCTGCCAGCGCGCCGCCGCCGCGCGATTCATCTTCTGAATCATGTCGAGTTCGTAGCGCTGCTGCTCCGGCGTCAGGCCCGTGTTCTTCAGGTGCTCAATCGGCTCGGCGATCTTCTCAATCGGCACGCCGCCCAAGCCTACCGCCGTACCCTGGTAAGCCGCCGGCAGAAAGCCCGAACTCCACTTCTTCGACCCGCCGTGCGACAAACCCGGCTTGAGCGTGATATAGCCCGGCAGGTTCTGGTTCTCGCTGCCGAGTCCATAGATCACCCACGATCCCATGCTCGGCCGCGTGAAGGTGTTCGACCCCGTATGCAGTTGCAGCGTGGCCCCGCCGTGCGCCACGCTGTCGCCCACCATCGAACGGATGACACAAAGCTCATCGGCGTGCGTGGCGAGATGCGGAAACAGGCTGCTGATGGGAATCCCGCTTTGGCCGTGCTGCCGGAACTCCCACGGCGATTTGAGCAGGTTGCCCGTCGAGCCTTCGGCGAATGTCAGCGGGCGCTTGAACGGCAGCGGTTTGCCGTGGTCCTGAATCAGCCGCGGTTTCGGGTCGAAGGTATCGAGATGCGACGGCCCGCCGTGCATGAACAGGAAAATGACGCGCTTGGCCTTGGCGGGAAAATGCGGCGCCCTGGGCCCGTTTTGGCCATGCAAAAGGCCCGCCAGCCCAACCATGCCAAATCCGCAGGCGGCGCGACGAAGTAAGTAACGGCGAGTCATAGGAGTTAGTAAACGTACAGGAAATCGTTCGACGCAATCAGAGAACGGCAGTAACTGGTCCAGGCGAGATCGGCGCCGCCGGGGAAGCCGGCGAGAAAGTCGCGCCCCGCGGCCAATTCGGCGGCGGCGGCATCCCGGCCCAGCACCTGCCGCCACACCCGCTGCATCTTTTCGTCCGGGCCGCCCGGCCACTGCTTCGCGCGCCCCGCGAGGTTGGCCGCCCGGCCGGCTACGAACTGGCTGTTCATCATGTACAGCGCCTGCGGCGCCACGTTCGTCTCCGACCGGGTCTCCGTGCTCGTCGTCCCGTCCCCGAAGTCAAACAGGTTGAACAAACTCGAAAGGTTCGACCGGCGAATCGGCAGATACACGGTCCGGCGCGTGGACCGGTCCGGATCAATACTCTTGCGACTGTCGGAGAACTCGTTGTCGGTCCCTTCGCCGATCTGGAGCGTCCCGCCCATGGTCAGGTCCAGGCTCCCGTCAATCGAGAGCAGTGAATCGCGGATCTCCTCGACGGTCTTTCGCCGGATGGCGAAGCGCGACAGCAGCCGGTTCTCGGGATCCTTCTGCCGCTTGCTCTCCTCCACCATGGCACTCTGCCGGTAAGTGTTCGACAGCAGCAGCGTCCGGTGCATCTGCTTGATCGACCAGCCCCGCTCCATGAACTCCGCCGCCAGCCAGTCGAGTAACTCGGGATGCGACGGACGCTCGCCGGCCAGGCCGAAGTTATTCGGCGTCCGCACGAGACCTTGGCCAAAATGGCCCTGCCAGATCCGGTTCACCATCACCCGCGCCGGCAGCGGACTCTGCCCGCTCGCAAGCCAGTTGGCCAACTCCAGCCGCCCGCTGCCCTGCGTAATCGGCGCCTGCTCCTCACCGGCCAGGATCTCGGGGAAGCGCTTCGGCACCACATCGCCCTTCGACTCGGGGTTGCCCCGCAGAAACACCCGCTGCTCCACCGGTTGATCTTCCCCCACGGCGCAGGCGTAGGGCGGCTCCGGCGGCGCCTTGGCTTTGATCGCTTTGAGTTCGGCTTCGAGAGCACCAATCTGCTGCCGCGCCTCCAGCGCATAGAACATCTCCGGCTTGTCCGCGGGCAGCGTCAACGGCCCCTTCCCGCCCACCACTTCCGTGTAGAAGCGGTTGTCCCCGGCCAGAAACTTCTTCTTCGGCTCCGCGTTGCGCCGCGCCACCTCGGCCAGGAAATCGGCCTGGTAGCGCGCCGCCTTCTCGGGCGCTTCATAGAACGGTTCGAGATGCGCCCGCCGCTCCTTGGTCGGCTTCAGGTAGGCCACCCAGCGGTCGAGCAGCGGACGGTCCAACCCGCCCTGCGCCGCCACGGCCGCCACCACGGCGCCTTCGGCGTACACCTGCCGCGCCGCCAGCATATACTCGGCAATCCGGGGCGCGTGCAGGTCCCGGAAGCGGCGACCCTCGGTCGCCTTCACGGCGGCGATCTCCGCCTGCTTGGCGGCGACCAGCTTCTGATGGGCTTCAAACTCGGCCGCCTGCGGCTTGGCCACCAGCGGCGCGTAGTAGAGCTTCGACACCGTCCCTTCAATTTGCGCCAACTGCTTGGTGCTCGCAAAAATCGACGCCAGCGAATAGTAGTCCTTAGTCGATACCGGATCGAACTTATGGTCATGGCAGCGCGCGCAGGAGATGGTCAACCCCAGAATCGCTTTGCCGGCGACATCGATCTGCTCGTCGACGATGTCATAAAACATTTTCACCTTGTCCTGTTCGGCTACCAGCTTCGGCCCCAGCGCCAGGAAGCCCGTGGCCACGATGCCCGCCGTATTCACCGCCTCGCCCGGCGACGGCGGCAGCAGATCTCCCGCGATCTGTTCGCGGATAAACCGGTCGTACGGCACATCGGCGTTAAATGCGTTGATCACATAGTCGCGATAGCGCCAGGCGTGCGGGTAGCGGTAGTCCTCGTCGGCGCCGGTCGAATCAGCGTAACGGGCGACGTCCATCCAGTGACGTCCCCACTTTTCGCCGTAACGCGGCGAAGCCAGCAGCCGGTCGACCACCTTCGCAAACGCCCCGTCCGACCCGTCGGCCACAAACGCATCGGCCTCTTCGGCGGTTGGCGGCAGCCCGGTCAAATCGAGCGTCACGCGGTGCAGCAGCGTCCGTTTGTCGGCCGGCGGCGCGGGCTGCAGTTGCGCGGCCTCAAGCTTAGCCAGGATGAACCGGTCGACCGGCGTCCGCAGCCAACCCTCATTCCGCACCGCCGGCGGCGCCGGTTTTTCCAAGCGCCGGAACGACCAGAACTCCTTCTGCGCCCGGCTATACCCCTTCTTGGCGACACGGACCGGCC
The DNA here is from genome assembly GCA_019931245.1 of Bryobacteraceae bacterium CoA2 C42. GTDB lineage: Bacteria > Acidobacteriota > Terriglobia > Bryobacterales > Bryobacteraceae. The sequence goes on from JAINDL010000111.1 coordinate 16,105, forward strand.
CGACCGTCTCCGACCCGGCGCCTGGCCACACCGCTCCCCGCTCGACCCAAGTCCGCAGCGCCGCCAACTCCTCGTCCGGCAGCTTACCCGTCGGCGGCATCTTCATCCGTTCGAGATAGCTCGTCACCTGCAGCAGCCGGCTTGCCGCCGCATCGCCCGCCACCACCACCGGCCCCGTATCCGCGCCCTTGCGCAAACCGGCCGCTGAAGTCAGGTCCAGACCCGCCTGCCCGGCCCGCGCGTTGTGGCAGCCCTGGCAGCGCTTCACGAGCACCGGCCGGACCTTCTTTTCAAAGTGATCCTCCGCCGGGGGCTGAGCAAAGATCACGGACCCAAAGAAAAGGAGGGAGAAGAGCTTGCGCATCATCGCGTTGCCGCTATTGTATCCGCTCCTTATCGGCGAAAAAACGTTGCCTCCGCCGTCCGGCGCAGCACCCAATCCCGATCCTCGGCCGACAGAAACGGCATCTGCTCGGTAATCAACGCCAGCGACGGCGCGTATTGGTGACCGTTTTCCACCTGAAACGGGCCGTCGCTCGCCCACATCACCCGCCGCGGCCCGAAGTCCTCAAACACCCGCCGGAACAGCGGCTTCAAATCGGTATACGGCGCCTGCTTCCGGCCCAGCGCGTAGAACGCCGAAGCCTTCACCTTCACGAGCGGATGCCGCGCCAACGCCGACAGCGCCCGGATATCGGCATCCCGAATCGTCCCATCGGCCCCGATCCGCGCGAAATGGTCGATCACCACCGGCGTCCGCGGAAACCGCTCACACATCCGGTCGAGCGCCGGCAACGCCTCCGGCCCCAGCAGCATGCACATCGCCAGATTCTGCTCGGCGCCCGCCCGCCACATCGCCTCGATCCCCGGCAGTGCGAAGTCGTTGCCGCCAACCAACCGGAAACCGCGCACCCCCTGCGCCGCCAACTTCTTCATCTCCCGCGCCGGATCCGCCCCCCGGTGATCCACAATCCCCACGCCCCCGAACACCCCCGGATGCGTCCGCATCGCCTCCAGCATGTACGAGTTATCGAAGCGGTAAAAGCTCATCTGGATCAATACGATCCGCGCCACGCCCGCCGGCTTGGAATGGGCAAACAGGTCCGCGGGCGTAAACCGCCGCGGCGAGTAGTCCCGCTCCCCGGCCGCCCGCGGATACCGCGCCACATCATCGGTCCAGATATGGACATGCGCATCAACAAATCGTGCCATGGCATCCGCCAGTATACTGGACAGTAAAATCTATGAACGACGTTTTGCAAACGCTCGCCGACCTGGTACGCATCAACAGCATCAACCCCTCCTACGAAGGCGGCGTCGGCGAAGAGGAAGTAGCCCGCTACGTCGAAGCTTTCTTCACCCGCCGCGGCATCGAGACGTGGCGCCAAACCGTCGTTCCCGGCCGCGATAACGTCATCGCCCGGATCCCCGGCGCCCAACCAGGCCGCCGCATCATCCTCGAAGCCCACATGGACACCGTCTCCACCGCGGGCATGACCATCGATCCCTTCAACCCCGTCATCGCCGATGGCAAACTCTACGGCCGCGGCTCCTGCGACACCAAGGCCGGCCTCGCCACCATGATGCACGCGCTGGCCCATCTCAAGGAAAACGGGATAACGCCCGCCTGTGAAGTCTGGCTCGCCGCCGTGGTCGACGAAGAGTACACCTTCCTCGGCGTGCGCAAACTGTGCGAAGAGCCGCTCCACGCCCAGGCCGCCATCGTCGCCGAGCCCACCGAACTCCGCGCCGTCACCGCCGCCAAGGGCGTCCTGCGCTGGCGCCTGCGCACCCGCGGCGTGGCCGCCCACAGCGCCAAGCCGCACCTCGGCCGCAACGCGATTCAAGACATGGGCCGCGTCCTCGCCGCCCTCGAAGAACCCATTCTCACCCCCGCCCATCCGCTCCTCGGCCCGGCCACCCGGAACGTCGGCCTCATCCGCGGTGGCGAGCAGATCAACTTCGTCCCGGAACTCTGCGAAATCGCCATCGACCGCCGCCTTCTCCCCGGCGAAGACCCCCACGCCGTCTGGGCCGCCACCAACGCCCGCCTCGCCGAACTCCCCGGCCTCACCCTCGAGTTCGACCCGCCCTACCTCGCTGACGGTCCCCTCGAAACCGACCCCACCGCCACCGCCGTCCTCACCGCCCAACAGGTCCTGACTAGCCTCGGCCTCGACCCTGCCCCCACCGGCGTCCCCTACGGCAGCGATGCCAGTAAGCTCGCCCGCGCCGGCGTCCCCAGCCTCATCTTCGGCCCCGGCAGCATCGACCGCGCCCACACCGCCGCCGAGTACGTCGAATGCGACCAGGTCCTCACCGCCCTGCGCTTCCACATCGGCTTCCTTTGTCACTTCCGATGAGTCAGACGCCTCCCTCCGTCGACCAGCCCGACCTGAGCCGGTGGACCGCCGCCCTGCTTCTGGTCGCCGTCATCCTCGGCGTCTACTGGAAGCTCGTCCTCACCGATCAGTTTACCTGGCTCGGCGGCCAGGATAACGTCAACCAGGTTCTCCCCTGGCTCCAGTTCCAGGCCCGCGAATGGCAGGCCGGCCGCATCGCTCTCTGGGATCCCTACCACTACGGCGGCCAGTCCCTCATCGGCCAAGCCCAGCCCGGCGCCGCCTACCCGCTGAACTGGCTCCTGTTCCTGATGCCGCTCCGCGACGGCTACCTCAGCACGAAAGTCCTCCACTGGTACTACGTCCTCACCCACCTGCTCATGGCGGTGTTCGCTTACCGCCTGGCCCGCGAACTCGGCTGCCGGCGCTGGGCCGCCGTCCTGGGCGGCGTTGCCTTCCCACTCACCGGCCTGCTTGGCCGCCTGGACTGGCCCCAGATGTTCAACGGCGCCACCTGGATTCCGCTCGTCCTCCTGTGTCTGCTCCGCGCCGCCCGCGCCGCCCAGCCGCTCCGCCCGGCCGCCCTCGGCGGCTTCGCCCTCGGCATTGCCTGGCTCAGCGGCCATCATCAGATCCCCATCTTCCTCTCCCTCGCCGCCGCAAGCCTGTGGGCCTGGATGCTCGTTCGCAACCGCCGTCTCGCCGTACCCTGCGGCGCCTTCTGGCTGATGGCCGCGGCCGCCGGCGCCCTGCAGATCCTTCCCGCCATGGAGTACGGACGCCAGGCCATCCGCTGGGTGGGCGCCCCCGAGCCCCTCACCTGGAGCCAGAAAGTCCCCTACAACGTCCTGAGCGAATACGGCCTCCAGCCCCCTTCCCTGCTCGGGATCCTCTTTCCCGGCCTGTTTGTCCACTCCGATCCCTTTCTGGGCATCACGATCTTCGCCCTGGCCCTCGCCGGCCTTGCCCTCGCCTGGCGCCACTGGCCCGCCCGCGCCATGGCCGGTGTCGCCGTGGGCGGACTGTTCTACTCGCTCTCCGGCTACACCGCCCTGCACGGCATCCTCTACAGCCTCCTGCCGGAGATCGACAAGGCCCGCAGCCCCTCCATGGCCATCGTCCTGTTCTCCTGCGGCGCCGCCATGCTCGCCGCCCTCGGGCTCGACCGCCTCTGCGAACAACCCGCCAGCCCCTGGCTGCCCCGCCTCCGCCACGCCGCCCTCACCTTCGGCGGCGTCGTCTTCCTGCTCCGCATCGGGCTCATCAAAGCGAAAACCTTCGAACCGCGCGCCGACGACAACGACTTCATGATCGCCCTCACGGCCCTGCTCTTTGGCCTACTCCTCTACGCCTGGCAATCACGCAATATCACCTGGCCCGGGCTCTGCACGGGCGCCCTCCTGCTCGCCATCGTCGAAATCAGCAACGGCGGCACCTCCTTTTTCACCCACCGCTCCAACACCTCCGCCCTGGGCTTGCTCAGTTCGCTCCGCTCCCACGACGACATCGCCCGATTCCTCCGCCAACAGCCCGGCCGTCGGCGCGTGGTCGTGGACGATAAACTGATCCCCTACAACTTCGGCGACTGGCACGGCGTTGCCCAGGACGGCGGCTACCTCGCCAGCATGCCGCTCAACGTCCGCCAGCACGCCCTCCACACCCCGGCCGCCAAGCGCCTGCTCGGCGTCGCCTTCGCCGTCGGCAACCAGCCCACCGATTTTCATAAGCAGGACGTGTTCACCGGCGCCTCCAGCCTCAAGGTCTTCGCCAACCCCGATGTCCTCCCCCGGGCCTTCAGCGTTCACGAAGTCTTCCGCATCGCCGACCGCCGCGGCGCCGGCGACCATCTCACCCAACTCGAACCCGAACTCGCCCGCAAGAGCTTCCTCGACGTCGACCCGCCCGCCCTCGAAACCTGCGCCAACCCCGATCAGGTCGCCGTCCGCAGCCATACCCCCGGCCGCGTCGTCCTCGACGTGAACATGGCCTGCCGCGGCATGGTCATCCCGCCGATACCTACGCCCCCGGCTGGTCCGCCACCGTCGACGGCCAGCCCACGCCCATCTACGAAGCCTATACGCTCGTCCGCGGCGTCGTCGCCCCGGCCGGTGCTCATACCATCGACCTCGTTTACCGGCCCCGCTCCGTCCTCCTCGGCGCCGCCCTGCTAACGCTTGCCTCCCTCGCTGCCGTGCTATTCTGGGTAGGTCCAAGGTTCTCCCGCTCACCCGCGGGAGATTAAAAGGGAACCTGGTGGAACTCCAGGACTGCCCCGCAGCGGTAACAGGGAACGAAAGCGGCATGCACACACTGACTCGCCAGTTCGGGTTGGGAAGTAGCCGCCGGTAGGCGCAAGCGCCCTGAAGTCCGAAGACCTGCCCGGACCAGCCACCCATGGCTGATTTCACTATGCCCTCGAGGGAGGGGCAGGAGCGTGATGATTTCTTTATTTCTTTTGTGTTTTGCCGCCCTTCACGGAATCGTCGAAGATCCGCAGGGCCGGCCGGTAGATGGCGCCCAAGTGACGCTCTACCGCGGCAACACCGTCGAACGAACCCGCACCCAGGCCGGTCGTTTCACCTTCGCCAACACCGCGGGCCGCGCCCTGATCGAAGTGGCCGCCGAAGGCTTCCGTCGCGTCTCGCGGGAAGTAGAGGATAACCAGACCATCCGCCTGGAAGTCGCCGGGGTCGATCAAAGCATCGTTGTCACCGCCGAAGGCGCCGCCCAGAACCTGGACGAAGCCGCCAAGTCCACCAGCCTCCTCGACGCCGACGGCCTCACCCGCCGCAACGAAAACAACCTCGCCGAAGCCCTCCGCGACGTCCCCGGCCTCCTCATCCGCAACCTCGGCGGCCCCGGCCAACTCACCACCATCCGCTCCCGCGGCCTCCGCGCCGAAGCCACCGCCGTCCTCATCGACGGGCTCCGCTTCCGCGACGTCGCCGCTATCCAGGCCGACGCCAGCGGCTTCATCGGCAATCTCAATCTCATCAACCTGAGCCGCGTCGAAGTTCTCCGCGGCTCCGGCTCTTCGCTCTATGGCACCAACGCCGCCGGCAGCACCATCAATCTGGTCTCGGACTCCGGCGGCGGTCCCGCCCACGGCGGCATCCTCGTCGAAGGCGGCGGACTCGGCCTCCTCCGCGCCCGCGCCAACGCCGGCGGCTCCGTAAAAAAGCTCGCCTACAGCGCCGGCCTGCTCCACATCAACGTCCTCCAAGGCATCGACGGCAACGACTCCTCCCGCAGCTCCGGCGCCCAGGCCTTCGCCAAATATGCTCTCGCGGCCTCGTCCTCTCTCTCCGCCCGGCTGTTCCTCTCCGACGACTTCGTCCAGACCAACGCCAGCCCCACCACCAGCGGCATCCCCGCCGCCAACTGGCCCGCCACCGGCATCATCCCGGCTCTCCCCGGCCGCACCTACTTCCCCGGCCGCGACGACCCCGATAGCCGCCGCTCCGGCCGCTTCTACAGTACCGCCTTCATCTTCCGCCAGATCCTCGCGCCCACCCTCGACCTCCAAGCCAGCTTCCAACGCCTCAACACCGCCCGCAACTTTCAAAACGGTCCAGCCGGCCCCGGCTTCCAACCCGCCGTCTCCAACCTCAGCAATTTCGACGGCAACATCGACACCGCCGACGCCCGCCTCAACTGGCGCCCCGCCTCCTGGTGGACCCTCTCGGGCGGCTACGAGTTTGAACGCGAAACCTATCGCAACGCCGACGATAACCGCGTCCCCAACGCAACGCGCGTCGCCGTCGAAACCCGCGCCGCCCAGCGCTCGAACGCCCTCTATTTCGCCAGCCAAATGGCCTTCGCCGGCCGCCGCCTCCAACTCTCCCTCTCCGGCCGCACCCAGGATTTCCGCCTCGACCGCCCCGTCTTCGTCTACACCGGCAACGCCAACAACTACCAGAACGCCGCCGTCGCCACCGCCCCCCGCGCCTGGACCGCCGATGCCGCCCTGGCCTACTTCTTCCCCCGCTCCGGCACCAAGCTCCGCGCCCACGCCGGCAACGCCTACCGCGCCCCCGGACTCTACGAACGCTACGGCTCCGGCTTCTTCTTCAGCTCCGCCCTCGGCGGCGTCGCCTACAGCCCTTACGGCGACCCCCGCCTCGCCCCGGACCGCTACAACTCGGCCGACGGCGGCGTCGACCAATACCTGCTCCGCGATAAACTACGCATCAGCGGAACCCTCTTCTACACCCGTACCGTGTCCAACACGCAATTCGACTCCTCGGCCAGCATCGTCCGCCCCGCCACGGACCCCTTCCGCCGCACCTCGGGCTACTACAATGGCCCGGGCGGCATCTCCCGGGGCCTCGAGACCTCGCTCGAACTGCGCCCCGTCCGCGGCACCATGCTGCGGTCGTCCTACTGGTTCGTCAACTCCGATACCGACCGCGACATCACCGTCCGCGGCCTCCGCGACGCCCTCGGCATCCCCCGCCACTCCTGGACCGCCGTCGCCACCCAACAACTCGGCCGCCGGACCGAACTCACCGTCGACCTGTTCCGCTCCTCGAGCTACTACAACGCCTTCTTTGCCGGCTCCGGCAGCCGGGCTTTTCTCTTCGTGGGCGCCACCAAAATCGACGTCGTCCTCAGCCACGACCTCCTCCGCACCGACGCCTACTCGGTCCGCCTCTACGGCAAAGGCGACCAAATCCTCAACCGGACCTACTACGAAAACGGCTTCCGCGCCCCCGGCGCCACGGGCCTCGTCGGTCTCCAGGTGCTCTTCCAATGATCTGGCTCCTCCTGCTCGCTGCCGCCGTCCCGGAACGCATCGTCTCGACGGCGCCCAGCTTTACGGAGATGCTCTTCGCCCTCGGTGCCGGCGACCGCGTCGTCGCCGTCTCCACCTACTGCCACTACCCCCCCGCCGTTGACCGGCTTCCCCGCATCGGCACCTATCTCGAACCCAACGTGGAGGCGATCATTCGCCTCCGCCCGAACCTCGTCCTCGTCCACGCCGAACATCCCCAAATCGTCCGCCAACTCCGCGCCGCCGGCATCGCAACGCTCGCCCTCCGCAACACGACGCTCGATGAAACCCTCCGCTCCGCCACCACCATCGGCCAGGCCGCGGGCCGCCCCCGCGAAGGCAGCGCCCTCGAAGCCAAGCTGCGGCAGAGCCTCGACGCCCTGCGCCGCCAAACCGCCGGCCCCTCGCCCCCCACGCTCTTATTCATCGTCGGCCGCACCCCCGGCCGCCTCGACGGCATGTTGGCCGTCGGCAAAGGCTCCTACCTCAACGACCTCATCGCCGCCGCCGGAGGCCGCAACGTGTTGGCCGATTCCCCCGTCGCCTATCCCAAAATCTCCGTCGAAGGCGTCCTCCGCCTCAACCCCGATGTCATCGTCGACATGGGCGACATGACCTTTACCCAGGGCGTCTCCCCCGCCCACACCGCCGCCGTCGTCCGCCTCTGGAACACCATCCCCGGCCTCCGCGCCGCCCAGCGCCAGAAGATCTTCGCCGTCGCTTCGGACATCTACGTCGTCCCCGGCCCGCGCGTCATTGACGCGGCAGCCGCCTTCCGCACCATGCTGCAATGATCCCCCTCTCCCTCGAAGCCCTCCAGTTTGCCTACCCCGGCCAACCGCCGGTCCTTCACGGCATCGATGCCGTCGCCGACACCCCCGCCGTCATCGGCATCGTCGGCCCCAACGGCGCCGGGAAATCCACCCTGCTCGACCTCATCGCCGGCCAGCGGACCCCCACCGCCGGTCAGTGCACCCTCGGCGATCAGCCCGTCCACGGTCTGCCGCGCGAACTCCTCTGCCGCCAGATCGCCCACGTCCCCCAACTCGTCCCCGCCGATGTCCCGCTCACCGTCGAACAGGTCGTCCTCACCGGCCGCCTCCCCCACGGCTCCGGCCTCTTTGAAAGCGAAGCCGACTACGCCGCCATGGAACAAGCCCTGCGCCACACCCGCCTTACCGCCTTCCGCGGCCGCCCCTTCGCCGCCCTCAGCGGCGGCGAAAAGCAGCGCGTGCTCCTCGCCGCCGCCGTCTGCCAGGCCGCGCCCATCCTCCTGCTCGATGAACCGAGCGCCCACCTCGATCCCGAAAACGAAGCCGCCATGTGGGAACTGTTCGGCGAACTCAAGCAGACCGGCCATCTCGTCCTCGTCGTCACCCACCACCTCGCCCTCGCCGCCCAGCACTGTGACCGCATCTGGCTACTCGACCAAGGCCGCCTCGCCGCCGACGGCAACCCCTGCGCCGCGCTCGAACCCGCCCGCCTCGAACAGGTCTTCCGCGTCCCCTTCCACTGGCACCAAAACCCGGAAGGACGGGTCTTCCTCACCTATGGCCACTGACCCCCGCCGCCCCATCACCGCCCTCCTCGCCGTCGCCGCCGCGGCTGCCCTCGCCGTCACCGTGCTAACCCCCTTCCTCGGCGGCTCCGGCATGGACTACGGCAAACTCTGGCGCGGCGAGTCCCCGGACTGGGAGATCTTCCTCAACCTCCGCGTCCCTCGCACCCTGCTCGCCTTCCTCGCCGGCGCCGCGCTCTCGCTCGCCGGCGCGCTCTATCAGGCCGTCCTCCGCGAAGCCCTCGCCACCCCGTCCAGCCTCGGCGTCACCTCCGCCGCCGCCCTCGGCGCCGTGGCCGCCATCGCCCTCGGCAGCGGCGAAGAGACCGGTTTCCCCCTCGTCTGGATCGCCGCGCTCGCCGGCGCGGGCCTGGTCATCGCGCTCGTCGCCGCCCTCGCCCGCATCCAGCGCTTCTCCTCGTTCACCCTCCTGCTCACCGGCATTGCCCTCAGCGGCATCTCGACCGCCCTCATCCTGCTCCTGCACAGCCTCGCGGGCATCACGCGCTCCTTCCAAATCGCCCACTGGCTCATGGGCGGCATCGACGCCGTCTCCTACCCCGTTCTCGCCGCCCTCGCCGCCGCCGTCGCCCTGGGCGCCGCCTGGAGTATCCGCCAGGCGCGCCTGTTAAACGTGCTCATGCTCGGCGAAGCCTGGGCCGCCGGCCGCGGCATCGACCATCGCGGCCTCAACTGGCAGAGCTTTGCCGTGGGCGCCTGGCTGGTCGGCACCGTCACCGCCATTACGGGGCCCATCGGCTTTGTCGGCCTCATCGTACCCCATCTGCTCCGCCGCCTCTGCGGCCCTGACTACCGCCTGCTCCTGCCCCTCTCCCTGCTCGCCGGCGGCGCCTTCCTCGTCCTCTGCGATACGCTCTCCCGCACCGTCCTCGCCCCCGTCGAGATCCCCGTCGGCGTCACCACGGCCCTGCTCGGCGGGCCGTTCTTCGTCTGGCTGCTCTGGAGCCGTTAGCTCGCCGCCCGCGCGCCCTTTTTTACGTCAATCGCCAGCCGCTTAATCTTCTGGTTCAGCGTCGACAGCGGAATCCGCAGCATCTCGGCCGCCTCGGTCTGCGAGAAGTTCACCGTCTCGAGCACCTGGATAATCCGCTTCCGCTCAAACGCCGCCACAATCTCGTACAGCGAAGCATCCGCCGGCACGTTCCCGGTATCGTCCGTGCGAATCTTGATGCCGCCCGAATGCAGCAGCGTATCCGGCAGCACCGTCACCGGCACCACCGTCTCATTCGCCAGCACCACCGCCCGCTCCACCGCGTTCTCCAACTCCCGCACGTTCCCCGGCCAGTTATGCTCCATCAGCAACTGCAGCGCATCCGGTTCAAACCGCAGCGTCGACTTCCCCTCGGCGTTCAGAAACTTCCCGTTCTCCTGGCAGAACCGGTCGAAAAAGTGCTGAATCAACAGAGGAATGTCTTCTTTCCGCTCCCGCAGCGCGGGCAGCGGAATGTTGATCACATTCAGGCGGTAATAGAGGTCCTCGCGAAACCGCTTCTCCTCCACCAGCTTTTTCAGGTCTTCATTGGTTGCCGCCACCAGCCGCACATCCACCTGCATAACCTCGGTGGACCCCAGCGGCATGAACTCCCGCTCCTGAATCACCCGCAGCAGTTTCGCCTGGGTTTCGAGCGAGATATTCCCGATCTCGTCAAAGAAAATCGTGCCCCGGTTGGCAATCTCAAACATGCCCTTGTGCGAGGCAATCGCCCCGGTGAACGCTCCCTTCACGTGGCCGAACAGCGTCGATTCGAGCAGATCCGGCGGTAGTCCGCCCGAGTTCACCGCCACGAACGGCTGCTCGGACCGCGTCGAGTTCGTGTGGATCGACTTGGCGATCAATTCTTTACCGGTACCCGTCTCGCCGGTTATCAGAATCGTCGCCCGCGACGGCGCCACCTGCGCCACCAGGTCGAGCACCTTCAGCATCCGCTCGCTCTTGCCGACGATGTTCGGAAACGAGTACCGCTGCTTCAGCGCCCGCTTCAGCTCGGTGTTCTCCCGCTCCAACTGGTTCTTGGCAATCTGCCGCTCAATTTCGAGCAGCAGCTTTTCGTTATCCCAGGGCTTTGAGAAGTAGTCGTTCGCCCCCGATTTCAGCGCCTGCACCGCCACGTCAATCGAGCCGTAGGCGGTAATCAGAAAGATCGGCGTCGTCCGGTCGCGCTGCCGCACCTCGGCCAGCACCTCCATGCCCGACTTATCCGGCATCATCAGGTCGAGCAGCACCAGGTCGTAGGTGGATTGCTCCATGCGGCGCAGCCCGGCGTTGGCCAGCGGCGCCAGCTCCACCGTGTAACCTTCGAGCGTTAGTAATGTTTCAAGCGACTCCCGAATATCTTCTTCGTCGTCGATGATTAAGATTCGGCCCTTAGGGGCGGTGGGCATTCACGGTTTCCTCAACGGGTTTCAACACCAGCGGAAAGGCGAGCGTGAACCGGGTGCCTTCTCCCGGCGTAGAATCCGCCACAATCGATCCGCCGTGCTCTTTCACAATACCGTAGGTGATCGACAAACCGAGACCCGTCCCCTTCTTGGCGCCTTTTGTCGTAAAAAACGGATCATAGATCCGGTGCAGCACCTCGGCCGGAATCCCCTGCCCGGAATCGACCACCTCCACCCGC